>DIAY01000107.1:0-77599 GCA_002414905.1 Holophagales bacterium UBA5066 | reverse complement strand
GCCTCGACCCTCGCGGAGACCGTCGAGCCGAGGGAGGCTTTCGAACGCGCCAGGACCCGGCCACTGACGACGAGGGTCTCGAGAAGGTCCTGGCGGGTGAGGCGGACGGCCTCCACCGTGCGCCCGCGCAGGGACCGGACTCCGAGGGTGGCCAGAATGAGGATGAGGATGCCGGCACCGGCACGGACCGTGCGAGAACGCGGAAGGCGAATGGGCATCCCGAGAAGTGTGGCACGGGACGAGGCGCTCGTCGCACTCTCTCGGGACGGTGTGGCCACGAGCCTGTCGCGAGGATCGCCGGCGGTTTCCCGGGTCCGCCTTGGAGCGCTGCCGGAAACGAAGAGGGGAGCGACCGTGAGGTCACTCCCCCCTGAAAGAGCCGGGTACCGGAGAGGACTTATCTGCCGGCGCGGTACGCGTCCCACTGGGCGCGCATGCGGGAAATCTGGCCAGCGGAGAAACGGTACATGCAGGAGTCGTCGGTGTAGTCCATGAAGTTCTCGATCGGATCGTTGCCTGGGTACCTCGTGCCCGTGCAGCTGTTGCGGCCGGTCGGGCAGCCGTACGCGGCACTCTTCTCCGCGTTCGTGTCGGCAACGTAGTCGCCGGCGTTGCTGCCGGTCTTACAGGCGCCCTGGAAGGTGTGGTAGAGACCCATCCAGTGACCGACCTCGTGGGTGCCGGTGTCCCCGAGGTTGTAGGGGGCCGCGGAGCCTCCCGGGAGAGAAGAGTTGAGTACGACGACGCCGTCCTTGAGGGGGGCGCTCTGATAGCTCGACGGGAAGGTCGCCCAGCCGAGGAGGCCACCGCCCGGATTTGCGATGTAGAGGTTCAGGTCGTTGGCAGAACCCCTGCGGAGCGCATTCTTCGCGGCCGACTCCGCCGAGGAGCCGGGGGACATCGTGTACCAGGTGGCGTTCGACGTCCGGTCCGTGGAGACGAGACTGAAGGAAACGCCAGTGCTGGCGTAGGCCGCGTTCAGGACCGAGACCTGGCTGGCGATCATCGAGTCGCTGACGTTGCCGGCGGTCCCGTTCGTGATGACGTGGACATAGACGGGGATGACGGTACCTGGGGTGAAGAGAGCCTCGAACTGGGGCCGCTGGCTGAGCTGGAAGAGGAAGTCTTCCTCGAGCGCGGCGGCCGTGTCCTCGTCGGGCTGGAACGTCTGGCACCGGCGGCCGGCCTCGACGAAGTCCCGATGGCTGGCCCACTCTTCGCCTTCGAAGGAAAAGGGTGTGTCGTCCCATGGGCGCTTCTCGAGAGGCTGCGCAGCGGTGGCGGTGAGGGCGAGCGGAAGCAACAGGGCGGCCAGAATGGGCTTGGCGTTCAAAGTCTTCTCCTCCTCAATTCCTCAATTCCTCAATGACCCGGTCGTACGGTTTGGCCCTTGAACGCGAGAAGCGTGCCAGCCGAAATTGGGCGAACTCTGCCTTCAATGGGTCAGGCATTGCTCTTCAAGCCCGATCGGCCCCGGGACGGACATTGACCCCGGGTCTACCTCAGACCCCTCGCTGGAGAAGCAACAGACTGTGGCGAGTCAGGCCGGGCGTGGTCGCCTGACCTCGTTCTCCAGGGTTTCGAAGAGGCGTCGGCCAATCTTTGAGGCGTCAAAGACCTCGTGTATGTACTGTCTTCCGGCCCGCCCGATCGTGGCGGCCCGGGTCGCGTCGAGCAGGAGGTTGACGCATGCCGCCGCGAGGGCACCCGGATCGTCTGCCAGGAGGATCTCGGACCCGTCTCTGGCGCCAATTCCGGCCGCGCCCAGTTTCGTCGAGATGACGGGTATGCCCAGAGCCATCGCTTCGAGGATCTTGACCCGCATTCCTCCTCCGGAAAGGAGCGGAACGACCATGGCCGTTCCCGAGGCGAGGAACTCACGGGCATCCGGTACGCGTCCGAGAACCCGGACACCCTCCGGCTGCGGGAGTCCTTCGAGAGCTGCCGGCGGGTTGCTCCCGCCAAGGAGGAATCGAGCTCCGGGGACCGATTGCTTCACGATCGGCCAGGTGCTTTCCAGGAACCAGCGGACCGCTTCGATGTTCGGCCTCCAGTCGAGGGACCCGAGGAAGACGAGGGTGAGCGGGTCCCCGTGACCGGAGCGGTCGGAGTAGTC
This sequence comes from Holophagales bacterium UBA5066, assembly GCA_002414905.1. Classification (GTDB taxonomy): domain Bacteria; phylum Acidobacteriota; class Thermoanaerobaculia; order UBA5066; family UBA5066; genus UBA5066. The sequence continues at coordinate 75,483 of DIAY01000107.1, read as the reverse complement.
GTCTGTATCGATTCCGACCGGAGCGACGTGGACGGGGATCTTTGCCCCGAGGTTCCCGTACGTCGCGGCGTCCTCGGGAGTCACGGTGACTATGGCGTCCACGTCGTTCAGCGTCGCGAGCTCGAAGGCCCGCAGCCGGCGCGCCAGACCGCCGAGTACGAGGCGCCTCGTACACCCCGTCTCGCTCCGCGCGAGCCCCTGCCAGATCTCGTGCTCGACGTTGACGGAGCGCAGGACGAGGCGTGCCTCGGTCGCCTCTCGCAGGGCCGGGACGTACGGCACCATGAAGAGGCTCTCGAGGAGGACGACGTCGGGACGCTCCTCGCGGACGACCTCACGCAGTCGCTGCTCGAAGGACGGCGTGTAGAAGCGGTCGACGTTGTAGGAAGTCCCGCGGAAAAGGCTCTTCAGCGCCCCGGCCAGTGTGACCGACGTGTCCACGTCGATCGCCTCGACCCTGAGGACTCTGGCCTCCACCGGTAGCGATACGGGGTCGATGTGGTGCTTGCGCGGGTTGAGGCAGAGGGTCCGTACCTCGGCCCCGGCCTGCCGGAGCGACAGGGCGAGAACCCGCATGGCGACCCTCCCTCCATCGTCGGGAGGCCAGGGAACCTTCGGACAGAGCTGGAGGATCTTCATCTGACTCCCGGAAGCGCAACGGCCCGGCGAGGCACGCCGGGCCGCCGTAAACGACGAGGCCCGGACCGTCAGCCGTGGATGTTGTGCCCGTTGACGGCCTCGGCCGCCTCGTGGAGCGCCTCGGAAAGCGTCGGATGGGCGTGGATCGTCCTGATCATCTCCTCGGTCGTCGCCTCGCAGCGCAGGAACGCCGCGGCCTGGCCGATCAGCTCCGTGGCGTGGGGGCCGACGATGTGGACTCCGAGGACCTCGTCGTACCTGCGGTCGGAGATGATCTTCACGAACCCTTCGTTCGTGTGCTCCATCGCCGACTTCGCGAGGACCTGGAAGCCGAACCTCCCGACCTTCACGTCGAAACCCCTCTCCTTCGCCTTCGATTCCGTCAGGCCGATGGAGGCGACCTCGGGGTCGCAGTAGGTGCATCCCGGGACCTGGTCGCGGTTGATCGGGACGGTCCGGTGCCCCGCGATCGTCTCGGCCGCGACGATTCCCTCGGCGGAGGCGACGTGGGCGAGCCAGATCGTCGGCGTGCAGTCGCCGATCGCGTAGACGCCCGGGACGTTCGTCCGCTGGTACGCGTCGACCTTGACGTAGCCACGTTCGGTGGCGACGCCCCCGGCCTCGAGGCCGACTCCCTCGGTGACGGGGCGACGACCGACGGCGAGGATGACCCACTCGACGTCCCAGCTCTTCGATTCTCCGGTCGACGTCTTCGCGGCGACCTTGAGCGTGCCGTCGGGATTCTCGGCCACAGCCTCGACAGCCGTCCCGGTCCAGCACTCGATCCCCTTCTTCCGGAACGACTTCTCGACCTCCTTCGAGACCTCCGCGTCCTCGACCGGGAGAAGGCGCGGGAGGACCTCGACCAGGATCGTCTTTGCGCCGTAGCGCGAGTAGCACGACGCGAACTCGGCGCCGACGGCGCCGGAACCGATGACGAGGACCGACTTCGGGACGTGCGTCGACTTGAGGACGTGATCGGAGTTGAGAATCTTCACGCCGTCGGCCTTGAGGAACGGCAGGTCGCGGGGCGCCGAGCCGGTCGCCAGGATGACGTTCCTGGCCTCGAGGACCTTCTCGCCGTCGGGACCGGCGACAGCGACCCGGCCCGGTCCATCGAGGCGGCCGAGGCCGGCGATCACGTCGATCCCGTTCTTCTTCATCAGGTACTCGACACCGCGGGCCCCCTTGATCACGACCTTGTCGCGGAACCTGCGGACGGTGTCGAAGTCGAGCTCGACGGTGGCCGTCCTCACCCCGAAGTCGGCGGCGTGGCGAACCTCGTCGAAGAGGGTGGCCGACTTGAGCATCGCCTTCGTCGGGATGCAGCCCCTATGGAGGCAGGTCCCGCCGAGGCCGACGCCGGGCGTCTTGGCGTCCTTCTCGATGATCGCGGCCTTAAGGCCAAGCTGGGCGGCGCGGATGGCGGCGACGTAGCCGCCCGGACCGGAGCCGATGACGACGACGTCGTACGACGCGGAGGGAATGCTGCTCATCTCACGTATCTCCCGTGTCGCCCAGGCAGCTCGCCGGCGCGGGTGCGTGTCCGGGGCGCTTGTGCGAGGGGCGATTATAGAGTCCGCCGGGAACCCGCCCGGAGGGCCGGCCAGTGACGACGGGAGCACTCTGCGAAAACGGAAGCGGCGGGACGCGCCTGCGCCCCGCCGCTCGCGGACAGGTGGGGAAGGGAAGGAAGGTCAGCCCTGCGGAGGCCTCGATGCGCCGAGTCGTCCGCCGCGAGAACCGGGTCCGTAGGCTCCTCTGCGGAGGTCCCTTCGTCCCTCGCGGAATCCTTCCAGCCTGGCCCGCTGCTCAGGGGTGAGGAGCCCCGCGAGCTGCTTGCGGGACGACTCCCGCTCGGCGCGCATCGCATCGCGGTGGGCGCCTACGCGAAGGAAAGCGGCGCCGACCGTCGCTGGATCGGGTGTAGCGGCCTTTGCCGCCGTGCGCAGCGCCTCGCGGGCCGTGCGCCCCTCTTCGCGGAGAGCTTCGTACTTCGGCCTCTCCGCCGCGAGCAGCTCCCTCACCTTCTCCCTCTGGGCGTCGGTCAGACCGAGACTCGCCAGCGCGGCCCGGATACCCCGGCCGGGAGCTCCCTCCCGCCCTCCGCGGAATCCCTGTCCGGCGAAGGCGACGCTCCCTGCGAGGAGCAGGGTCAGAACGATTGCGCTGGTCGCGAGCCCTCTCGTCGTTCGATGCATGGTGTATCTCCTTTCCTCGTCCGGGTCTCGGGTTTCCCTTCAGCCCGACACCCGGACAGACGGAGCCGGGAGGGGGTCCGTTTACGCCAACGCGCCGAATCCCATGGTTGGCGCAGGATGTGCGAAGGTTCCTGCCAGATCGCCCTCGTGGCAGGGAACTGACCCTTCCCGAGGACGCCAGGAGGAATCGATGCGTCGTATCTACAGATGGATCACCCTGTTGGCCAGCGTCACGTTCGCCGCGAGCCTCGTCGCAGCCCCGGCGACTGAACCGGTGAAGCGCCTCGGCAAGACCGTGGTCCAGCACCAGGACGATGTCGTGAAGGCGGTCCTCTCGTGGCGCTACGCCAACCAGTCGTTCGAGAAGGAGCCCTGGCTCCTCCTCGATCTCGCGTTCGCTGCCGAGGGAAAGCCCGTCAACCTGAACCGGGAGGACGTTTCGCTTCTCACGCCGGGCGGCGAGCGGCTCGGCCTGCCAAGCCAGAAGAGGCTCGCGGAGGGATTCAGAAACATCAGCTGGGTCGTTCAGAAGGCCTCGGTGGCCCGGGACCCGCTCAATGGATACTTCTCACGGCAGACTCTCGAGCAGCGCCTCCCGTTCTTCGCGATCCCGGGCGAGCAGACGGTCCAGGACGAGATCGGGGCCGGACCGACGCTCCTGACGCGCGGGGATCTCTTCTTCGAGTCGCCGTCAGGGGTCTGGAAGCCCGGCCGCTATACCCTCGTCCTCGAGAACAAGCTCATGAAGGTGGAGCTGCCCTTCAACCTTCCCGCCGACGAAGCAAAGAAGGACGCGGACGGGAAGACCGTGCCCTGGTGATCACGGCCAGCGGAAGGCCCGGAGGGCGACGAGGAGCGACACCGTTCCTACGGTTGCGATGACGTTCACGGCCGTGGTGAAGACCGTGCCGTCGGAGGTCGTCGTGCCGTGCGGCGGGCGGAGGTGGCGTCGCTCCTCTCGGGAGCGGGGCTCCTCGAGGTCCGCGTCGAGGACGCGGGCGCGGGGTACGTCCACGGGTTCGAGCTCGTCAGCGGGCGGCGAGGTGTCGTGGAGGAGCCGGCCTGAGGACGCGCCCGGAGAGGAAGCTCGCGTCGTTTGAGAGGTTGTCGACGCGGATCGCGTGAGCGATCACCGCACCTCCGTCCAGGACCTCGATGATCGCGGAGGCGTCCTCACGTGCGGGCGCACCCATCTCGGCGAAGACGTCGTTCCACTGGACCGCTTCGAATCGGCCCAGGAGGAGCTCACGGACCGCGAGGCGCTCTCCGGCGACGTCGACGAGCGTCACCCTGATTCGTGTCGCGAAGCCGAACGTCTCGAGGAAGCCCAGATTCGTTCGCACTGCCGGGGAGGAGGAGAGGAAGGTGAGCGCGATCCGCTCGCCGGCGACTGCCTCGGCGTTCTCGAGGACGCCGATCGCGAGGCCGTAGCTCTTCCCGGACTCCTGGGCGTAGGTGCGGCTCGAGGCGACGAAACCAGGAACGGTTCCGAGAACGGTGAGCCTCAGTGCCCCGGCGGAGTCTTCGGGCAGGCTGAGGAGGCTGGAGAGGACGTCCTCGAAGAGGCGCGTCTCCCACGCTCCCAGGCTGAGGATCAGCTGGTAGGGGCCATCCCCTTTCGAGGGGAAGTAGGAGATCCGGATGTTTATGGGAGAGGGCCAGGGATTGGCGATCTTGAGGTCCGTGCGGAAGAACGAACCGAATCGACCCGAGGAGCGGGCCGCGGTGGGGAGATAGGCATCCCGGCGAAGCTGCGATGCCGTCACGAGGAGCCCGTCGTTCGAGCCGTTGTCGACCGCGGTCGCCCAGGCCACGAGCCGTCCTGATCCCGAGAGGACGCGGACCTCGAAGAGGTCTCCCGCGGTCGGCACGACGGAGGTGGACCGGTGGACGTCGTTGACCTGTCGGCTCTCGAACGGCAGGAGGTCGAACGCGATGCGCCCCTTGACCGAACCGCGTCCGTCCCGAATGAGGAATTCTACGGACGCCGAAGCCCCCGAGACCTCGACGAAGCCGGCGTTCACCCGCGAGCTCCCAGGACGGAAAACGGGGACGAGCCACGCCGGAGGATCGAGGTTTCCGATTGTGCCCTCCGGGCCGACATCGGGAACCAGAAGCCCGTACGCGCCGGCGCCGGCCGTCGTCGTGTCCGTGCGGCTGGCTACGACGACGTCGTTCGGGGCCGACACGTGAACCGGCCCGAAACCCGTGGTGCGAAAGGCGTTGCCGACGACGTCGGCCAGGACTCGCGTGGAGCGCGGGGGCAGCGAGAGGCTCACGGATGCGGCGAAGTCGTTCGTGCGGCCGGTGGGGAGGAACGACAGGGTCACGGCCGCAGCGGCCTGTTCGTCAGGATTGAAAAGGACGACGTCCGTCGCGAAGAAAGCGCCGAAAAGGCCGGCACTGCGCGCGATCGTCGGCAGCAGTCGCGCGGGCGCCTCCGTGGTGCCGGCAAGGGCGGGCGCCTCCGGCTCGATCGCGAGCGCCCAGCTCGTCAGCCGGCTCCCGGCCGGTTCGACGCCGTTCTCGAGTCGAAGCGTCCAGACACCCGCCGCAGGCCGGCCCGCGAACCGGGAGAGGGGCTCCTCGCTGTCGACAGTCCTCCCTATGACCTCTCGGAACACCGTTCCCGGCAGGTTCGGGCGGTCGAGAAGGCGCACGGACGTTCCGTCGGGGCCCGTGAGCGAAGCCTTGAGACCGGTGAGCCGGGGGCTCTCGGTAGAGAGAGCGACTGCGAGAGAAGAGACCTTCCCGACGAGGGCCGAGATCGCAACCCGGCAAACCGTGGCCCCGCTCGATGTTTCGGACGCAACGACACGTTCACACGGTCCGGTGAACGGCGACGTGGAGACGAACGAAGCACCGACGTCGACCCGGGGCGTCGTCATTTGCGACCGCTGGTTCGTGACCGGGACACCCGTGAGCCGCAGGAAGTCGGCGGCAAGAACGGGGTCTGGATACGGTGCGATCTGTCGCAAGAGGAGAAGCGACGCGGCGGCTGCCGGCGCCGCCGCGGACGTCCCGGAAAACGTCGTGCGCCGTCCGCCCCCCGCCGTCGGAGTGAGCCAGCGGATGCCCGGAGCCAGGAGCGACAGTGCCGGCCCTCCGTTGCTCACGCAGGGAACGACGTCGGGTCCCGTCACGGCGTCGCTGCACTCTGCCGCGCCATCCCAGGACACCGATCCCTGTCCCGCGGAATAAACCATACCGACGCTGACGACGTCGGAGTGGCACGCCGGCCAGGAGAGGCTGGCGATCTGGCCCGAATTGCCGGACGCGGCGACGACGGCGACTCCCTCCGCTCGCGCGCGAGCGAAGAGCCGGGCGGAGACGGGATCCTCCGCGTCGCAGAAGCCGCTTCGAACACGGTCGTCGGCCAGGCTGAGGTTGAGGACGTCGATTCCGTAGTCGGCGCGGTGCTCGAGCGCCCAGTCGACGGCCGCGAGGACGTCCGACGCGAGCGCTCCCCGGCAGCCGTCGCGGGCGCCGAAGACCTTCAGGGCGACGATCGAGGCCTCCGGAGCGATTCCCTGGACGCCCGCCGCGACGCCGGCGACGGAGGTGCCGTGGCCGTCACAGTCGTAGATGTCGGCGTTTTCGTCGGCGAAGTTCCAGCCCCCCACGATTCGACCGCTTCCCGAGGCGTTCGCTCCGAAGTCGGGGTGGAAGAGGTCTATTCCGGTATCGACGATGGCGATCGTCCGTCCCGCACCCGTGACGCCGGCCGCGAGGAGCCGGTCGGCTCCCACCTGGGCCGTGCCGACCTGGCCGGCGGGTCGAACGACGCGATCCAGAACGACGGCTCCGGCCTCGCCGTCACGTTCGAGGTTCGCCAGTCCTTGCCCGGACAGCCAGCCCGCGAGAATCCGGCCGCTCGCCAGGGATCGGACGACCTCGAAGCCGGGGGGATGGTCGAGGGGCACGGACCCGGCCTCCCTCGGCGCAAAGAGGACGCGGACCCGCCCGTCCGCCGTCAGCTTCTCCCGGACCCCGTCCCCGACGAAGAGCTTCACCGCCTCGGCTCGAGCCGGGGAGGAAGCCGAGGCCAGGACCGCGGCTGCGAGGAGTGCGCCTGCGGCGCCGAACGTACGCATTCGAGGGGTCAAACCTACCACCGCGAGCCGGACGAGGGCGTGAGAGCCGTCATCGGGTGCACGCAGGGGAGTGCTTCGGACCGATAGAATCCCACCCGTGATCCCTTTCCCGGAGCCGCGCCCTGTCGCGGAAGGGGGCGTGGCCGTCTTCGCCGATGCCCACCTCGGCCAGGCCGAGGGGGACGGGGACGACTTCCTCGCGGCGCTCCAGGACGTGGCGGCTCGGGGCTTCGGGACGATCGTCCTGCTCGGGGACATCTTTCACTACTTCATCGGGAGCGCCAAGCTCGAGACGCCTCTCATCCGAAAGGTCCTGTCGGGTTGGGACGAACTGGCGAAGAGGGGCCTGTCGCTTCGGTACATCGAGGGGAACCGGGACTTTTTCCTTCGCGGAACTCGCTGGGCAAGGGCGTTCGTCGCGTACGGCGACACGGACGGGCTGCTGGTGGGCGGGCGCAGGTACGCATTCGTTCACGGCGATCGCGTGAATACACGCGATCTGCCCTACCGGTTCTGGCGGCACGTCTCCAAGAACGCCGGCTCCCGCGCAGCGCTCGAGCTGATTCCCGGGCCGCTCGCCCGCCGGATTGTCCAGAAGACCGAGGCGCGTCTCTACCGGACGAACTTCCGGCACAAGCGGACCCTGCCCGAGGCGGAGCTGAGGCGGGAGGGAGACAGGGCTCGCGCGGCGGGTTACGACGAGCTTCTCGTGGGGCACTTTCACGTGGAGAGGCTCTACGAGGGAGACGGTGTGGTCACCCGTATCCTCCCCGCCTGGCTCGAGGAGCGCCGCCACGCCGAGATTGGCCCGGACGGCGTCTTCCGCCTCGTCGAGGAGACGAGCTTCGCGCGAGCGGTCCGCCGGCCGGGGCCGGCATGAGGCTTTCCCGCGGCCGCCTCGCCGGCGAGCTTCGGGTTCCCGGTTCCAAGAGCGTCACGAACCGGGCACTCGTGGCGGCCGCGCTCGCCCCGGGGCGGAGCGAGATCGTCGCGCCGCTCGACTCCGACGACACCCGGGTTCTCTCGAGCGCTCTCGTCCGGCTGGGGGCGACGATCGAAGCGGGTCGGACGACCTGGAAAGTAGCCGGGCCGCTGTCGGGATCCGGCCGGGAAGAGGCGGTGATCGACGTAGGGCCGGCCGGGACTCCCGCCCGGTTCCTCCTCGCGCTCCTGCCCGCCCTGCCGGGTCGATTCGTCCTCGACGGGAGCGCGAGGATGAGAGAGAGGCCGATGGGCCCGCTCGTCGAGGCCTTGCGCGCCCGTGGCGCCCGGATCGAGACGCTCGGTCTGGAGGGGTTCCTGCCGCTGAGGATCGAAGGAGGGACGCTGACGGGGGGCGAAATCCCGGTTCGTGCCGACGTCTCGTCCCAGTTCGTCTCGGCGCTCCTCCTCGCCTCGCCCCTCGTGGCGGGCGGCCTTCGGGTCCGGACCGAAGGCCGCCGGGTCTCGGACGCGTACGTCGAGCTGACTCGTCGCGTCCTGACGGCCTTCGCGCCCGAGGGGGCCTACCGTCCGGCTCGCTTCGTCGTCCCCGGGGACGACTCGGCCGCCTGCTTCCCGATCGCCGGCGCCCTCGTTTCCGGCGGGTGCGTGAGGCTCGAGGGCCTCGACCCGGATTCGCCGCAGCCTGACGCGGCCTTTCGGCGGTGGGCGGTCGAAGCGGGTGCCGGACTCCGCTGGGAGGGGAAGGGCGAAGGTGCGGTGCTCGTCGTGCAGGGACGGGGCGCCGGTTTCGTCGAGGCTGTCGATGCGGACGTCGACTCCGCGCCCGACGCGGCGCTGCCGCTCGCCGCTCTACAGGCCTTCTCGCGCGGGACCTCCCGCCTCCACGGCGTCTCGAGGCTTCGAGCCAAGGAGTCGGATCGTCTTGGCGCTGCGCTGGATCTTCTCGAACGGTCGGGGGCGGTTTGTCGGGTCGAGGGGCCGGAAGCAGACCCGTCCCTCGTCATCGACGGGCCGGCGGGATCTCCCCGGCGAGCCGACTTCGCCGCCGCGGACGACCACCGCGTCGCGATGGCCGCGGCGGTTCTCGCGCTCACGCTCCCGGAGGGGTGCACGCTCGATTCGCCCGGGGTCGTCTCCAAGTCCTATCCCCGCTTCTGGGACGACTGGGCGGCTCTGCTGCTCCCGGGGTGACCGCGCTCCCGCTGGAAGAACGGAACGACTCCAGGGGCGTGCGAAAATCCCGCCAACCTTCGGAGAGTGTGTGGGAGAGAGAGAGCGGGCGGAACGGAGGACCGGTTACCGGTCGGCCTGGGTGATTCCCGGGGCCGACGTGTTCGCGGGCGCGGCTGAGGTCGGCCGCTTCCTTCACGCCTCGCTCCCCCTCTTCACGTGGGGCCGCCGGGAGGGAGCGGCCTGGGTTCTCGGTCCGGCGCCGGCTCCGCGGCGCCTCCCGGAAGACCTGTCGGACGCCGCGCACGCCGGGTTCCTCGTCCGGCTCGCGGGCCTCCTCTCTTTCCTCGGCGCACATGGTCTCGGCCTTTCCGCGGAGGGAGTGAAGGAGCTCGGAATCCGACCGGGAAGCAGCGACGTCCCCTGGCTCGCCTCGCCGCCGGTCCCGACCTGGAGAGCGGTTCCGGCGCCGGTCGTCCTCGGCGTGACCGCACTCCGGCTCGCAGGGCGGGAGGTGGCCTGTGGACGCAAGGGCGAGGCGCGGAGGGAGCTCGAGGAAGCTCTCGGCGACGGCGTCCCGGCGCGAGCGGCCGAGGTCGTGGCGGCGGTTCTGCGGGCTGCCGACGGCGCTCGCCCGTCCGATGCGCTGCTCCTCGACCTGGCCCGAACGGGCGACGCCGGTGAGCGGGTCGCGTTGGATCTGCTCGGTCTCGCGGTTCCGCGCGAGCTCACCCCGACGTCCGGTGAAAGGCTCGTCGCCACAGGCGGCGCCGCCGACTGGCTCGCAAGGGGCGCGGCCCGCCGTGCACCCGGTGAAACCGCGTTCGCCGAAGCGGGACCGCCCGCCTCCGCGGAAGACGGAGCTTCGCTCGCGGAGCTGGCCGGGGGACTCGGGTCCGATCCTCGTGCCGGAGCCCTGCGCGCCCTGGCCCGCGGGGAATCGCCGGCGCCTGAAGCAGGACCTCCCCTCGTTCTGCTCGCGCGAGATCTCGATCGGTGGGACCCGCGGTCGCTTCGGTGCTGGGAGGCCCTTCCTCGCACCCTCGTCGGCGTCTTGAGAGTCGAGACCCGCGCCGAGGCTCCGCCGCCCTGGCAGAACGTCGCGCTTCTCACGCCGCGTCTCGGCCGTGAGGAGATTTCGGGCCTCGTTCACCTGCCGTTCGCGTCCGCGCCGGCCTTCTCGCGTTTCTGGGAGGAGCTGGCGGCCAGGGCGGCTGGCGACCCGGTGCGCCTGCTGGGTGCGGCAAGGCAGGCGGCGCGCGCGTTTCTCGCTGGCCCCAGGCGGGGAGGCGTCGCGCGCCGGGGGGGAGTCCCCGTCGATATCGTCCTCCGGGCGGCGGCACTCCTCGGAGACGGCTTCCCGCTCGCGGAAGCCTCGGCCGCCGGCGGCGCCTCGCCCGAGAGAGCGGCCGAGGTCCTCGAGGAGTCGTGCGACGCCGGGGTGCTCCTCCGTTCGTCTCGCGGCACGTACGGCTTCTCCCGCGACGAGGAGCGACGCCGGCTCGAATCGGAGCTCACGCGGGCGGAGCGGGAGTCGTGCCTCGCGCGCCTCGAGGAGTCCGGTGCCGGACCTCACCGGCTCCTTCTGGCGCGCCTGGCCGCGTGGGGAGGAGGCTCCGACGTCGAGACTGCCCGAGTTCGCCTCGAGGATGCGGTCCGATCGGGCCGGCTGGAGGAGGCCACGGCCCTTCTCGCCCGGGCCCCGAGGGCGGCTCCCGACCTCGGGGAGCCGCTCCTCGCCACTCAGGTCCATGCGGCGGCGGGGAGGATGGAGGACGCGCGGGCGTCCGCCGCGCGCATCGACGCACACCGCGCTCTGGAGGAGCCGTATGTCCGTCGGCGGGAGGCGGCGCGGCTCCTGGCGCGCCTGGGAGAAGGAGAGAAGGCCCTCTCGCTCCTGCCGGCGAATGGAAATCGCGAAGAGCTCCTCGCGCGGGTCGAGCTCCTCCTTCGGTTGCGCCGGGAGCCGGAGGCGGCGGGAATTCTCGAGGCCTTCGGCCCGGGCGAGGGGTCGTGCGCCGCCCGTGTTCACCTCCTGCGTGCCGAGCTCCACGAACGGAGGCAGGAGCTCGTTGCCGCCGAGGAGGAGCTGAGGGCCGTCGCCGCGGCGCTCCCGGTTTCCGCCGGTGAGGAGGAGCTCGTCGACGAGGCCTTCACCGCGGGGTACCTCGCGCTCGGCCTCGGTCGCCCGTGCGAGGCGAGGGCCTTCTTCCGCTCCGCTTGCGACGAGGCCCGCACCCCCTCGAGAAAGGCCGACGCGCTTTACGACCTCTCGGTGGCCGCGGCCGAGGACGGAGCGCTGGCGGAGGCGGAGTCGTCCCTGGCGGAAGCCCTCGCGCTCTTCTCCTCGCTCGGCGAAAGGGACCGCTATCTCACCGCGCTCGGGCAACGGGCCGCGCTGGCCCTCCGGAGAAGCGACGTGCAGGCGGCGCAGCACGACCTGAAGAAGGTCCTTGCGCACGACCGATTGCCGGGACGGACCTTTCAGCTCCTCTTCTCGATTCCCCTCCGGCAACGTCTCGCCCTCGCGGACGGGGACGACGTCGACGGGGCAGAGGCGTTCGGAGAGGCCGTCTCGAGACTCGAGGCCGGCGACGAGGAACATCCGGCGCTCCGGGAGATCCTCGTCCTCGAGGGGGCGCGTCTGCTCGCGTGCGGATCTGCCGCCGAGGCGCTCGCGAGGCTCGAGGAGGCCGAGCCCCGGCCGGACGCCCGCAGCGGCGTCGAGCCCTATCGGGTCCGGCTCGTGGCGTCGGCTCGGCGCGACCTCCATCGGACGGCTCCGGTCCCGCCGGAGCTCGACGCGGTGCAACAGACGCTCTTCGAAGGCGAGGACCGTCTCGCGAGGGGCCTCGCGCCGCCGGCCGCCGTCCGACAGGCGCTCGCCGGCCTCCTCGATCGTCCGGACGGTCCGCTCGAGGTCGCGACGCGTCTCCTCGAGTGGCGCGGTCGATACCCCGCGTTCTTCGCAGGAGAGGAGTCGGCCCCTCTCCGGCAACTGGGCCAGCGCGCGGCGCGACGAGCCGGTCTCGACGGCGCCGCTGCCCGTTTTCAGGAGCTGACCGCATCCAGTGCCCGCCCGGAGGCGGTCGTCGCGGGGCCGCCGACGCCTTCCCTGGTGGCCGAGGACGCCGCGACTCGAGAAGTCTTCGACACGGTGCGGCGCGTGGCGCCTCATCGCATCTCCGTCCTCGTCCTCGGCGAGAGCGGCACGGGGAAGGAGCTGGTGGCGCGCGAGATCCACCGTGCCTCGGGACGGAGCGGCCCGTTCGTGGCGTTGAACGTCGCGGCGCTTCCCGAAACGCTCGCCGAGGCGGAGCTCTTCGGCGCCGTGAGGGGAGCGTTCACCGGCGCCGACCGGGACCGGCCGGGGGTCGTCGAGGCGTCCTCCGGCGGCACGCTGTTCCTGGACGAGATCGGTGACCTTTCGGCGCAGGTCCAGGCGAAGCTCCTGCGGGTCCTGCAGGAGCGCGAGGTCCGGCGCCTTGGCGAGACGCGGACCAGGGCGGTGGACCTGAGGCTCGTCGCCGCCACGCATCGCGACCTCGTGCGGCTCGTCGGGGAGGGACGTTTTCGGGGAGACCTCCTGTATCGCATCGCCGGCATCACGGTCACGCTGCCGCCCCTCAGGGACAGGCCACGAGACCTGAGGGTCCTGCTGGAGCGGGCGCTCGCCGGAACGCCGGTCGCCCCGCAGGCCCGGGCGGCGCTCCTTTCGTGGAGCTGGCCCGGAAACGTCCGCGAGCTCCTCTCGGCGATCGAGGTGGCCAGGGCGATGGCAGGACCCGGAAGCCGGGTGGAGCGGGAACACCTGCCGCCGCCACTTCGCGTCGCGACGGCGGCGCCGCGGCCGGGGAAGGGCCGATACCGGGAAGCCGTGGACGAGGCGAAGAGGAGGGTGATCCTCGAGACGCTCGCCGAGGCCGGGGGGAACCGGACCAGGGCGGCCGCCATCCTCGATCTGTCCCGGCAGTCGCTCCTCTACGAGATGAAGCGGCTGTCCATCACCGACTAGACTCGGACGCCTCTATGCGTGCCCTTCCGCCACTTCTCCTGCGCGCCTGCGCCACCCCGTTTCTCCTCGTCGTGGCGGCGACACCCGTCTTCGGAGATGCCCTCGTGAAATGGCTCGCCACCCGGCGCGCGGTCCCGTGAGCGCCGTGCCGGGACGGCTCGGGCGTCGCGCGGCGTTCGCCCTCGCCCTCCTCTCGCTTCTGCCATTCCTGAACGGTCTCCGAGCGGACTTCACGTTCGACGACAAGGCCATCGTCCGCGACAACCCGCGCCTGTCGTCTCCCGACCGCGTGGGCGAGATCTTCACGACGCACTACTTCGGAGGGCCGCTGGCGACCGCGAAGAACTTCCGGCCGGTGGTCCTCCTGACGTACGCCGTCCAGCGCTGGACGACGGGGAAGGCCCCCCTGCCGTTCCACGCCGTGAACGTCGCGCTGCACGTCGCGACGACCCTGCTGCTCGCCACGTGGGTCCTCGCGCTCGGTATGCCGCGGAGGCCTGCGCTGGTGGCGGCGGCGCTCTTTGCGGTCGTGCCGATCCATGTCGAGGCGGTGACGGGGATCGTCGGCCGGGCCGAGCTCCTCGTGGCGTCGCTCATCTTCCTCTCGGCTCTCCTCTTCCGGCATGCGACGGACGGGCCACGCCTTCGCCTCTGGCCGTACGCAGGCGCTCTCGCCGCGTTCCTCCTCGCCGTCTTCACGAAAGAGAACGCCGTCGTCCTTCCGGGCGTCGTCATCCTTGGCGAGCTCCTGCGGCGCGACACCGGGGAGCCGCTCGGCGCCCGGCTCGGAAGGAAGGCCCGGGCGATGTCCGGCCTGCTCCTTCCCCTGGCGGCGTTCGCCGCGGTCCGGTACTTCGCGATGGGGGGCCTCGTCTCGAGGAAGGAGGCCTTCTTCGACCTCGACAACCCGCTCGCGCCGCTGCCGCATCTCGTCCGGGCCGCGAACGGCTTCTGGATACTCCTCCGGTACGTCGCGAAGACTTTCGTTCCGCTCGGGTTGTCGGGGGACCACTCTGCCCACGCCCTCGACCTCCTGCCGTCCCTCTCGGATCCGCGTGCGGGAGCCGGACTCGCCTTCGTCCTCGCGCTTGCCGTGGCGGGCCTCGTGGCCCTGCGCCGGCAGCCTCTCGTCTCTCTTGGAATCGCCCTTTTCCTCGGAACGATCCTGCCGACGTCGAACATTCTCTTTCCCATCGGGACGATCTACGCCGATCGTCTCGCCTACCTGCCGTCCGCGGGTCTCCTCCTGGCGGCGGCAGGCCTGGCCGCGGCCGTCCCGGGCTTTTCGAGCGGATTCCGGGCCGCCGTCCTCGGCGTCGTCCTCGTGACGTACGCGGCCGCGACGGTCGCGCGGAACGAGGTCTTCCACGACGATGAACGGCTTTTCGGCGAGATGGTCCGGCAGGTCCCCCGCTCCGCTCGCGCCTGGTACAACGTCGCCTCCGTGGCGGCCGGGCGCGGCGAGACCGTCGCGGCACGGTCGAGCCTCGAGAAGGCGGTCGCGCTGTTTCCGAGGTACTACGACGCGTGGGCGCTCCTCGCCCGCATCGCCCGGAAGGAGGCCCGGTGGGACGACGCCCGGACCTTCTACCGCCGCGCGCTGTCGCTCAGGACGGACTACGAGATCGGCTGGCAGGGGCTCGCGAAGGCCGAGGAGGAAGCGGGGCGGCTCGTGGAGGCGGAGCGTGCCTGCGCCGACGGACTCCAGCGTCTCCCGCGCTCTGTGCCGCTCCTCCTTCACCGTGCGACGCTCCTCCATTCTCTCGGGCGGCTCGAGGAGGCCCGGGCGGTCTGGCGCCGGGCCCTCGCCGTCGAACACGGAGGCGCCCGGGCGCACACCGGCCTGGCACGAACGCTCTCGGCTCTCGGGCAAGAGGCGGAGGCGCTGTCAGAGGCGCGTCGGGCGGTCCTGGCGGAGCCCGGCGGGCTCGAAGCTCGCCTCTTCCTCGCGGAGCGCTACGAGGCCCGGGGCAATGTCGTTGCTGCTGCCGCCGAGCTCGGCCGCGCCGTGCGTGCCGCTCCGCGGGATCCGAAGCCCGCCCGGCTGCTGCTCGAGCTCGCAGGCCGCGCGCCTCTGGCGCGAGGCATCGCGTCCACGACGCTGCCCGCGATCGAGCGGGCGTTCGGCAGGCCCGCGAGGAATCTCAGCCTGAGGGCGAGGATCGAGGAGTTCCGGGTGACGGCCTCACCATCTCAGCGTGCCTCGCCGTAGGGCCCGCCCGTCGCGTCACCGTGCGCGGTCGAGCTCGCGATCGAGAGCCGGTCAACGAGCCGGAGGGCGTGTGCGGCGTCCGGCATCCCCGGGATGTAGAGCTGCACGACGTCCGGGAATCCCTTCAGCGTCACCGTCATGCCGTTCGGCAGGATGTCGCGGAACTGAGGGAGCCCGGTCCCTTCCCAGGCTTCGATCCCCTGCGTCACCCGCGCCTTCAGGAGAATGTCCATGTCGCTCCACGACCACTGGACCGCTCCGGCGAAACGGGCGACGGTCCCGAGGCGGAAGGGTCCTTTCAGGTAGGTTCTCAGGATCTTCTGCCAGTCGTGGCTTCGGAACCACCAGGGGCCGCTGGTCTGCCGGATGGCCGGCATCGGCGCGCCGGAACCGGGCGTCCGGCTGCTCGAGAACCGGTAGAGATCTTCGCCGAGCGCCAGGACGGTCGCCTTCGGATCCCGGATCCCCCTGGCGGCCTGCTCGTATTCCACGCGGGTCGTCGCGAGCTTCTCGTTGACGTTTGCCATTTCACGCCCCCTCTCTATCGGAACTTTTCCGCCTGCCTAAAGTGCCGGAAACGAGGCCACCCCGTGAGGAGTCACCCCTGTCGTCCGATGATTCGACCTTTTGACGAGGTAGAGCGTACACCCCGGACCAGCACGGCGCGCCGCCCGGGGCGAGACGGCGATTCGAGGCGGTGGTCGTTTCGCCCGGCGCCTCTGCGCCGAGGTCAGTCCGCGAAATCGGGCGGGATCAGCGCGGCGCGCGCGCGCCGCTTTCGGAGGACCCGGACGAGAGTGAGGTAGGTCAGCGCCCCGAAGAAGATCGAGAGGGCGAACATCCCGATGGCCCACTGGAGCCCGATCGTTCTCATCGCGGGCGCGGCCTGTGCCCACGCAGCGGGTCGTAGCAGGTCGGCCCACGGCATGTGCGACACCGCCTCCTGTCGCGCCCGTACCACGAGGCGGCCCAGAGGCAGGGCCACCGCGCTGACGGGACCCAGGGTCAGGGGGTTGACGACGAGCGTTCCGAGGAAGACGTCGAGCTTGTTGAGCTTCAGGACGACCGCGAGGAGGACGGCAATGATCCAGTGGAAGCCCAGGAGAGGCGTGAAGGCGATCGCGACACCGATTGCGAAGGATGCGGCGACCTTCTCCGGCTCGTCGTGCCGACCGAGCATCTCCAGGAACCGGGCCTTGAACTTCCCGAACCCGCCGCTCCCGGACGGGAGAGGCAGGTTCGGTGGTCTCGTCTCCCGGGGGGTGCCAGGACGATCCTCGCGCTCCTGGGGCCCAGGGCCCTGAAGGATCACCTGGCGTCCCTGGCGAAGTGGTCGAAGCCCCGGTCCGGCAGCGGGGACAGGCGGCCCCCCTCGGCGAGAACGATCTTCGACGTAGCGTCCAGACGGCCGATCCGGCGGACCGCGAAGCGGGCCGCGACCTTTCCCATCGCGCGGAGTCGCTGGGGCGGGACCGCGAAGAGGAGGCCGTAGTCTTCGCCGCCGAACAGGGCGAGGTCGTACGGATCGGAGGGCAGGCCGGGCATCGTCGCGAGCCCGGAGTCGACCGGTAGCGCCTCCCGTTCGACGCAGGCCCCGGTCCCCGACGCACGGCAAAGACGGTGGAGGTCGCGGGCGAAGCCGTCGGAGAGGTCGATGGCCGCCGACGCGATCTCTCCCTCGGCGAGCATCCGTCCCAGGTCGATCATCGGCCGTGGGTCGAGGAGGTGCCGGAGGAGGCGCGCGATCTCGTCGCGCCGAACCGGCGAGACCCGGCGGCCGTGCGGAGCGGTCACCTTTCCCTCGCGATCACGGCGATATCCGCGAAGCACCAGAGAGAGTCCCGCGGCGGCGGCGCCCAGGGTGCCCGAGACCCAGAGCTCGTCGCCCGGATTCCCGCCGCCTCGCCGCAGGGGCCCCGACGCGGGGACGCGTCCGAGCGCGGTGACCGAGGCGAACCGCTCGATGGAGGCCGAGAGGTCCCCGCCGACGATCACGACGGCCTGCTCACGGGCGGCGGCGCGAAATCCGTCGAGGAATCCGTCGAGCCACGCCACCGGGGTCTGGCGCGGGAGGCCGAGCGTCAGGAGCGCGTGCAGAGGCGCCGCTCCCATCGCGGCGAGATCGGACAGGTTGACGTTCAGCGCCTTTCGGCCGACGAGGTACGGGTCGGTGCCGGAGGTGAAGTCCTCCCCCTCGACGAGGGCGTCCGTGCAGACGGCGAGCAGAGCGGGGGCGGCGAGGACGGCGGCGTCGTCTCCGACACCCACTTTCACGTCCCGCCGGCGCGTGGCGAAGAGACTCTCGAAGCGCCGGAGGAGATCGTTCTCGGACGGGAGAGCCTTCATGCCGGTTTCCTCCGCGCGCCGGTCCTCGGGCCAGGTACGGTGCTCCGAGCCTTCCGGCGCTTCACGAGGGCCGTCTCGAGGACCTGTTCGGCGCGATCGACGAAGACGAATCGCAGGTTGCGTCGAAGGTCTTCGGGGATGTCGGCGAGGTCCCGCTCGTTACGGGAGGGCAGGATGATCGTCGAGATGCCGGCGCGGCGGGCGGCGAGCGCCTTCTCCTTCAGACCGCCGATCGGGAGGACCTCCCCCCGGAGCGTGATCTCGCCGGTCATCGCGACGTCGTGCCGGACCGGCAATCCGGTGAAGGCGGAGACCATCGCCGTGAGCATCGTGACGCCGGCGGATGGGCCGTCCTTCGGGATTGCTCCCTCGGGGACGTGGACGTGAACGTCATGAGTCTCGAAGAAACCGGCGGAAAGGCCCAGCTCCTTCGCCCGGGACCGAAGGAGCGTGAGCGCCGCCTGCGCCGACTCCTTCATGACGTCGCCGAGCTGGCCGGTGAGCTGCAGGCGACCCTTTCCCTTCAGGGCGCGGGCCTCGACGATCAGGACGTCGCCGCCGACCGCGGTCCAGGCGAGGCCGGTCGCCGCGCCGACCTCGTTGCGGGAGAGGGCCTCGTCGCTGCGAAACTTCGGGACCCCGAGGAGCTCGCGCACGAGGGCCGGCGTCATCTTCACCGCCCGGGCGTCGCCCGACGCGATTCTCACGGCCACCTTCCGGCAGCAGCTCCCGATCTCTCGCTCCAGGTTCCGGAGGCCCGCCTCCCGGGTGTATTCCTCGATCACGGTCCGGAGGGCGTCCTCGGAAAACACGAGCCCCTTCGGCGTGAGGCCATTCTCCTTCAGCTGTTTCGGGACGAGGTGGCGCCTGGCGATTGCGAGCTTCTCTTCGAGCGTGTACCCCGAGAGCCGGATGACCTCCATCCGGTCGAGGAACGCGGGCTGGATCGTGTCGAGGATGTTCGCCGTCGTGATGAAGAGGACCTTCGAGAGATCGTAGGGAACCCCGAGGTAGTGGTCGCGGAATGTCCGGTTCTGCTCCGGGTCGAGGACCTCGAGGAGAGCCGACGACGGGTCGCCGCGGAAGTCCGCTCCGATCTTGTCGACCTCGTCGAGAATGAAGACAGGGTTCGAGGTCGCGGCCTGGTTGATCCCCTGGACGATCCGGCCGGGGAGCGCTCCGACGTACGTCCGCCGGTGCCCGCGGATCTCGGCTTCGTCCCTCACGCCGCCGAGCGACATCTGGATGAACTTCCGGTCCAGGGAACGGGCGATCGACTTGCCGAGGGAGGTCTTTCCGACGCCGGGAGGCCCCACGAAACAGAGGATCGGCCCCTTGCTGTCGGGCGCGAGCTTGCGGACGGCGAGGAACTCGAGGATCCGTTCCTTGGGCTTCTCGAGGCCGTAGTGGTCCTCGTCCAGAATCGTCCGCGCGCGGGCAAGCTCGAGGTTGTCCTGCGAGAAGACACCCCAGGGAAGGCCCGTGATCCAGTCGAGGAAGGTCCGGATCATCGCCGTCTCGGCCGACTCCGGATTGCTCCGTTCGAGCCGTTTCAGCTGCTTGTCGACCTCCTCCCGGGCCTCGGGAGGGAGGGACTTGCCTTCGAGCTTCTTGCGGTACTGCTCGACCTCCTCGGCGACGTCGTCGGTGACGCCGAGCTCCTGCTGGATCGCCTTGAGCTGCTGCCGCAGGAAGTATTCGCGCTGGCTCTTGTCGATCTCTCCCCGCGCCACCCCCGAGATCTCCTGCTGGACGGTCAGGACACGGAGCTCACGCCGCAGGATCTCGAGGACCGCCTTCAGCCGGTCGACTCCCGGAAGGATCTCGAGGATCTTCTGCGCCTCGTCGAGCTTCAGGTCGAGGTTCGATGCGGCGAGATCGGCGAGGCGGGCGGGGTCGTCGAGACCCGCGGCGACGAGCATGACCTCCGGCGAGATCGTCTTGCCCAGGCCGATCGCCTTTTCGAGCCCCTCCTTCACCGCGCGCAGGAGCGCTTCGACCTCCTCCGATGCGGCGTGCGTGACATCGGGCTCGGCAATCCTCACGGCCTTGGCGCGCAGCGACGGGCTTTCCTGGACGTACCCGTCGACCCGGACCCTCGAGAGGCCCTGGACGAGGAGGCGGATCCGGCCGTCGGGGAGCTTGAGCATTCGCATCACCGCGGCCGCCGTCCCCGTCTCGTAGAGGTCCGCCGGACCCGGTTCCTCCACGGAGGGATCCTTCTGAGCGAGGAGCAGAAGAATCCGCTGTTCGGCGAGAGCCGCGTCGACGGCGGCGATGGACTTCTCCCGCGAGACGGAGAGCGGGACGATGACGTAGGGAAAGAGGACGACGTCCTTCAGCGGGAGGACCGGGAGGAGGTCGGGAATCTGGACGGCGTCGCCGATCGTGATCTCGTCGGCCATCCCGATCACCTCTTCTCCCCGCTCCGGGCCGGCCGGATCGGGATCGTCCGGCGGCGGATCGCCGGGCGGCGCGGGATCTCGAGCGTCAGGAGGCCGTCGGCATACGAGGCGGCGGCGCCGTCGGGATCGAGCTCGTCCGGCAGCTCCACGAGGCGCTCGAAGGTTCCGGCAGCCCTCTCGACGCAGAGGAAGGTGCCGTGTGTGCGTTCGGTCGGGCGCCTCTCGCCGCGGACGGCGACGACTCTCCCGGAGACGTCGACCCGGACCGTGTCGGGGTCGGTTCCCGGGATCTCGAAGACGAGGCGCCAGCCGTGCTCGTGCTCGACGACGTCGACGGGCGGAAGGTGCGGCGGGGGAGTCCCCGGGTCGCCAGCACCAGGGCTGAACACCCAGCGTGCGGGGGGGCGTCCTTTCGTCATCGGCTTCTCCGTGGGGTGTCCTTCGCGTCCGAAAGAAGGGTCTCGACCTCCTCCACGAAATCGCCCGCGTCCTCGAAGCGTCTGTAGACGGACGCGAACCTCACGAAGGCGACCTGGTCGATCTCTCTCAGCCGGTCCATCAGGTGAGCCCCGATCTCGCCGGTCTTCAGCTCGCGCGGCTCGCGGGTCGGGAAGAGTCCCTCCACCTCGTCGCACAGCGCTTCGAGGCGGGCCGGCTCCACCGGCCGCTTCTCGCAGGCCCGGCGGAGGCCTCGAAGGACCTTTCCGCGGTCGAACTCCTCGCGTCTTCCGTCGCTTTTGACGACGACGAGAGGCGCCTCCTCGACCCGTTCGTAGGACGTGAAGCGCCTCTGGCAGGCGAGGCATTCGCGGCGCCGGCGGATGACCTCCCCCTCCCGACTTTCGCGGGAATCGACCACCTTGTCGGCGACGCCGTCACAGAAGGGGCACTTCACGGCGAGAGACTACTCCCGCCAACGCCCGGCTCGGCGGAGGGCCCGTCGGCGGCGAGGCGCCGGAGAGTCAGGCCGCTGCCGGCGAGGAACGCCACACCGGCGAGAGTGACCGGAACGAACGCGATGGCGTGGGTTGCCAGCGCCGTCGCGGCCGCGGGTGCAGCGGCAACGCCGTAGAAGCCGGTGAGCGAGTAGGCGACCGCTGCGTGATACCCGCCCACACCGCCCGGGGTGGGGACGGCGAGGCCGAGGATGGCCCACGTGAGGACGAAGAAGAACGCCTGGAACGGCAGGACCACCTCGAACGCTCTCGCCACGGCGTAGAACTGGAGGACGTTCAGAAGCCACATGACGATCGTGGAGACGCTCATCACGGCCACGTCCGCGCCCGTCCGGATCGAGGCGAGCCCGCCGAGGAAGGAACGGACGAGGGAGACGGCCCTCGAGGCTATCCGGGCCGGCAGGCGGCGCTCGAGAGGGCCGAGAACGCGGTCTGCCAGGTGCGGCCGGGCCGCGAGGAGGCCGAGGCCGGCGAAGACGAGGAGCGTCGCTGCTCCGACGAGGAAGGCAGAACGCCGGAGGAGCTCGAGTCGATCATGGGCTTCTGCGGAGAGGTTCGCCGGGGCCCAGCCGCCGACGGCGTAGACGACGAAGAAAAGGACGACCGCGACGAGGTCGATGAGACGCTCCACGGCGATCGAGGCGAGGGCGGGCGCAAAAGGGAGGCCGGTGCGCCGGGAGAGGACGGCGGGACGGACGATCTCTCCGGCCCGGGCGGGAAGGAGCACAGACGCCGCAAACCCGATGCAGGTCGCCGAGAAGGCCTCCATCTGGGGGACGTGCTGCACGTGGTGAAGAAGCCGCGTCCACCGCCACGAGCGGAAAGGGAAATTGAAGAGGGTGATCCCCAGCGCGAGTCCGAGCCAGCCCCGATGGGCAGCCGAGAGCGTTCTGGCCAGCTCTCCGAGGTTGACGTTGCGGAAGAAGAGCCAGAGGAAAAGGGCGGCCAGTCCCAGGGAAATGGCGATCCGGAGCCCGTTCGCGGTGGTCTTCCTCACCCGGGAATGGTAATGCACCGGTCTCGCCGGTCCCTGTCGTATAAAGACGCCCGGTGACGGACCCGCTGCGCCTCTACCACGACCCGCACGTCCTCTGCCACGGAACCGGTGCGTTCCATCCCGAGGGGCCGCGGCGGATCGCCGCGGTCGTCGAGGCGCTCGAGGCCGGGGGATTCGAGATGCATCGGACTCCGTCCCCTGAACGGACGCGGGACGCGCTCTCGCTCGTTCACGATCCCGCCTACGTCGAAAGGGTCCGCGAGGCCGCCTCCCTCGGGCCGGAAGAGGCCGGTCAGCCCTTCACGCTCTTCGACTCTCCCGACAACCCGATGTCGCGCTCGACGTTCGACGTCGCCCAGCGGACCGTCGGGCTCCTGCTCGCGGCGGTCGACGACGTGATGGAGGGTGTCGCGCGGCGAGCCTTCGTCGTGACCCGGCCGCCGGGACACCATGCCCGGGCCGCCGCGGCGATGGGCTTCTGCTTCTTCAACGCCGTCGCCGTCGCCGCCCGGGACGCCCAGCAGCGGTACGGTGCCGGGCGCGTCCTGGTGGCCGACTTCGACGTCCACCACGGCAATGGGACGCAGGAGACGTTCTGGGAGGACGGAAGCGTCGCGTACCTCTCCGTTCACCGTTTCCCCTTCTATCCGGGGACCGGAGGCGCGGGTGAGACGGGGTCCGGGCCGGGGCTCGGCCTGACGGTGAACGTCCCGCTCGGCGCAGGCGCCGACGACGATGTGTATGCGGGTGCGTTCGAGGCTGGTCTGGACCGCCTCCTGGGCCGGTTCCACCCCGATCTCGTCCTCGTGAGCGCCGGTTTCGACGCCCACCGAGTCGATCCGCTCGGAGGGATGCGGCTCTCCGGGGAGGGGTTCGCGCGAATGACCCGAGCCCTCCTGGCGGCGGCGGAAGCCTTCGCCTGCGGCCGTCTCGTCTCGGTCCTCGAGGGGGGCTATGACCCGGCCGGAACGGCCGAAGGTGCGCTTGCCCACGCCCGGGCTCTCGGAGGGGCCGAGAACCCTCGCATTGACAGCGCTTTGGGCCGCTCCTAGAATCTCCGCAAACGAACGCACGGTCTCGAAGTTCCCGGTCTGTTCCGCGAGATGGCCGGAAACCGTGGACCTGAGACCTCGCGGGCCTGGGGAGGAAGACTGATGAAGCTCAAAGCTCTGGTCCTTCCGGTGATGGCGGCGGTCCTCCTGACGGTAGGCACGCCCGCGTTCGCGGACTGCCCGACCGAGGGGTGTCCCGGACAGACGATGGGGACGATCGAGTCCCCGGCGGAAGGGGCGCTCGTCTCGGGCTACGTTCGCGTGGCCGGGTTCGCGTTGAACGGAAACCTCATCTCGAACATCGACCTCTACGTCGATGGAACGGACGAGGCGAACCGGGTGACGCCGGCGGGTGGGGCGAACATCAACCTGCCGCGCCCGGACGTCATGCAGGCCTTCCCGCAGTATGCGGGGACGCCCGGCGGGGCTCCCGGCTTCGAGATGTCGTTCCGGGCGGCGAACTACTCGAACGGCACGCACAGGCTCTACGTCCGGATCACGGACGTGACCGGCTGCTGCTACTTCCTCGCCGCACGTACGATCCGGATCGACAACGCGAGGAACCAGCCGCCCTTCGGCGTCCTCGACGTCCCGATCCCGGATTCCTCCGTCCACGCTAACGGGGTCCTCGCGGTTGCCGGCTGGGCGCTGGACGACCGGCGCGTGGAGCACGTCGACGTCTTCGTCGACGGGCGGCTCGAGCGCGAAGCCGTCCTGGGAGTGAACCGCCCCGATGTCGCGGCCTACTACCCGAACGTCCCGGGGGCCACCGACTCCGGTTTCATGATCTTCCTCGATTCGACGCGCCTGACGAACGGCGTCCACTCGCTCACCGTCAAGGCCACGGACGACCAGGGGCAGCAGGGCCTTCTCGCCACCCGCCGCTTCCAGGTCTTCAACAACGCGCCGAACCTCCCGCCGTTCGGGGAGGTCGAGCACCCGCTCCTCCAGGCGACGTGGTTCGGCAACTGCCTGCGTCTCCCCGGCGGGCCGTCCGGCGGCGAGATCCGGGACACCCGGTACATCATGTTCGTCTCGGGTTGGGCGCTCGACACCTCGATCTACGCCGAGCGCGGCGGTGTCTCGCACGTGTTCCTCGAGCTGGACGGCGCCGTCCTCAAGGACACCCGCGGCGCCTTCAACACGCTTGGCTGTCGCCGGGAGTTCAACCTGAACAACGCTCTCGTCGACTGCTACGGCTTCTACCGGCCGGACGTCAACATCTTCTATCCCGGCTTCCCGCAGTCGGCGAATTCCGGCTTCTTCTTCGCTGTCGACGTGGGCTACCTCCTGACGGACATGGGGTTCAAAGAGGGGAACCACATGCTCCAGATCAAGGCGGCCGACAAGGAAGACAACGTCACGCTCCTGAAGGAGCTGCCGATCAACATCGAGTGTGCGACGCAGAATCTCGATCCGCCGCCGCTGGGCTACGTGGACGACCCCTCCAACTACGAGTTCATCGGTGGGATCTTCCCGGTCTTCGGCTGGGCGCTCGACCTCGACAGCGTCATTCGCGTCCGGGTCCTGGTCGACGGCGTCGCGCAGATCGACGCCGTGACGGGGCGGGACTATGCCGAGTACGGTCTCCTGAGCCCCGACGTGGCCGCGATGTACCCGAACTACCCGCAGAGGGGGAACGCCCGGTGGCGCTTCTACCTCGACACCACGAAGCTGGCGAACACGGACCACGACCTCCTCGTCGAGGTCATCGACGGTCGCGGGAACTACCGCTCGGCCGGTACCCGTCGCTTCATCGTCAACAACAACACCCTGATCCGCTGAACTCTCAGGTCTTTCCCGAGTCCTTCCGGCCCCGCCGTCGTGCGGGGCCTTTTCCTTTCCCGGCAGGTGGCAGGAGAGGTCCGGCAACTGTCGGGGAGACGATCGCCGGCACGGGCAGAGTCCTTTCGAAGAACGCGCGAACCGGCTCGCGGGGCTCCGGGCAGGCGAGCTCCGCGGGGCTCTCGTCGTACCAGTTTGACGGCAGGAACTTCCGGTAGGGGCTCTGCAGGAAGCGGCGGCAGACGAGGGCTATGACGCCGACGTCCGTCTCCGACCGGATCACCCGGCCCGCGCTCTGGACCACCCTCGTCATTCCGGGGATGACATAGGCGTACTCGAAGCCGCGGCCGTAGCGTTCCTCGAAGTAGAGCCGCATTCGCTCCTGCTCGAAGCGGACCTGGGGGAGGGCGGGGGAGACGACGACGACACCGTGGAGCATGGACCCGGGGTAGTCGACGCCCTCGGCGAACGGTCCGCCAGAGGCGGCGAGGAGGAGGATCCGGGAACCTTCCTCCCGGAGCGCCTCGAGAACGGAATCTCTCTCCAGCTCGGTCGACCGATCCGATGGACGCAGGATCCGGCGTCCCGGAAGGGGGGGCAGCAAAGCCCGCGCGTCGTCGACGAATCGATACGACGGGAAGAGGGCCAGGACGTTGCCGGGGCAGGCCTCGGCGATCTGAGCGACGAACCGGGCGATCTGCGGCATCGCCGCTGCCCGCCCTTTCCAGGTCGTGTCGACGTTGGGCGCGATGACGACGATCCGGTTCTCGCGCGGGAACGGGGAAGGCAGGAGCAGGACCGAGGTCCGGTCTGGATCGAGGCCGAGAAGGTCCCGGTAGAACTCGGGCGGGCTGAGCGTGGCCGACATTCCCACCGTCGCGAAGGCGGCGTCGAACGTCTCTCCCAGGAGACGGGACGGATCCTTGCAGAGGAACGAAAGCCGTGCGCCACCGGGTCCGCGGGAGGCGATGAGATCGAACGCCTCGGCGAGACGGCCCGCCGGTGCGGCCCGTCGCGCCACGTCGTGGAAACCCGCGAAGAGGAAGTAGAGACCGAGGACGGGGTCGTCGGGGACGCGGTCCGCGCCGTTCCTGAGGTCGGCGAGGTGACGGACGAGGAGAGACTCCATCGAGAGGCGGACGTCGTCGAGCCTCTCGAGGTCGAGAGGGACGAGCTCGGTAGCGGGGTTCCACGGGTCGGAGGCGGGACCGAGGCCCGCGGCGGCCTCTTGGACGAGCGCCAGGACCTCGGCAGCCGCCGACTGCGCCGCCACCGCGGTCTTCGGGCTCGTCGTGCCGATGACCTCGGAGAGGCGGCGAACCTCGGCCTCGGAGAGCTCCGGCGACCAGATGGTCCGGCCGCGGTCGACGAGGTTGTGCACCTCGTCGACGAGCAGGAGCGCCCCGTCCAGCGAGGCCGGGTCGCGCAGTCCCGAGATCGCGACGACGGGATCGAACGCGTAGTTGTAGTCGCCGAGGACGACGTCGGCCCTCTCCGCGAGCTCGAGTGAGACCTCGAACGGACAGACCTCCTCGGCCCGCGATTCCTCGAAGACGAAGTCGGGCTCGAGATGCGGGGCGACGGCGAGGAGCCGGTCGAGGAGGCGGGAGGCGTCCAGCTTTGCGGCGTAGTCCTTCGCGAACCGGCAGTGGTCCTCGTGACAGAGGACGACGCCGTTGGCGCACATCCGCTCCTTGGCGCGGAGGCGGATGGACCGGGCCGAGGAGGAGTTGATCGCTTCCAGCGTTTTTCGGAAGATCTCCTGCTGGGTCGTCTTCGACGTCAGGACGTAAAGCTTGCGGCCCTGCCGGAGCGCCTCGACGAGCATCGGCAGGAGGGCCGCCGCGGTCTTTCCGATGCCCGTCGGGGCCTCGACGAGGAGCTGTTCCCCGGAGCGCACCGCCCGGGCCACGGAGGCCATCATCTCGCGCTGGCCCGGGCGGAAGCGGCCGAACGGGAAGACGAGCTCGCCCGCTTCGGCCGCCTTCGCTTCGGCGAGGGCGAGCTCGCCGAAGAACTCCGCGAGGGCGGCCCGGACCCTGTCGACGAGGTCCGCCTCGACTTCTCTCGCGTCCCATGCGACCGGCACGAGGCGCGTGTCGCCTGTTTCGATATCGGCGAGGACGAGGCGCCCGCGGACGGTGCATCCCTCGGTCCGCGAAACCGCCAGGAGGTACCACTGGAGCTGCCGTGCGAAGCGATCGAGGCGTGGCGATCCGAGCAGGCGCGGCAGCTCCTCGGCGAAGTGGACCGACTTCACTTCGTCGATGACGATCGTCCCGTCCTCGTCCTCGAATCGGCCGTCCAGGCGTCCCTCGAGGATCGCCGTGAAGTCGTCGACGGGGAACGTGAGGCGGACGGCCTTCTCCACGGCGTACCCGGGAATCGTGGCGAGCGCGTCCGAGAGGACGCGCCGGTGGACCGCCTGGCCGATCCAGCGTCGCTCCATCGAATCGCCACGGCCGTCCCCGATGCGGCGAGCAGCGGGGGTGAGGAGCGCGCTCGCAGAGAGCGTCACGGTCCTGGAGGCGAGATCGACGCGGATCGGCACGCTGCATTCTACGGACGGCGTCACCTACAATCGTGCCCGGTGAATACGGAACGGCGGAAGCGGTATCGAGTCTGGGTCGTCGCGGCCACGGTCGTGGCGCTGGCCGTCGTTTGCACCCCGGCCGTGGCGGCTTCGAAGAAGGGACCTGCCGCGCCACGGAGACCGACGGTCTCCCGACCGGCGCGGGAGATGACCCTGGCCGAACGGCTCGCCGCCATCGTCCGCCGTGGGCCGGTTCGCGACCGGTCCCAGATCGCCGTCGCGATCGCACCCGTCGGACAGCCCCTGCTGTTCTCCTCCAACGCGGACGCGGAGCTGATTCTCGCCTCGACGACGAAACTCTTCACCAGCGCGGCCGCTCTCGACCGGCTCGGACCCGGCTATCGGTTCCGCACGTCCCTGCTCCAGGACGGAGACCTCCTTCCGGACGGGACCCTGGCGGGTCGTCTCGTGATCCGTGGCGGGGGCGATCCCGCAATCTCCGGACGCCTCTACGACAACGATCCCTGGGCTGTTTTTCGTCCCTGGTCCGCGGCCCTCGCGGCGCGAGGCATCCGGTCGATCCGGGATGGCCTCCTCCTGGACAATTCCTTTTTCGACGACGAGAGAACGCACCCCGACTGGCCGGTCGCTCAGGAGCAGCACTGGTGGCAAGCGCCGGTGTCGGCCCTGTCCTACAACGACAACGTTGTTCTGGTGAGGGTGACGGGGGCGCTTCGTCCGGGCGGGAGGGCCAGTCTCGGCTTCTACCCGGCCCAGCCATTCCTGATGTCGGTCGTCGGGCAGGTCACGACCCACCGGGGACGGGGCACGAATGTCGGCGTATCGCGACGTGCGGGCAGCCCGCGTGTCGTCGCATCGGGAGCCGTCGGCTCACGGAAGACCTGGTCGGGAGACATCACCGTGGTGGACCCGCCCCTCTACCTGGCCTCGGCCTTCACGAAGGTCCTCCAGCAGGAGGGGATCGAGGTGGGTGGGCCTCCCGAAGTCCGGACCAAGGAGCCCTCCGTACGGACGCCTCTCCCGGTGCTCCACGTGCACGAGACCGCGCTCCTCCCCATTCTGGCCGTCTGCAACAAGAGGTCGCAATCCTTCTACGCCGAGCAGATCCTGAAGACGCTCGGTGCGGAGAGGCGCGGGTCCGGCACCTGGGAAGCCGGCCGGAGCGAGATCCGCGAATTCCTCGGGTCCCTGGGTCTCGACCCGTCCCGCTACCGGCTTGCCGATGGCTCGGGCCGCTCGCGCGAGAATCGCTCGAGCGCCTCGGCCTACCTCGATTTTCTTCAGGCGCTCGCGACGCGCTGGCGGCATTTCCAGACGTTCGAGCCGACTCTCGCCGTGACGGGTGACATGGCGGGTTCGCTCCGGCACCGCATGCTCGGCCCGGACACGCGAGGGAAGGTCTTCGCCAAGACCGGGGCGATCGCAGGCGTCGTGACGCTCGCCGGGTATGTGGAAGCCCGGAGCGGCCAGCGTTACGCATTCGTCATTCTGGTCAACGGCGGGTGCTCGGAGGGGCGAGGCCACGCCTGGCAGGATCGGATCCTCACCGAGCTGGCCCGCTGGGGCTGAGCCCTCGAGCAAGCGCCTCGATCCGCTCGAAGCGTATAGTCATTTGCTCGCCTATGGACTATCGATCTCTCCTCAAAAACGTCGAGAAGACCCTGTCCGCCATCGAGGGGGGCGACGACGTCGTCTCCACGGTCGCCGCCGTCGGCGAAGCCGTCGTCGGGAACTTCCGCTCCGAGCTCGGGATCATCGGCGGCCGCCTCTACCAGCTGGAAGACGACGACTACGTGCTGAAGCGCGGGTTCGGCCGTTCCCGGAAAGTTCCCGAGGGCCTCTCCGTTCCCAGGTCGTACGGCCCGATACGCCGGGCACTCGAAGAAGGGGTCGTCCTTGCCGACCTGAAGGACCCTTCGGTCGATCGTGAGCTCGAGGCCCGCCTCGGGGTCTCGCGGTTCGCAGCGGTTTCGTTCGGCGACGGCGCCTATATCCTCTCCTTCGACGTCCACCCGCGCGTTGCGGCCGACGACCTCCTCGTGTCGCTCGGGATCATCCGTACGGTCCTCGATTCGAAGATGAAGAGTGATCAGCTCGAAAGCCTGCTCGAGGAAGCCCGCCGCATCCAGCAGTCGATCCTCCCGCGCACTTTTCCCGAGGTCG
This sequence comes from Holophagales bacterium UBA5066, assembly GCA_002414905.1. GTDB lineage: Bacteria > Acidobacteriota > Thermoanaerobaculia > UBA5066 > UBA5066 > UBA5066. The sequence continues at coordinate 45,949 of DIAY01000107.1, read as the reverse complement.
GCGACTACGAGGTCCACGCGATGACGATCCCCGCCGACGCCGTCGGAGGGGACTTCTACGACTTCATAATGCTCAATCCCGACGGCTTCGGGGCGGCCATCGCGGATGCTTCGGGGCACGGGCTCCTCGCGGCGCTCCTCGTGCGCGACGTCTATGTGGGCCTGAGGATGGGAATCGGCGGCGACCTGAAGATCGCCCGCGTGGCCGAGCGGCTGAACCGCATCCTGAACAAGAGCCGCCTCTCCACGAAGTTCGTGTCGCTTTTCTACGGCGAGTTCGAGGCGAACGGCGAGATCATCTACACCAACGCGGGCCACCCGGGACCTCTCCACCTGCACGCGAGGACAAAGAGCTTCACGGAGATGGAGTCGACAGGCATGGTCCTCGGCCCGTCCCCGAACGCCCCGTACACGCGGCGGGCGGTGAAGATGGAGCCGGGCGACGTCTTCTTCATGTACACCGACGGCATCGTCGAGGCGCACGACAAGAAAGGCCGCGAATTCGGCCTCGACCGCGTCCGGCGCATCCTCCTCGACTACAGGAAGAGGTCCGCGAAGGAGACGGTGGAGAAGGTCATGTCGGCGGTGAGCGACTTCAGCGCGGGCCGGCCGGCCGAGGACGACCGGACGGTCGTCGTGATCCGGCGGACCGGGCGGCCGCGAGATGCCTCCCTGCCCCGTGTCCCCAGGCCGATGCTCTCGCTCCCTGGCTCTTCCTGACGAGCAGCCTCAGCCCAGGCCCTGCTCGGCGCGGTGGAGCCGGAACCACTTCGACGTGGCACGCATCCCTTCGGCGAGAGGGACGAGCTCACGCAGGCCGAGCGCCGCACGCGCCCGCGACGGGTCGAGGACGCTCCGGCGTTGTTCGCAGGGCTTCGGGGGGCCGAAGCGCGGCGGGGCAACGACGCCACAGGCGCCGGCGACGAGACCGTAGAGGTCCGAGATACTCGTCTCGACGCCCGTCCCGACGTTGAAGGTCCCGCCGACGCGGTGGAGGAATGCCGCCTGGTTCGCCGCCACGGCATCGGCGACGTGAACGAAATCGCGCGTCTGACGACCGTCGCCGTTCACGACGGCGTCCTGTCCGGAGAGGAGACGGTTCATCCAGACGCCGATGACGCCGGCCTCGCCGCGCCCGTCCTGCCGGGGACCGTAAACGTTGGCGTAGCGAAGGATCGTCAGGAGGTAGCCCGCGTCCGGGGCGAGCGCCGTGAGGTACTTCTCCCCCGCGAGCTTGGCGACGCCGTAGGGGGAGCAGGGGTTCAGGGGGTGGTCCTCGGTGGCGACGATGTCCTCGGGATCCCCGTAGATCGCGCCGCTGCTGGAGGAGAAGACGACCTGGACCACACCCGCGAGGCCGGCTGCTTGCGCGACGCGAATCGTCCCGAGGACGTTCACCTCCGCGTCGAAGACGGGATTCTCGACGGACTTCCTGACATCGACCTGGGCAGCGAGGTGGAAGACCGTGTCGACCTTCTCTTCGAGTAGCAGCGCGTCGAGCCCCGGCTCCCGCAGGTCCGCCTTCACGAAGCGCGCTTCCGCAGGGACGCGACGCCGGTCGCCGGTCGAGAGGTCGTCGAGGATGACGACGCGGTGTCCCTGTGCCAGCAGTGCGTCGGCGACGTGCGAGCCGATGAACCCGGCTCCCCCGGTGACGAGGACCGAGCAGCCGGCGGAGGGCTGCGGGACGTGGAGTGTCATGATCGATCGCGAGAATAGCGGGGTGGTGTCAGGCCGACAAGCCGCAAGGCTGCCGAGGGCCTTCTGGGAGAGGCGGACGGAGGACGTCGCCTGCGCTCTCCTGGGTTGCCGGCTCGTCCGTCGCCTGCCGGGCTTGCCGGAGCGGACGGTGGTGATCGTCGAGACCGAGGCCTACCTCGGCACCGCCGATCGTGCAGCCCACTCGTGGGGAGGCCGCAGGACGCGGCGCGTCGAGCCGATGTGGGGCCCGCCGGGGCACGCTTACGTCTATCGGGTCTACGGGATCCACGACTGCCTCAACGTCGTCACCGGTGCCGAGGGCGTGCCGGAGGCGGTCCTCCTGCGCGCGGCCGTGCCGGTGGCGTGGTGGGAAGGACGGGAGATCTCCCGGAGCGATCTTCTGTCAGCCTCCGGGCCGGGGCGGCTCTGCCGGACGCTCTCGGTCGGCAGGGAGCTGTCCGGCGCGTCGTTCGCTGGTCCCGAGCTCGAGCTCCTCCCGCCCCTTCCCGAAGGACCGCGGCAGGTCCTGTCGGGTCCGCGCGTCGGGATCGACTATGCGGGAGAAGCGGCGGCCTGGCTTCTGCGTTATGCCGTGGCCGGCTGTCCGGCGGTGACGCGCCGGTCCGCGCTCAGGTCCGTTCCGTGAGCAGAGCCTCAGCGGTCGTCGGGACCTTCGCGAACCGCACGACGCGGTTCTTGCCGGTCCTCTTCGCGGCGTAGAGGGCCTTGTCGGCGCACTCGACGAGGGATCCCTTCGACGCCGCATCGTCGGGGTAGACGGCGAGCCCGATCGAAACGGTGAGGCGAAGCGGCCCGGAGAGCCCGGCCGGCAGGGGCGACGCCGCGACAGCCTCCCGGATCCTCTCCGCGACTCCGTGCCCGTTGGTGGCGTCGGTTTGCGGAAGGATGACCGAGAACTCCTCGCCACCGTATCGGGCCACCGTGTCCATCTCCCTCACCGACGCCAGGATCCGGGTCACCACGGCTTTCAGGACGGCGTCGCCGGTGGGGTGCCCGTGCCGATCGTTGACCGTCTTGAAGTCGTCGAGGTCGACCATCAGGAGAACGAGCTTCTCCCCGCTCCGGGCGTGGCGCGTCACCTCGCGGTAGAGAGTCTCCTGGAAGTGCCCGTGATTCGCGACTCCGGTGAGCGCGTCGCGGAGCGAGCCGAGGCGCGTCGTCTCGTGGGCCCTGGCGAGCCGGATCGCGTTGACCGCCTGGCTGGCGAAGAGCTCCAGCACGACGCGGTCCTCCTCGCCGACGCCTTCGCCCCGCTCGGGGCCCGCCAGGTCGAGGATTCCGACGAGCTGCTCGCCGGCGACGAGCGCGACGGACACGACCTGCTCGAGGGGCGATCGCGGGAGGAGCGCGGCGAACGGGGACGAGTGACTTTCGGCCGCGGGCGGGCCTGCCATGCTCTCGGACGGGATTCGAAGCGGCTCGAGCTGGGGCCACTGCTCCGAGAGCCCCACGTGCGCGCGTGGAGCGAGGACGCCTTCGGCCCGGTCCTGCAGGGAAAGGAGGACGAGGCGATAGCCCAGGCTCGTCGAGGCGGCCCGGACGATGTTGGTGAGAACGGCCTCGAGCGGGAGGTGCGCCTTGAGCTGCGTGGAGGCGCGGAGGATCCGGTGGAGAGCTTCGTTCGCCGTGCGAAGCCGGGTGCGCAGGACCTCGTCCTCGAGCAGGAGCGCCTCGCGTTCCACGGCGGCGCACTCTTCCCGCTCACGGCGTTTCCGCTCCGCGCTGCGGTGCCAGACCCGGAACGCAACGAGCGCACCCAGAGCCACCAGAGCGGGAGCCAGGAGGTTCGGGAGCGAGGGCAGGTTCACCAGGAGCTTCGATCCTGCGGTCAGCGCCAGCGGATGAGCCCGCCGTCGTGCAGCTTCTCGAAGACCCTGCGGACCTCTCCCTCCGGGAAGGGGCTGATCTTCGCGATCGAGCGGACGTCCCACAGGCCGTTGATCCGGGACAGGATGAACGCTTCGTTCGGCGTGAACGACCAGGACATGAGCTCTTCCATCGGCCGCGTCAGGGATGGGATGGACGACGAGGCGATCGCGCTCGAGAAGGAGGTGGTGGGAGGCGCGGGCAGGCCTCCCTGCGAAGGCGGGGGCGTCTGCGCCTGTTGCGGGCGGAGGGAGACCGATACGGGAGGCGTTCCGGCGGTCTGGGGCGCACGGAACACGGCGGAGGCCGGGGGCCAGGGGACGGATGAGGGTGGAGCTCCCACCTCGAGGAACGAGGGCGCGGACCGGTCCGTGGTCCTGAACGAGCCGGACGTCGGTGGCGAGACGGGCCCGGATACGGGCGGGGCCGGCCGGAAGCTCGTCGAGGGCGGTGGCGCCGGGGGCGGAGCGGCGACGGGCGCGGCCATCGAAGTCGTCACCGGGCCCTGCGGGCGAAGAGCGTGTCCGCTGCTGTCGGGGCCGCGGCGAAGGAATCGCGTGAAGTCCTTCGGGGCCGGAGGGCGGCCGTCCGCGGGTGGCGGTGGGATGTTCAGCTCGTCTGCGGTATCGAGTATCCCCTCGAAGTGAGGGTTCGCCGCCTCCTCGAAGACGGTCTCGTAGGGGTCTTCCGGCGTGAGCTCACCGCTACGTGGCGGAGTGATGCTCGAGGCGGCCACGAGCGACACGTGCCCGCTTTCGAGCAGGTCGAAGACGAGCTTGGCGACGGGAAAATCGGGATTGTGCGTCGCCTCGGCGATCTCCGCGAGGTTTCGGACGCCGTCCATCGCGCGAAGGATGATTCGCTGGGGCTCGGCGAGGGAATCCTCCGAGACCTTCGCGACCACGGACGGGACGTCTCTCATCGAGACGATCCTCTCCTTGAGCCGCTGCCACTCGTCGAACCGGCGCAGGCCCTCCATGACGATCCCCGTGACGTCGATGGCGATGGGGATCATCGGGCGCTGCGGGATCTCGCCGTCGATGAAGTGAAACGCCCCCTCCGGCCAGAGGAAGATGTCGAAGATCGTCTCGCAGGCCTTGATGCGGATCAGCTCGACGAGATCTTCTTCGGCGATCGCCCCGATCATGACGAGGATCTTTCCCAGGAGGATCTTCGACTCCTCCTGGACCTCCATCGCCTTGGTCAGCTCCTCCTCTGTGATGTAGCCGTAGGAGACGAGGAAGTGACCCAGATACTCGCGTTCGATCGTCGAGGAGGAGGAGATGATCCGCCCGTTCTGGAAGTAGATCCGCTTCTCTCCCGAGCCGCCCCGAATGGCCAGCGTACCTGTCTTCTGCCCCATGGAGAGCCATTGGAGCAGCTCCGACAACTGCATCGTCCGGAGGTTCCCGGTTATGGCCATCCGGTTGGCATTCTAAAGGGACAGCGGCGATCCGGGGGGTCTACCGGACCGGATCGTCGCCGGGCGCGGCCGGAAGGGGATCCGTCCCCCTATTCGGCGGGCGGGTTGTAGGCGGGAATCCCGGTCACGGCCTGGCCCAGAACGAGGGTGTGGATGTCGTGGGTCCCCTCGTAGGTGTAGACCGATTCGATGTTCGCGAGGTGCCGGAAGACGGGGTACTCGCCGACGATCCCGTTCGCGCCGAGGATCTCGCGCGCCAGCTTCGCGCACTCCCGGGCGACCCAGACGTTGTTGCGCTTGGCCATGGAGACGTGCTCGGGCTTCATCGTCCCGGCATCCTTCAGCCGGCCGAGCTGGAGGGCCAGAAGCTGCCCCTTCGTGATCTCCGTGATCATGAAGGCGAGCTTCTCCTGGACCATCTGGTGGGAGGCGATCGGACGGTCCATGAACTGCTTGCGGCTCTTGGCGTATTCGAGGGCGCAGGAGTAGGTCGCCATGGCGGAGCCGATGCCGCCCCAGGAGATGCCGTAGCGGGCCTGCGTCAGGCAGGAGAGGGGTCCCTTGAGACCGTCGACGCCCGGCAGGACGTTCTCCTGCGGGATCCGGCAGTCCTCGAAGGCGAGCTGCGAGGTGACGGCGGCTCTCAGCGACATCTTCATCCTGTGCTCGGACGTCGTGAACCCGGGTGTTCCCTTCTCGACGAGGAAGCCGTGGATCCTGCCCTCGTATCCGCCGACCTTGGCCCAGACGACGGCCACGTCCGCGATCGAGCCGTTCGTGATCCAGGCCTTGGAGCCGTTGAGGACCCAGTGGTTCCCGTCCTTCTTCGCGACGGTGCGCATGCCTCCCGGGTTCGAGCCGAAGTCGGGCTCGGTGAGGCCGAAGCAGCCGATGGCCTCGCCTCGGGCCAGCAGCGGGATCCAGCGGTCCTTCTGCTCCTTCGATCCGTACTTCCAGATCGGGAACATGACGAGGGACGACTGGACGGACGCGAACGACCGGATCCCCGAATCGCCCCTCTCGAGCTCCTGCGTGATGAGCCCGTAGGCGACGTTCGACATGCCCGGCAGCCCGTACTCGGAGATCGTCGGTCCGAAGAGGTTCAAAGCGGCCATCTTCGGGACGAGCTCGAGGGGGAATCGCCCCTCGTAGGCGCACTCTTCGATGATCGGCAGGACCTCGCGGTCGACGAAGTCGCGGACGAGGTCGCGGACGGCCCTCTCCTCGTCGGTGAGGAGCCCGTCGAGCTGGAAGAAATCAACGCCCTGAAATGCCACGAATCGCCTCCTGCGACGCACTACGGTGGGGCACCGCGCGCGGACGGGGAGGAATCTAGCACGCGGGCGTTGACGGGCCGGGCGGCCGGGGCGCATCCTGCCCCGGTAATGGCTGCTCCCGCGTGGAAGTCCGCCGCCGACCTGGCCGACGGATACCTGACGCTCAACAGCGTGATGCTGAAGAAGTTCCTTCCCCAGGAACTCGTCGCACTCCAGGCCGAGCTCGAACGGGCCGCGCGCGAGACTCGCGGAACGATCGTCGCGCAGGACGACGCGGACGCCGGCCAGAAGAAGAACCGGAGGCTCCTGCGGATCTCCCAGGCGCTCACGGTCCTCCAGGCCTTTCGCATCCGCGGGAAGTAGCCCTGCCGGCCCGGCCGGTCGTTCGACCCGGCTCCTGCTAAATTCGGCGCCTATGTCGAACGGCATCACCCCCTCCATTTCCGGCCTTTCCTCCTCCATCGGCGAGACGGTCACGCTGAAGGGCTGGCTCTACAACCGGCGCGACAGCGGGAAGATCCGCTTTCTCGTCCTGAGGGACGGCTCCGGGTACCTCCAGTGCGTCGTCGTGAAGAAGGAAGTCCCGGACGAGGTCTGGGAGGCGTCCGGGCAGCTGACGCAGGAGTCGTCGTTCGAGGTGAACGGGGTCGTGCGCGAGGCGCCCCGGCAGGAAGGGGGCGTCGAGCTGGGCGTGACGGGGTTGACCGTCCTCTCGCTTTGCCACGACTGGCCGATCACCCCGAAGGAGCACGGCGTCGACTTCCTGATGTCGCAGCGGCACCTCTGGCTGCGTTCCGCCAGGCAGGTCGCGATCCTGAAGGTCCGCAGCGAGGTCGAGAGCGCGATCCACGACTTCTACCACTCCCGCGGCTACACGAGGATCGACTCGCCGATCCTGACGCCGAACGCCTGCGAGGGGACCTCGAACCTCTTCGAGACGCAGTACACGGAGGACGAGAAGGCCTACCTCTCCCAGTCCGGACAGCTCTACCTCGAGCCGGCCTGCGCCGCGCTCGGCAAGGTCTACTGCTTCGGCCCGACTTTCCGGGCCGAGAAGTCGAAGACCCGCCGGCACCTGCGCGAGTTCTGGATGGTCGAGCCCGAGGTCGCTTTCCTCGAGATCGACGGACTCATGGACCTGGCGCAGGAATTCGTGAAGGAGCTGACGGCCCGGGTCCTGGACCGCCGGAAGGAGGACCTCAAGCGCCTCGAGCGGGACACGGCGAAGCTCGAGGCGACGGTCGGAAAGGATTTCCCGCGAATCGACTACCGCGACGCGGTGGAAATCCTCAAGGGAAAGGGCTTCCCGGTGCAGTTCGGGGACGACTTCGGAGGTGACGAGGAGACGGCCCTGGCCGAAGGCTTCGACACGCCTGTCATGGTCACGCGCTACCCGGCGGCGATCAAGTCGTTCTACATGCAGCCCGACCCGAAAGACCCCGAGGTCGTCCTCGGCCTCGACCTGCTCGCGCCAGAGGGGTACGGCGAGATCATCGGTGGCTCGCAGCGGATCCACGACCACGACCTCCTCCTCGAACGAATCCGCCAGCACGAGCTCCCCCTCGAGGCGTTCCAGTGGTACCTCGACGTGCGCAAGTACGGGAGCTTCCCGCACTCGGGCTTCGGCATGGGACTCGAACGCTTCACGGCCTGGATGTGCGGCGTACCGCACCTGCGCGAGTGCATCCCGTACCCGAGGATGCTCTACAGGATCTACCCATGAGGCCGGGGAACCCGGTCCCGTCCGGTTTCCCCGGACCCCTCCGCGACGGTGGTGCGGCCGCGCCGGCGGCGCGGCGACGGTGGAGCCGGTGAGCGATCTGCCGAAAGTCCGTTCGGCGCTCGACCGGATCGACGCGGCGCTCCTCGACCTCCTCTCCGAGCGGTCGGCAGTCGTCGACGAGGTGGCGGCGCTGAAGAGCCGGGAGCCGGACCTCTCGCTGAGGGATCTGGAGCGGGAGCGCGATCTCCTCTCCCGGGTCGGCCGGGAGGCCCAGAAGAGGGGCCTGAACGCCTTCCACGTCGTCAAGATCTTCCGCGACGTCATCGAGGCCTCCGTGCGGCGCCAGGAGAGCCGGCTGACGCGCGAAGCGAACGAGGCGCCCGAGCCGGACGTCCTGCGTGTCGCGTTCCAGGGGGCCGAAGGCGCCTACAGCCACCTCGCGGGGCGGAAGTTCTTCGGGGACCGTCCCGAGGAGCCGATCTTCGTCGGCTATCGCTCGTTCGGGCAGGCGGTCGACGCCGTCGAGAGGGACGAGTGCGACTACGCGATCCTGCCTCTCGAGAATTCGGTCGCCGGGAGCATCAACGAGACCTACGGTCTGCTCGGGACGTCGAAGCTCCACATCATGGGCGAGGAGATCTGGCCGGTCGAGCACTGTCTGCTCGGAATCGCGAAGGCCCCGCTGGCCCGCCTGAAGCGGATCTACTCCCACCCGCAGGCTCTCATGCAGTGCTCCGAGTTCCTCGAGAGCCTCCCCGGAGCGACCGCGGAGAGCTTCTTCGATACGGCCGCGAGCGTCTCGAGGGTGAAGGAGCTGGGGAGCGAGGAGAACGCCGCGATCGCGAGCGTCGAGGCGGGTGAGCTCCACGGCCTCGTCGTCCTCCGTCGCGACGTCTCCAACCAGCGCAACAACCAGACCCGGTTCGTCGTCGTTCACAAGAAGCGGTTCCGATTCGACGCCCGGATCCCCTGCCGGACCTCGCTCCTGCTGGTGACCGACCACAAGGACGGCGCGCTCGAGAGGTGCCTCTCCGAGCTGGCCAGGGCTTCGGTGAACATGACGAAGCTCGAGAGCCGCTCGATGCAGAACACACCCTGGGAGTACCAGTTCTACGTCGACATCGAAGGGAACGTGGAGGAGCCGCGCGTCGCGACGGCTCTCGAGGGGATCGGCCGGAATGCCCGGTACCTGCGCGTCCTCGGCTGCTACCCGCGAAAAACGGACCCGTCCCTGCAGGTCCCGAAGGACGTCGACCTCTCGCCGGCCGAGCCGGCGGCCCCGCCTCTGCCGGCGGTGGCCCCTCTCGCCTCCGAGATCAAGGTGGCGTATCCACTCGCCGCGAGGCGTGCCGGCGACGAGGCCGGCCGCACGCTCGTCAAGGTCGGCGACGTCGTCTTCGGCGAAGGGTTCGTCGTCGTGGCGGGGCCGTGCGCCGTCGAGAACGAAGACCAGGTCTTCGAGGCGGCGCGGATCGTGAGGGAAGGGGGCGGCCGGGTCCTCAGGGGAGGCGTCTTCAAGCCGCGCACGAGCCCCTATGCCTTCCAGGGGCTCGGGATGGCGGGGCTCGACATCCTCGTCCGGGCCGGCCAGGAGTACGGCTTGCCGATCGTCACGGAGGTGATGTCGCCGGAGGACGTCGAGAAAATGGCGCTGACGGCTGACATGCTCCAGATCGGCGCGAGGAACATGCAGAACTTCGCGCTCCTGAAGGAAGTCGGGCAGAGCAAGCGTCCGGTCCTCCTGAAGCGCGGAATGATGTCCTCGGTGGAGGAGCTCCTCCTGGCGGCGGAGTACATCCTCTCGGCGGGGAACCGGCACGTCGTCCTCTGCGAGCGCGGCATCCGGACCTTCGAGACCTCGACGCGAAACACCCTCGACCTCGGGGCGGTGCAGGTTCTCAAGGCCCGTTCCCACCTGCCGGTCATCGTCGACCCGTCACACGCGATGGGAGTCACGGCGTTCGTGGCACCCATGGCACGCGCCGCGCTCGCGGCGGGGGCCGACGGCGTGATCGTGGAGGTCCACCCGAGGCCCGCCGAGGCGCTCTGCGACGGTGCCCAGGCCCTGACGCCCGACCTCTTCTCCGCGATGATGGGAGACCTCCGCCGGATTGCCCAGGCCCTGGGCGTGAAGATGCCGTGACGCCGGCGCGTCCGCAGTGCCCGGATTCCTCTCCTCCGGGGCCTCGAGGCCCCGGAGGAGGGCGGCGGGTACAATCAAAGGTTCGCGCGGCGGTCGATAGCGCCGTCCGAGGAACCCTCGAATGACCCTGAAGCTCCCCTCCGTCGGAATCGTCTCCCTCGGCTGCCCGAAGAACCTCGTCGACACCGAGGTGATGCTGGGCTATCTCCAGCGCGAGGGGCTGGCGCTCGGCGACCCGGACACCTCCCGGGTCGTCATCGTCAACACCTGCGGGTTCATCGACCAGGCCAAGGAGGAGTCGGTGAACGCCGTCCTCGAGCAGGTCCGGCGCAAGGAGGCGGGGGAGATCGACCGGGTGGTCGTCGCGGGGTGCATGGTCCAGAAGTACGGCGCCGAGCTGGCGGCGGAGATCCCGGAGGTCGACCACTTCATCGGGCTCGACGAGCTCGAAAAGGCGCCGGCCGCGGCGCTCGGGCTCCCGTCGCTCCCGCGTTTCACGGTCAAGCCGCTCGCCACGCGTCTCTACGACGACCTGGCGCCGCGCGTCCTGACGGGACGGCGAGGCTATGCCTACCTGAAGGTCGCCGAGGGGTGCAACAACCCCTGCACGTTCTGCACCATCCCGCAGATGCGCGGGCTCCAGCGGTCGCGCAGCGTCGAGTCGCTCGTCCGCGAGGCGCTCTCGCTCGAGGCCCAGGGGGTCTCCGAGCTCGTCCTGATCTCGCAGGACACGACCCGCTATGGCGAGGACGCCGGGCTCGGGCGGGAGGGGCTCGCCACGCTCGTGCGGACGCTCCTCGCCGAGACGGGCTTTCCGTGGATCCGCTTCCTCTATGCCTACCCGAGGACGCTGCACGAGTCGGTCCTCGCGCTCATGGCCGAGGAGCCCCGCTTCGTCCCGTACGTCGACATCCCGCTCCAGCACGTGTCTCGCCGTGTCCTCGCCGCGATGCGCCGGGGTGGCGATCCGGAGAGCTACGCCCGTATGTTCGCCGGCATGCGGGAGACGGTTCCGGGGATCGCCCTGCGAACGACGTTCATCGCCGGATTCCCGTCCGAGACCGAGGCCGACTTCGAGGAGCTCCTTTCCTTCGTGAAGGAGGTCGAGGTTGACCACCTCGGCGTCTTCCCCTACTCGCCGGAACCCGGGTCCGGCGCCGAGGGCCTGGGAGACCCGATCCCTGCCAGAGTGAAAGGCGAGCGCTGCGCGGCCGTCATGGAGGCCCAGCGCGAGATCTCCCGCCGGAAGAACCGCCTCCTGAAGGGGAAGGTCCACGAGGCAATCCTCGAAGGGGTCTCTGCCGAATCGGACCTCCTCCTCGAGGGACGCCTGAAGCGTCAGGCGCCCGAGATCGACGGGAAGCTCCTGGTCAACGACGTGCCCGAGGGATTCGTCCCGCGCCCCGGCGCCATCGTGAAGGTCCGGGTGACGGAAGCGCACGACTATGACCTCGTGGGGCGGGTCGTCGCCTGAGCCTGCGCCCGCCGTGAACGTCTACGTCGATCCGCTCCGGCGTTCGGACCTCCCCCGCGGAGGCGTCGTGACGATCGGAAATTTCGACGGTGTCCACGTCGGCCACCAGGCGATGCTTCGTCGCGTCGTCGGCCGGGCACGGGAGCTCGACCGGCCCTCGGTCGTGCTGACGTTCGACCCGCATCCGGCGAGGCTGCTCCACCCGCAGCGCGCGCCGAAACTGATCCAGACGCTTCGGCAGCGTGAAGAGGCGATCGACGCCCTCGGCATCGACGCCCTCGTCGTCGTTCCCTTCACCCGGGAGTTTGCCGCCATGCCAGCCGAGGAGTTCGTCTGCGACCTCCTCGGCAGCGCGCTCGGAGCGTGCGAGGTCCACGTGGGGTCCGCCTTCGCGTTCGGCTGCGGGAAGCGTGGCAACGTCGCGCTCCTCTCGCGGTTGGGCGAGGAGGCCGGCATCCGGGTCGTGCCGCTCGACGTCGTCTCCGAGGACGGAGAGGCGGTCTCCTCGACGCGGGTTCGCAGCCTCCTGGAGGTGGGAAACGTCTCCGAGGCGCGGCGCCTCCTCGGGCGCCCTTTCGCGATGGAGGGCGTCATCGCGAAGGGGGACCGGATGGGGCGGAAGATCGGCTTTCCGACGATCAACCTGAAGTCCGAAAACGAGCTCTACCCGCGCGACGGCGTCTACGTCACGGAGGTGCTTCTCCGCTCTTTCGAGCGGACCTTCACCTGCGTCACGAACATCGGTCGCCGGCCGACGGTCTACGAGGACTACGCGACGACCGTGGAGTCCTACATCCTGGACTTCTCCTCCGACGTCTACGGCGAGCCGATCCGGCTCTCATTTTTCGAGCGCCTGCGCGACGAGATGGTCTTCCCGTCCATGCTCGAGCTGACCGCACAGATCCGGCGCGACGTGGAAGCGACCCGGCTCTGGTTCCTCTCCCGGGGTGGCTGTTGATCCCCGTCCTCGCCGCCCGGGTCGTACTGCTCCTCCTCGCCCTCGGTGCGGCCCGCCGGGCGCGCGGCCCGAAGGGGGCGGCGGTCGCGGGGCTGGCCGGCGCGGCCGCCGCATTCGGTCCCTGGTCCCATCCGCTTCCGCAACCCGTTGTCCTCGGTACCGGGCTCTTCGTGGCGGCGCTCCTGCTGGCGCTCCTCGGGGCGAACCGCCACTCGCCGCTCACCGCGGAAGCGGCGACGTCGTCGGCCGCACTCTCGGCGGGTGCCGGCGTCGTCGCGGGCCTCGCGTTCCGCGGGGCGGGGCTCGACGGTGCGCTCCTGGGAGGGGCGGCGGTCGCGGCCGCGCTTTCGACGTACGGGGCCGAGGGCTGCCGCGCGAACACGGAGGCCGGCTGGCGACGGGGGCTCGCGTGGGCGAGCGCGGTGACGCTTCCAGGCCTCGTTTCGGGAGGGCTCGTCGCGATGGGCGAGGCGCTCCCGGTCCGCTTCCGTCATGCCGGACCCGCGCTGGGCCTCCTGGTCAGCATTCTCGTCTGGGCCGGTCCCGTTCTCCTCGAGCGCCGGCGCGTCGGGCGCGAGCTTTCCGAGGAGGCACGCCTCGGAATCCTTCCCGACGAGGACCTCGCCGTCCTCGTGAACCCCTGGCGGCGCTGGCGGGAGCCGCGGTTCGGTCGCGCCGACGAGCGGAGGGAATACGTGCGGAGCGCACTTCTCCTGGCCGTCGCGAGGCAGCAGCAGCGGCGGCGCAGCGGAGAGGCGATCCGGCTCCGGCAGCTCGAGGTCCTCGCGTTCCGGACGCGCGTGAGAAGGGTCGTCGAGGGGCGTGCGGCCCGCTTCGCGGCCCTCTCAGACGAGCTGCCCACCTGAGCGGGCGCGCCCTGCGCGAGAACCTCTCGATCCGCGAGCCGTATCATCGAGCGGCTTGAGAGTTCTCCGCAGCCTCCGGGCGCTCGTCCCGGCTCTCCTCCTCCTCCCGGGCTTCGTCGCCGCCGAACCGCCGGCGGACGAGTCGCCGCGCTTTGTCCTCGGCGCAGCTCTGTCGGCCTTCGAGCCGACGGGGGACCGCGACCAGCGTGAGGTGGAGCTTTTCTATGCCTTCGTGACGGCCGCTTACCGGGAGAAGGGGTGGGGTGCCCGCATGGAGCTGCGCGGGCGCGAAGGGCTCTTTCGCGGCTATTTTCCCGGCCCGATCTGGCTCGAGGAGGGCTACGCGTTCGTCGACACGCCCGCGGGCGAGGTCCGCGTCGGAAAGGTCGAGAGCATCATCGGACTTGCGGACGAGACCTTCGGCGGTGACCTCTTCTCTCTCAACGGGATCAACCGAAACCCCGACTGGGGCGTCCAGATCGTGGGGAGCCGGCCGCTCGGCTGGCATACGATCGACTGGACGGCCCGCTGGGTCGGCCAGAACGACCACGTTGCCTGGGAGGAGGAAGGGAAGGGCGTCGAATCCGATCCGGCCGCTTCCCTTCGCGACGGCTTTTCAGGCCGGGTCTCCTACCTCCACAACAAGGGGCTCTGGACTCTCCGTCCCGGCCTTTCGGGCGGAACGGCCCGGATCGTCCCGTCCGACGGCCGTGCCGAGTACCGGCGAAGCGACGCGAGCGCCGACGTGACGGCGACGTTCGGGCCGCTCTCCGTGGAGCTTCAGGCGCTCGTCCGGGCGGCGGACGACCCGGCCGACGGGGAGTATCGCCCCGTGGCCGAAACGGATGGCCGCGCCTGGCGCGGGGCGTTCCTGTTCGAGCTCCCGACGGTCATTTTCCGCTACACCTACAGCGAGTGGCGCTACACGAGCGCCGATTCGAGCGAGAGAATTCACCAACCCGCGGCCGTCTGGATCGGCCGGAAGGGGATCGAGGCCACTGTCGAGTATTCCGCGCGGCGAATCCAGAACGGGGAATCCGTTCGGACTGTCAACGCGTTCCGGCTCGGTCTGGTCGTCCGGTTCCCGTTCGCGACGTCTCCCGGCGCCGGCCGGGGAGGGAAAGGCTGATTCGATGAAAAAGGTCCTGATCGGAGCGGTGGTCGTCGTCGCCGTCGTGGCGGGGGGCGTCCTGCTCGTCTCCAGAGAGAAGGCGAGCGGCCCGAAGTTTCGCAAGGAGAAGGTGACGAGGGGCGATGTCGTTGCGACCGTCACCGCGACGGGAACCCTCTCGGCCGTGACGACCGTCAAGGTCGGGAGCCAGGTTTCCGGGATCATCGCGAGCCTGCACGCCGACTTCAACTCCGAGGTGAAGAAGGGCCAGCTCCTCGCCGGGCTCGACCCGACCCCCTTCCAGACCTCGGTCGATCAGCGGAGGGCCGACCTGGAGAGGGCGAAGGTCGAGCTGCGAAACGCCGAGCTCGTCCTGGCGCGCGCCAAGAAGCTCCTCGATGCGCAGCTGCAGGCGCAGTCGGAGTACGACACGGCCAAGGCGAACCGTGACGGCGCGGCGGCGACGGTGGAGCAGTCGACGGCGGCCCTCCGGCAGGCCGAGACGAACCTCGCCTACACGCGGATCACCTCTCCGATCGACGGCGTCGTCGTCGACCGCGAGTACGACATCGGTCAGACCGTCGCCGCCTCGTTCCAGGCGCCCGTCCTGTTCACGATCGCGCAGGACCTCACGAAGATGCAGGTCCTCACGAACATCGACGAGGCCGACATCGGACGGGTGCGGGTCGGGCAGGAAGCGACCTTCTCCGTCGACGCATTTCCCGACCGCCCGTTTCGCGGCAACGTCTCCCAGATCCGTCTTTCGCCGCAGACGGTGCAGAACGTCGTGACGTACCCGGTCCTTCTCGACGTGTCCAATCCCGAGCTGAAGCTGCGTCCCGGCATGACCGCGAACGTCCTCCTCCCCGTCGACCGCAGGGAGGACGTGCTGCGCGTTCCGAACGCGGCGCTGAGATTCCGGCCCGACCCGGCCGACCTCGAGAACGGTGGGAAGAAGGACGCGACGAAGACCGGTGAGAAGCCGGGCGAGCCGAAGGGAGACGAAGCAGCGGTGCCGGCTGGAGCGAGGAGCGGCGGCGCCCCTGGCCGCCCAGGAGATGCCTCCGGCCGTCCGGGTGGCGGCCGCAAGGGCCCGTCGCGAGGCGCAGACGTTTACGTCGAGCTCCCGACCGGCAAGCTCCGCGCGGTGCACGTGAAGACGGCCCTCACGGACGGAAACGTGACCGCGGTCGAAAGCGACTCGCTGAAGGACGGCGACGAGGTCGTCATCGGCCTGGCGACGGCCCGGGCGATGGCGAGCTCGGGCGGCAGCAGCGGCGGGTCCCGGGGCATGGGACGGATGTAGGCGTGGCCTCGAGCAGGGTCGAGCCGCTCATCCGGATCCGCGACCTGACGCGGATCTACGCCATGGGGGACACGGAAGTCCGCGCCCTCGACGGCGTGACGATCGACGTGGCACACGGGGAGTTCCTCGCCGTGATGGGACCTTCGGGGTCGGGAAAGTCGACCTTCATGAACATCGTCGGATGCCTCGACCGCCCGACGTCGGGGACCTACGTCCTCGACGGCGTGGACGTCTCGACGCTCGACCGGAACGCCCGCGCCGAGATTCGCAACGACAAGATCGGATTCATCTTCCAGAGCTTCAACCTCCTCGCGCGGACCTCGGCCCTCGAGAACGTCGAGCTTCCGCTCCTCTACTCGAGAAAGCACAGCCTCTCCGACGCCGAGCAGCTCGAGAAGGCGCGGACCTGCCTCGGGAGGGTGGGTCTGGCCGACCGTTGGGACCATACCCCGGCGCAGCTCTCCGGCGGGCAGCAGCAGCGCGTGGCCATCGCCCGGGCGCTGGTGAACGACCCCTCGATCATGCTTGCTGACGAGCCGACCGGAAATCTCGACTCGAAGACCTCCGACGAGGTGATGGGGATCTTCCAGAGCCTCAACGAGGAGGGAAAGACGGTCGTCCTGATCACTCACGAGCCGGATATCGCGGAGTACGCGCGGCGCGTCGTCGCCTTCCGCGACGGGCGGCTCGTTCTGGACGAGCCCGTGGCGAAACGCCGGAAGGCGAAGGGAACGACATGACCAAGACGACGAGCATCCTGAAGGTCGCCTTCCGCGCCATGGGACGAAACAAGATGCGGTCGCTCCTCACGGCGCTCGGCATCATCATCGGCGTCGCCTGCGTCATCGCCACGATCGGGATCGGCGAGGGCGCGCGCGTACAGGCCGAGTCGCAGCTGCAGTCTCTCGGGACGAATTTCCTGATGATCTTCCCGGGGACGACGACCTCCTCCGGGGCGCGGTCGGGCTGGGGCTCGAACTCGAAGCTCTCCGAGCAGGATGTGGACGCGATCCGCCAGGAGGTGGGGACGGTCGCTTACGTCTCGGCCTCGATCCGGACGGTGGCCCAGGTCGTCTACGGGAACCAGAACTGGTCCACCTCGATCCAGGGGGGCGAGGTCGACTGGCCGGCGATCCGTTCGTGGAACGTAGCCGAGGGGCAGTTCTTCACGGACGCCGACAACCGCGCCGCGGCGAAGGTCTGCGTCCTCGGCCGGACCGTCGCGACGACGCTCTTCGGAGACGAGGACCCCATCGGGAAGATGATCCGCATCAAGAACATCCCGTTCCGCGTCGTCGGGGTCCTCGAGTCGAAGGGGGGCTCGATGATGGGGCAGGACCAGGACGACACGGTGATCGCCCCCTACCAGACCGTCCGCAAGAAGCTCATGGGGACGACCGCCGTCGGGATGATCATGGCCGCCGTCTCCTCGCCCGAGCTCGTCACCCGGGCGCAGGAAGAGATCAGCGCCCTCCTCCGCCAGCGGCACAAAATTTCCAAAGCCTCCGGCCAGGAGGACGACTTCATGATCCGGTCGCAGACCGAGATGCTCGAGAGGGCCGACGCGCAGGCGCGCACGATGGCCGTGCTCCTCTGGTCGATCGCCGGCGTCTCGCTTCTCGTCGGCGGGATCGGAATCATGAACATCATGCTCGTCTCGGTGACGGAGAGGACGCGCGAGATCGGCGTGAGGATGGCGATCGGAGCAAAGGGGGCGGACATCCGGGCGCAGTTCCTCGTCGAGGCCCTGGTTCTCGCTCTCGCCGGGGGCATCGTGGGAATCGGCCTCGGCGTCGGGATCCAGCAGGCCGTTGCAAAGTTCGCAGGCTGGCCGGTCCTCGTGAGCACGAATGCGGTCTCGCTGGCCTTCCTCTTCTCGGCCCTCATCGGCGTGACGTTCGGCTTCTATCCGGCGCTTAAGGCGAGCAGGCTGGATCCGATCGAGGCGCTTCGGTACGAGTGATCTGAAAGGGGGGGGCCGGGGGGGCGTGCGAAGCCCAGCCCCCCCGGGAGCGCGAGCCGGCTGGATCCGATCGAGGCGCTGAGGTACGAGTAGGCGCCCGGCCTCTTCAGGCCAGCGGACGCGCGCGGTCGCCCACGAACGGGTTCAGCCGGGACTCTTCGCCGATCGTCGTCTCCTCACCGTGTCCCGGGAGGACGAGCAGGTCACCCGGGAGCGTCAGGAGGTGGGTTTCGATGGAGGCGACGAGGTCGTCCCACGAGCCTCCGGGAAAGTCCGTCCTGCCGACGGAGCGACGGAAGAGAGTGTCGCCCGAGAAGAGGACGGGAGTCTCGCCCTCGAGCCGGAAGCAGATGCTCCCGGGTGTGTGACCCGGCGTGTGGAGGACCTCGAGCGAGCCGCTGCCGCACGCAACGAGGTCGCCGTGAGCGAGGGTGCGAGCGACCGTTCCCGGCGCTTCGACGGTCACGCCGAACATCTGTCCCCAGCGCGCGAGGTCGCCGTACAGCGGGAGGTCACCTTCGTGCATGAGGATCGGGGCCCCCGTCTCCTTCGACAGCCGCGCCGAGGAGAGGCAGTGGTCGAGGTGGGCGTGCGTGTGGACGATGGCGACGGCGGTGAGGCCGTGCCGCGAAAGGGCCTCCAGGACCCGGTCGGGCTCGCCACCGGGGTCGAGGACGATCGCTGCCCGGGTGGCGGGATCGGCGACGATGGCGCAGTTGCACCCGAGAGGTGCCACGGCGAAGGACTCCACCAGAACGAGGCCCATCGCGAGCGAGTCTGCCACACGGGCGTGCACGAGCGGGCCTACACTCCGTTCCGATGAGTACGGCCCCTCTCTCCGACTTCCGTTCCGATACCGTTACGCAGCCGACGCCCGCGATGCGCAAGGCCATGGCCGAGGCCGAGGTCGGCGACGACGTCTACGGCGAAGACCCGACGATTGCCCGTCTCGAAGCACGGACCGCCGAGATCCTCGGGTTCGAGGCGGCCCTCTTCGTGCCGAGCGGATCGATGGGGAACCAGATCGCACTGCGGGTCCACGGACGCTCCGGTACCGAGGTGATCGTCGAAGAACGGAGCCACGTCTTCCACTACGAGATGGGGGCGATGGCTGCTCTCTCCGGTCTCCTCCCGCGCCCGGTCGCCGGGCCGCTCGGCCGGATGCCCGTCGCCGGGATCGAGGCCTGGATCCGCCCGGCATCGGTCTACTACCTCCCGCGCACGTCGGTCGTCTGCCTCGAGAACACGCACAACTTTGCCGGGGGCACGGTCCTGCCCCGCGCTGCGATCGAAGAGGTTCTCGTTCTGGCCCGGAAGCGGGGCCTGGCCATCCATCTGGACGGCGCGCGGCTCTGGAACGCGGCCGCGGCCCTCGGGGTGACGGAGGCCTCGCTCGCGCACGGCCTGGACTCGGTCATGGTTTGCTTCTCGAAAGGCCTGCGCGCGCCGGTCGGAAGCGCGGTGGCGGGGTCGAAGGCGTTCGTGGCCGAAGCCCGGCGTGTGCGGAAGCTCTTCGGGGGCGGGATGCGTCAGGTGGGAATCCTCGCTGCCGCCGCGCTCGTGTCGCTGGAAGAGGAACGGGGACGGCTCACGCAAGACCATGCCCGCCTCGCGAGGCTTGCGAAGGACCTCGCGGGGCTTCGCGGCGTCTCGCTCGATCCGGGAGCGTTTCCTACGAACATCCTCATCGCGGACCTCGACCCGAGGGTCTTCGGATCGGCTGCGGAGGCGCTCTCCCGGCTGAAAGAGAGGGGCGTCCTCGCCGGAGCGGCGGGCGGAAGCTCCCTGCGCCTCGTCACGCACGCCGACGTCGGCGACACCGACGCCGAGAAGTGCGTCGCGGCGTTCCGCGAGCTGTCGACCGCGGGCTGAGGGCGGGACCCGGCCACCGTCAGGCGGCCGGAAGCTTCGCGACGAGCTCGATCTCGACCCTGCCGCCTCCCGGGAGCGCCCCGACCTGAACGGTGGAGCGGGCCGGACGATGGTCGCCGAAGCGCGCCGCGTAGGCGCCATTCATCTCGGCGAAGTTCCCCATGTCCGTCAGGAAGACGGTCGTCTTCACGACGTCGGCGAACCGGCAGCCGGCCCCCACGAGGATCGCCTCGAGGTTGTCGAAGACCCGGTTCGTCTCCTCGGCAATCGTTCCCGACACGAGCTTCATCGTGACCGGGTCGAAGTGGACCTGTCCTGCGGTGAAGAGGAATCCCCCGGCGACGATCCCCTGGGCATAGGGGCCAATGGCTTTCGGGGCGTTTTCGACGGCGATCGTGCGAAGTGCGCTCATTTTTCCGGGCTCCAGACTGCGATGTAGGGCAGATTGCGGTATTTCTCGTCGAGGTCGAGGCCGTAGCCGATCACGAACTCGGGGCCGATGGTGAAACCGAGGAAGTCGACCGGCAGGTCCGCGTTCTCGGGGAGGTCTTTCTTGAGCAGCGCAGCGATCTTCAGGGAGCGCGGCTGGCGCGTCCCGAGGAGGCCGAGGAGCTTTCGAAGGGTCAGGCCGGTGTCCACGATGTCTTCGAAGATGAGGACGTCCCGGCCGGAGATGTCGGAGGAGAGGTCGCGGACGAGCTCGAAGTTCCCCGTCGATGCGGTCCCCGAGTACGACCTCACCTGCAGGAAATCGACGGCGACGGGGGTCGAAAGGCGCTTCAGGAGGTCGGTGAGGAAGAAGACCGAGCCCTTGAGGACCCCTACGGCCAGGATCTCGCGGCCGGCGTAGACCGTGTCGATCTCTCTGGCCAGCTCGTCCAGCCGGGTCGAAATCTGCTCCTCTGAAATGAGTGTGCGGTCAATCACGGGACGAAACTATAATGCAAGGGCAACCTCGAGAGGTTCAACTTGAGCACGTCGATCGTCGATCTGAAGACCCTTCATGACGCCTATACGCGGCTGACCGAGAAGTTCAAGACCTTCTGGACCTTTCACCAGTTCCTCCAGGGGGTGCACAAGACTTTCTTCGGCGATGCGCCCGGCTACCAGATCGACTTCCAGGGGCTCTACGACCAGATCAAGTCCGTCACGACGATCCTGAACGTCCAGCCCCCGCCGGTCGTCATCGACCAGATCAACCAGCTCGACGGCCGCCTCGACATCGTTTATCGCGCGCTCTCGGCCGACGACGAGAAGATCGCCGCGAGCTGGGTGAGGCGCTTTTTCGAGAAGGTGAGGACGGAGGACGAAAAGCTCCTGCTGGCGATCCTCCGCTTCTACTTCCACTCGCGGCAGGTCTCGCCGGAAGCCCTCGACAAGATGGACTTCCTCGTCACGCTCGTCGGGGCCCGCCGGTCCCTGGACGACGGCCGCTTCCTGCCCCGGTTTCCCCAGGAGCTGACCAAGCTGTTCGCGGCGCTCCTCGGGCTCGTCCGCCGTTCACCGGCGCCGGCGGCCGAGCTGACGGCAGCGGTGAAGGCACTTGGCCTCCTTCGCCAGGACATCGACGCGTGCGAGCGTTTCGAGGACCTCACGGAGAAGAAGATCCTCGACAGTCTCCGGACGGTCAAGCACCGGCTCGGTCCGGCCTACTACGACCAGAACGTCCTCGCGGCCATCCTGGAGGCGAACCTCGCCGCCAAGAACCGTTTCCAGGCCCTCTACCGGAACGAGGAGAGGCGGATCTTCGAATCGTCTCAGCACCTCCTCGACATCGAGCGCGAGCTCTCGCGGCGGCCCGAGGTCGCGGATACCGATCTGCGCGAGGAGTTCCGGAGGTTCCGCCAGTTCAAGGACGAGTTCGACAAGAACCGGAACGAGGGGGAGATCCGGCACGGGCAGGTCACGCGCCTCGCAGAGGCGATCGACCAGCTGATGACGAGGCTCGACGTGGGCGGGGAGGCCGCCGGGGAGGCTCTCCCGGAAGTCCTGCAGGCGCTGGAAGTGGAAGATCTGACCGAAGCGAGAGAGACGATCAGCGGCTACTTCCCCGCGCGGGACGCCGCGGCGGCTCCCCCCGAGCCGCCGAAGGCGGAACGGGCGCTGCCCGCGTTCGTATCGGACCGCCTCCTGGGCGAGACCGCCTCCAAGATCCTCTACTCCGTGGAGATGCTCAGGGCCGGCGCGGGGTCGGGGCAGGCCGCCTACGGCTCTTCTCTCTCGCGGTTCCGTCTCGAGCCCTGGGAAGTCCGGGCAGCCCGGCGGATTCAGACGGAGGAGCCCGATCCGGGCGTCGAGGACGCCGTCAACGACAGCCTCTACGTCGAAGGAGCTGCCCTGCGGCTTCTGGTGGATGACATCGCGACGCGGCTGAAGGCGCCGGCCGGAGGCTCCGTCGACGCCGGCGAGCTCGAGAAGGCGGGCGAGTGCCTCGGGAGGGCTCAGGACCTCGATCGCCGCTTCCGTCAGGCTCTCGAGGCGACGGGCCCGGAAGGCCCGCCCGAGCGGCTGAACGAGCTCACGCGCTCGCGTTTCCGCCTTCTCCGGGCCTTTTCCGGCCTCTGGCTCCTCCACAACGCCCGGGTCTCGGGAGAGGAATAGCCGCTCCGGACGGCCGCAGTCCCGACGTGGTTTGACCGCCGGGAAGGGCGCGCGGAGAATCGGTGCCCGATGTCCGAAGAGACCCAGTCCCCCGAGCAGAGCCTCGCCGAGCAGGTCGTTAACCGGCGGGCAGCCCGCGAGCGGATCGCCGCCCTCGGGCACCCGCTCTATCCGAACCGCTTTCCGGCCACCCACCTCGTCTCCGACGTCGTCGGAAAATGGGGAGGAAGCGATGCCGTCGCCCTCGAGGCCGAGCCGGAGGAGGCCCGGCGAATCGCCGTTCCGGGCCGGATACTGGCCATCCGGAAGATGGGGAAAGCCGTCTTCCTGGATCTTTCCGACGGGAGGACGCGGGTCCAGGCCTACGTGAGGAAGGACGGCGTCGGCGACGGCGGCTGGGCCCTCCTCGAGAACCTCGACCTGGGCGACCACGTCGGTGTGACCGGATCCGTCTTCCGGACCCGGACGGGAGAGCTCTCGGTGAAAGCCACGGGCCTCGTCTTCCTCGCCAAATGCCTTCGGCCTCTCCCCGACAAGTGGCACGGCCTGACCGACGTCGAGATCAAGTACCGCCAGCGATACGTCGACCTGATCGTCTCCGAGGAAACGCGGCGGACCTTCGAGGTGCGCGCGAAGGTGGTGTCCTACCTGAGGCGATTCTTCGACGCTCGCGGCTTCCTCGAGGTCGAGACACCGATGATGCAGCTCATTCCCGGGGGCGCCGCCGCGAGGCCGTTCGTGACCCATCACAACGCCCTCGACGTCGACCTCTACCTGCGAATCGCGCCGGAGCTCTACCTCAAGCGGCTCGTGACGGGAGGCTTCCCGAAGGTCTACGAGATCAACCGGAACTTCCGGAACGAGGGCATCTCGACCCAGCACAACCCCGAGTTCACGATGCTCGAGTTCTACACGGCCTACGCCGACGCGCGAGACCAGATGGCGCTCACCGAGGAGTTTCTGGCGGGTGCCGCCAGGGAGATCCTCGGAACGACGCAGCTTCCCTGGGGCGACGAGACGATCTCCTTCGAAGCGCCGTTCCGGAGACTCTCGATGAAGGACGCGGTCGTCGAGTACGGTCGTGACGTCCCGGGGGGAGCGATCCGCCGGGAAGAGCTCGGTTCGCTCGACGGTCTGAAGGCTGCTGCCGCACGCGCCGGTATCGAGGCGCTCGAGCGTTTCGGAGACGTTCCGGGGAAGCTCCTCGCCGAGCTCTTCGAGATCCTCGCCGAACCGCACCTCCTGCAGCCGACCTTCGTCGTCGACTACCCGGCCGAGATCTCGCCGCTGGCCAAGACACGGCCGGGCGACCCGGCGACCGCGGATCGCTTCGAGCTCTTCGTCGGCCGGATGGAGCTGGCGAACGGCTTCTCGGAGCTGAACGACCCCGACGAGCAGGCCGAGAAATTCCGTGCGCAGGTGACCGAGCGGGCCGGGGGCGATGACGAGGCGATGCTCTACGACGAGGACTACGTCGAGGCGCTGTCCTACGGGATGCCACCCACGGCGGGCGAGGGAGTCGGCATCGATCGGCTGGCGATGCTCTTCACGAACTCCCGCTCTATCCGCGACGTCATCCTCTTCCCGCTCATGCGGCCGAAGGGGACGGGCCGCTGATCGAGCTCCTCCTCGCCCGCCGTTACCTCCTCGCCTCGCGGCGGGACGCGCAGGTCGGGGTCGTCGCCGCGGCGGCGTTCGTCGGGCTGGTCCTCGGCGTGGCGGCGCTCGTCGTCTCCCTCGCCCTTCTCTCGGGCTTCCAGACGCACGTCCTCACGAGGCTCGCCGAAGAGGCGCCCCACGTGCTCGTATCGCCGGCCGGCCGGGCCGACTTCTCGGCTGAGGAAGGGGCCGCCACGAGGCTCGCGTCCCTGCCCGGGGTGGTTTCGGTCACGCCCGTCGTCCGCGGTCGGGGCTGGATCACGGCGCGCGGTCAGGCGGTTCCGGCGCTCCTCGCGGGCCGGGAGGGAATCGACGGCATCCGGCTCGACGCCGCGCAGGCCCGGCAGCTCTCGGTCCTCCCGGGGGAGGACGTCTCGATCGTCTCCTCACGGACCCGGCTCTCGCCTCTCGGTCCCGTTCCGGTGACCGTCGCTCTCCCCGTCATTGCGGTTGGTGCCACGTCGACGGGGCGTCGCCAGCCGGAGGCGGTCGTGCCGGCCGAGACCGCCCGGCGGCTCTTCGGCCTTCCGGAGGGAGGTGCGACGGGGTTCGAGCTGCGCCTGTCGGACCCGGAAGCGGCACCGGACGTCGCCGCCAGGGCGAAGGAGACGCTCGGCGCGACGGCCACCGCGACGACGACGTGGCAGGAGGCGAACCGTCCTCTTCTCCTCGCCCTGCGGCTCGAGAGGATCGCCATCTTCGCAACGGTCTTCCTCGTCGTCATCGTGGCTGGGCTGAATCTCGCTGCGACCTCGGCGGTCCTGGCGGCGACACGACGGGGTGATGCGGCGGTCCTGACGGTCCTCGGCGCCTCTCCGGGAGCTCTCTCCCGCGTCTTTCTCCTCGTCGGTCTCCTGCTCGGGGCGGTGGGGACCCTCGCGGGGCTCCTCGCAGGTACGCTTCTCGCCGTCGTCCTCGACGTGACTCACGCCATCCCGCTGCCGGCCGAGCTCTTCGCGCTTGCGCACGTTCCTTTCAAGCCGAGCATCAGGGACCTCCTCGCCGTGGGCGCCTTCTCCCTTGCCTGGTCGTTCCTCTCTTCGCTCGCGCCGGCCCGGATGGCCGCTCGGGTCGACGTGACGGAGGCGCTCCGTGCCGGGTGAGGCGCTGCTCGTCGCCGAATCGCTCGCACGCGGATTCGGGGAGGGCGAGGCGCGCCTCGAGCTCTTCTCTGGTCTCTCTCTGACCCTCGAGGCGGGAGACGCCGTCGCGATCGTCGGGCCCTCGGGCTGTGGCAAGTCGACCCTGCTTCACCTCCTCGCGGGTCTCGATCGCCCGGACGCCGGGCGTGTCGTCGTCGACGGGCGCGACTGGGAGTCGCTCTCCCCCGAGCCGAAGGCGAGGTGGCGAGGAGAGACGGTCGGGTTCGTGTTCCAGCTGCACCACCTGCTGCCGGAGCTGACGGCCGAGGAAAATGTCGCATTGCCGCTCTTTCTCGCGGGAATCGGGGACACCGCCGCCCGCTCGACGGCGCGGGAGCTCCTGGCGAAGGTCGGCCTCGTTCGCCAGGCCGCGAGCCTCCCTCGCATCCTCTCCGGCGGAGAACGGCAGCGCGTCGCCATCGCGAGGGCCGTCGTCCGGCGGCCGCGCCTTCTGCTCTGCGATGAACCGACGGGGAGCCTCGATGCCGCGCACGCGGCGGACGTCCTGGACCTCCTCCTCGGCGCGGCGCGGGAGCGCGCGGGAGCCCTTCTCCTCGTCACTCACGATCCTGGCGTCGCCTCCCGCTGTGGCACCGTCCTGACGCTTTCGCCGGGCGGTCTCACGACCTCCTGAGCGGCCCGGGGGCTGGCACCCCGTATGCTAGGATCCGGAGACGGTCGAAGTCCGCTTCCCAAGCGGCCTCCGTCGAGGTTGAGCCATGTTCGAAAAGTACAACGAAAAAGCCCGCCGCGCCCTCTTTTTCGCCCGGTACGAAGCCTCGAAGCTGGGCTCGAAGGTCATCGAGTCCGAGCACATCCTCCTCGGCATTCTGCGAGAGGGGGAGGACGTGACGCGCGAGATCTTCTCCCGCTTCAACGTGAAGCCGGATGACGTCCGCCGCGAGATCGAGGGGGACCGGGTCTTCGTGGAACGCCTGTCGTCGTCCCAGGAGCTCCCTCTTTCGGAGGAGTCGAAGAAGATCCTCGCCTACGCCTCGCACGAGGCGGAATCGATGATGCACCCCTACGTCGGGACGGAGCACCTCCTCATCGGCATCCTCCGCGTCGACCCGTGCGTCGCATCCCGCCTGCTGGCGGGGCACGGCTTCAACCTCTACGGCGTCCGGGAAGAGGCGATCGCCCTCATCAAGGAACGCGAGGCCTCCAAGCAGAAGAAGGAGCTCCCGTTCCTGGCCGAGTACGCGAGGGACCTGACGGCCCTCGCCACGCAGGGGACGTTCGACCCGCTCATCGGGCGTGACAAGGAAGTCGAGCGGATCATCCAGATCCTCTCGCGCCGGACGAAGAACAACCCGATCCTCCTCGGCGAGCCCGGGGTCGGGAAGACGGCCATCGTGGAAGGGCTCGCCCAGAGGATAATCGAGGGGGCGGTCCCGCTGTTCCTGGCGAACAAGAAGATCCTCGCGATGGACCTCTCGCTGATCGTGGCCGGTACGAAATACCGCGGGCAGTTCGAGGAGCGCCTCAAGGGAATCCTGAAGGAGCTGCGGGAGAACCAGGACCTCATCATCTTCATCGACGAGATCCACTCCCTCATCGGGGCCGGCTCGGCCGAGGGGTCGCTCGACGCCGCGAACATCCTCAAGCCGGCGCTCTCGCGGGGTGAGGTCGCCTGCATCGGCGCCACGACGATGAAGGAGTACCGCAAGTACATCGAGAAGGACCGCTCGCTCCTGCGACGCTTCCAGGCGGTTACCGTGAACCCGCCGGACGAGGCGGAGACCCTGGAGATCCTCGAGGGGATCCGCGAGCGTTACGAGAGGTTCCACCGGGTCCGCTACTCGCCCGATGCCGTGAAGGCCGCGGTCTACCAGTCGAGCCGGTACGTTCCCGACCGTTTCTTCCCCGACAAGGCGATCGACCTCCTCGACGAGGCGGGTGCCAAGGTCAAGCTCCGGCTGACGGCGGACACACAGAATCTGCGCCGCCTCGAGAGCGAGGCCCGTCAGATCGTCAAAGAGATGAAGAAGGCGATCTCCGAAAAGGACTTCGAGCTCGCGGTCTCGCTCCGCGAGCGCGAGGTCGAGATCAAGGAGGAGATCGAGCGGACCCGCAGCGCGCAGGTCGACGAGAGCGCCTGGGTCGAGGTCGTGCGGGGGGATATCGAGGAGATCATCGCGAGCTGGACGGGCATCCCGGTCACGTCGATCCAGGTCGAGGAAGCCGAGAAGCTCCTCAACATGGAAGGAACGCTCAAGAAGCGCGTCATCGGACAGGACCGGGCCGTCGATGCCATCTCCAGGGCGATCCGCCGCTCCCGCCTGGGCGTGAAGAACCCGAACCGCCCGATGGGATCCTTCATCTTCCTCGGACCGTCGGGCGTCGGGAAGACCGAGGTCGCCCGGCGCATCGCGGAGTTCCTGTTCGACAACCAGAAGTCGCTGGTCCGTTTCGACATGTCGGAGTACATGGAGAAGCACGCGGTCTCCAAGCTCATCGGCTCCCCGCCGGGCTACGTCGGTCACGAGGAAGGCGGACAGCTCACGGAGAGGATCCGCAGGCAGCCCTACTCGGTCATCCTCCTCGACGAGATCGAGAAAGCCCACCCCGACATCGCGAACCTCCTCCTGCAGATCCTGGAGGACGGCCAGCTCACGGATGCCTACGGCAACACGGTCGACTTCAAGAACACGCTCATCATCATGACGTCGAACATCGGGACGAAATTCCTCGTCAACCAGTCGCGAGTGGGCTTCGGGGACGGAAAGAACGCCCCGGCGGCGCGCGAGGTGGAGGAGATGGTGCTGAAGGAGCTCCGGCGCGAGTTCTCGCCCGAGTTCACGAACCGGATCGACGAGGTCATCGTCTTCAACCCGCTCTCGACCGAGAACCTCAGGGCGATCTGCCGCCTCCTGCTCGACGACGTCGCGGAGACCCTGAAGCATCGTGGTCTCGAGCTCGTGGCCGACCAGATGGCCGTGGACTGGCTCCTTTCGATGTCGGGGCAGGATGCCCACTCGGGAGCGCGCCCGCTCCGCCGAACGATCCAGCGACACGTGGAGGATGCGGTATCCGAATTGCTTATCGGCGCCCGGGAGCAGCTTGAGTGCCTCGAAGTGACAGTGATCGACAACGACCTGAAGGTTCTCGTCCGCTCGCCCGCTGCGGTTGGGCCCGGGCGGCAAGGCCCGTGACGGAGAATCACGCTCCGGCGGCGCCGGCCCGCCCGGGTCTGGCGTCGCCCTCCTACCGGCCGTCGTCCCGTCACCTTCGCCCCGCCGTTCTGGCGCTGGGCTTCCTGCTCGTCTGCCCGGGGACGGCCCCGGCCCAGACGGAACCTCCCCCGGCGCCGGCGCCCACGCCCCCACCCGCCACTCTCGACCTGAGACCGGGAGGGCTCGCACCGTCGGCCTCCCCCCTGGCCGGCTCTCTCCCCCTGGCTTCCGCCCTGAGCACGACCGCACCGAGCGCTTCCGAGCCCATCGTCGAGATCGTCGTCCGTGGTGGTAAGACCGTTACGGTCGAGACCATCGGCTTCTACCTCGGCGTGAAGGTCGGCGATCCCTACGACGCCGGGCAGCTCCGTCGCATGTTCGAGAAGCTCTGGGATTCGGGCCTCTTCGAGGACATCAGCCTCGAAAGGGAGGTGGCCGCCGGAGGGGTCCGGCTCGTCGCCGTCGTCGTGGAAAGGCCGCGGGTCGCGGACCTGGAGTTCCGCGGGAACAAGAAGCTGACGACCTCCCAGCTCAAGGACAAGCTCAAGGAGGGGAAGGTCGAGATCCGGGTCGGCGCGCCCGTCTCCCTGCGCGACGTCGCGAAGGGGAAGGCCGTCCTGATCGAAGCCTACCGCTCCGAGGGGTTCCGCTCGGCGGTCGTCGATACGGCCATCGAGCCGATGGGCGAGAACGGCCGCCGCGTCGTCTTCCTCGTCGACGAGGGCGACAAGATCAAGATCCAGTCGATCGACTTCGCCGGGAACACCGTCATCTCGGAGAGCCGCCTCTCCCGCGCGATGAAGAAGACCCGGGAATCGAACTTCTACCAGTTCTGGGACTCGAAGGACGTCTACAACCAGACGAGCTACGAGGAAGACATCGAGTCGATCAAGAAGGTCTACCAGAACGCGGGCTACAAGGACATCGTCGTCAAGGACCCGGTCATCGAGACTTTCGTCGTCAACCCGGGAGAAACGCGCCCGGAGAAGGTCAAACGGCGCGCGAGGATCCAGATCCCGCTCGTCGAGGGGGAGCGGTACTACTTCGGCGATCTGAAGATCGACGGCACGACCGTCTTCCCGCCGGAGCGTCTCCTGAGGTTCTTCTCCTGGGAGCCGGGCAAACCGCTGAACCGTGCCGCTCTGGTGGACGGCATGAAGACGCTCGACGAGATCTACCGGGGCCGGGGCTACATCTACGCCTTCATGAACCCCGAGTACGTCGAACGGCCGGGGAAGGGGAATCTCGTCGACGTCACGATCCGTGTGACCGAGGGTGACCAGTTCCGGGTCGGGCGCGTCGAGTTCACCGGGAACAAGACGACGAAAGACAAGGTCCTGCGGCGGGAGCTCCAGCTCTTCGAGGGCGACGTCCTCGACATGGAATCGTTCAAGAAGGGGCTCTTCAAGATCACCCAGCTCGGCTACTTCAAGATCGAGGAAGACCCGGAGTTCCGGGTGGATGCCGAGAAAAAGGCCGTCGACGTCACGATCAAGGGCACCGACACGAACAGGAACGAGATCCAGTTCGGAGCCGGCTACTCGCAGCTCGACGGGATTTTCGGGCAGTTCCAGTTCTCCACGCGAAACTTCCTCGGCCGTGGCGACACGATCGGCGTCCAGTTCCAGCGTGGTGGGTACTCGAACTACTTCGACCTGTCGTTCGTCGAGCCGTGGTTCCTCGACAAGCGGATGTCGATCGGTGGGTCCATCTTCAACCGGTCCCTCAAGTACGCGGACGTCGACCAGGAGTCCAAGGGCCTCAATGCGTCGATCGGCCTCGGGCTCGGTCTCTTCGACGGACTCTCCTTCTTCTACAGCTACACCGACATGAAGAGCCGGTACGAGGTCTTTCCGCCGCCGCCGCCGCCGGGCGCAGGCTATCCCCCCTCCGCGTTCGCCGACTACGTCGGGCGGACCTCAGCCGTGGCTCCGGGATACCGGTACGACAGCCGGAACGACCCGTTCGATCCGACGCGCGGCCGGCGGTTCGGCCTTTCGCTGATGGTCGCGGGCGGACCCCTGGGGGGCGACTTCTCCTACGTGAAGCCGGTCGGGAACGCGACCATCTACTACAACGTCAACCGCAAGTCGCACCTGGCTGTGAATGTGGAAGGCGGGCTCGTTCGTCCCTACGACGGGAAGACCATCCCGATCTTCGAGCGCTTCCGGATCGGTGGCGACCGTTCCGTCCGCGCCTTCCAGTACGGGAGCATCTATCCGCTCGACGACAACGACCAGGCGTTCTTCAACGACCAGGGAGCGCTTCTCGGAGGGGACAAGTACCTCGTCGTCAACCTGGAGGCGGTCTACTACGTCGCCGGGCCGCTGAAGCTCGTTCTCTTCTTCGACGCCGGCAACGCCTGGCTCGAGGGCCAGTCCCTGAACCCGCTCAAGATGCGTGCCTCGGCCGGCGCGGAACTTCGCATGTTCCTGCCGATCTTCCAGGCGCCACTGCGCTTCATCTATGGCATCAACCTGGATCCGAAGGTCATCAAAGGGCAGAACGGGACCCCGCTTCTCCAGGAGAAGAGCAGCGATTTCCAGTTCTCGATTGGAACGACATTCTGATGGGCGCCCCCGAACCCGGCTGGACACCCACCGGACAGGCTCGTACAGTAGAATCGCGCGCCCGCCGGAAGGTCTCCGGCAGCGCCACACATGAAGAAGGAGTCACGTAGATGATCGGGAACCGGTTGATCGTCGCGGGTGCGGTTGCTGCAGCCGCTCTGCTCGCCCTCCCTGCCTCGGCCCAGAAGGTGGGCGTGATCGAAGTCCAGCGCATCGTCCAGGAGTCCGCAGTCGGCAAGGAGAGCCTCGCGAGGATCCAGAAGATCCAGGCGGCCAAGCAGGAAGACCTGGTCAAGCGCCAGAACGAACTGCGGGACCTGGAGAAGAAGATCCAGGAACAGGGCAAATCTCTTTCCGAAGAGGCCATGGAGAAGACGCAGAAGGACTACCAGGCCAAGGCTCTGGATCTCAAGCGCTTCCAGGACGATGCACAGCGTGAGCTCGAGGAGCTCCAGCGCAAGGAGCTGGGCGAGCTCGAACGCAGGGTCCTGCCGGTCATCGAAGCGGTCTCGAAGGAGCTCGGCTACACGCTCGTGTTCAACAAGTTCCAGAGCGGCCTGCTTCACGCGGACCCGGGAGTGGACATCACGGATGCGGTGATCCAGAAGTTCAACACCGCCATCGCCGCAGCCCCGAAGACCGACGCGAAGCCGGCCCCGGCAGCGGCCCCGGCGGTAGCCCCGAAGAAGTAAGAGGCGGATGGCCGAGCTTCCCGCAGCGGCGACCACCTCCGTCCTGGCCGCCGCATGCGGGGGACGGGTCGTCGGAGATGGGTCTCTGGTCGTCGAGGGCGTGAGGTCGCTCGAGAACGCGGGACCTCACGACCTGGCCTTCGCCGTCGACGCCAGGGCCGAAGCCGCGGCCTCGGTGTCGTCAGCCGGTGTGCTTCTCGCGAGATCGGCCGGCAGGTTTCCGGGCCGGACCGTCATCGAGGTCTCCGACCCCTCCGCGGCGCTGGCCGCCGTTCTGGCGAGTGTTTTTCCGCAGCGGATGGCGCGGCCTGGCCTCCATCCGACGGCGATCGTGGAGGCGGGGGCACGCGTGGCGCCCGGAGCCGAAATCGGCCCGTACGCGGTCGTCGGCGAAGGTTCCGAGGTGGCGGACGGAGCGATCCTCGAGGCGCACGTCGTCGTCGGCCGGCGCTGCCGGATCGCCGCTGGCGCATGGCTTCACCCGCACGTCGTCCTCTACGACGGCGTCAACGTGGGGGCCCGGACGGAGGTTCACTCGGGCGCCGTTCTCGGCGCGGACGGCTTCGGATACGCCCCGGGCCCGGCAGGGCTGCGAAAGGTCCCGCAGGTCGGCGGAGTCGAGATCGGCTCCGACGCCGAGATCGGCGCGAACAGCTGTATCGACCGGGCTACGCTGGAGCTGACCCGGGTCGGAAATGGAACCAAGGTCGACGACCTCGTCATGATCGGTCACAACTGCGATGTCGGCCGGCACGTCGTCCTCTGCGGGCAGACCGGCCTTGCGGGCTCGACGACGGTCGGGGACCAGACGGTCCTCGGTGGTCAGGTCGGAGTCGGCGGCCACCTGCGCATCGGCAAGGGAGTGAAGGCCGGGGGCCAGACGGGCATCAGCTCCGACGTCCCCGACGGTGCGTCGATCTCCGGCAGGCCCCACCTGCCCTACAGGGATGCCCTCCGCGTGCAAGCGGAGCTCAAACGCCTTCCCGAGACGGCCAGGGTCGTCCGCGAGCTGGCGAAGGCGGCCAAGGGAGACGAGGTGAAGGGATGAGCTCGGAGCCTAGCGCAACCGGACTCGGGATTCGCGACATCCTGCGGGTTCTCCCGCACAGGTATCCCTTCCTCCTCGTCGACCGGATACTGGAAGTCGAAGCCGGGAAGAAGGTCGTCGGCCTGAAGAACGTGACGTTCAACGAGGAGTTCTTCCAGGGGCACTTCCCCGGGAATCCGGTCATGCCGGGCGTGCTCCTCATCGAGGCGATGGCCCAGGTCGCGGCCTTCATGCTGATCGCCGGCACCGACGATCCGTCCCGCAGGCAGCTCCGGCTGGCGGGCCTCGACGCCGTGAGGTTCCGGCGTCCGGTCGTTCCAGGAGACCAGGTCCTCTTTACCGTCGAGTTCGTCGCGGCGAAGAGGTCGATCGTCAAGGTCCGCGGTGAGGCGCGTGTGGACGGGCACCTCTGCGCCGAGGCGGAGATCCTGAGCCTGGTCCAGGATTGCGGACCCGAGGAGCGAGGCTGAATGTCGATCCACGCAACAGCGATCGTTCACGAATCCGCGTCGGTTCACCCCGAGGCCGAGATCGGTCCGTATGCCGTCATCGGCGAGTCCGTGGTCATAGGGGCGGGGACTCGCGTCGGAGCTCACGCCCTCGTGGACGGACCGACCGTCCTCGGAGAGGGGAACATCGTCCACCCGCATGCCGCTCTGGGCGGGCCTCCCCAGGACCTCAAGTACGCCGGAGAGCGGACCCGGCTCATCGTCGGGAGCCGGAACGTTTTTCGCGAGTTCATGACCGCCCACCGCGGCACCGTGACGGGACACGGAGAGACCGTCATCGGCGACGACAACCTCTTCATGGCCTACTCCCACGTCGCTCACGACTGCGTCATCGGGAACCGGACGGTCTTTGCGAACTCGGCGTCCCTTTCGGGGCACGTCGTCGTGGAGGACGACGTCGTCCTCGGCGGGTTCGTCGCCGTGAGGCAGTTCTGCCGTGTCGGACGGTTCTCCTACGTCGGTGGAATGACGCCGGTGAACAAGGACGTTCTCCCCTTTACCTGGACGTCGAGCGACCGGGACACGAAGGCCTACAAGATCAACGGAGTCGGTCTCTCCCGAAAAGGCTACTCGGCCGAACGCGTCGCCTCCCTCCAGAAGGCTTACCGGATCCTCTACCGGAACCGCCACGACCACGCCGCCGCTCTCGCGGCGCTGGGAGAGCTTGCCGCGTCGGCTCCGGACGTGCAGGTCCTGCTCGACTTCATCACGGGCTCTAAGGCCGGTATCCACGGGGCGTGATTGGACAGGGGAAACCCGGACCGCCGGGTTTCCCCCGTACCCCCTTCCGCGCGGCAAGGCAGCTCGCTTCGCTCGCGTAGAGTGAAGGAAACCCGGACCGCCGGGTTTCCCCCGTACCCCCTTCCGCGCGGCAAGGCAGCTCGCTTCGCTCGCGTGGAGTGGGGGAAACCCGGGCCGCCAGGTTTCCCCCGTACCCCTTCCGCGCGGCGAGGAAACCCGGACCGCCGGGTGACAACGAAAGAAGAAGGGGCCGCTTTCGCGGCCCCTTCGGGTTCCCCGGAGGCGGGGGAGAGCGCTACTCGGCTTCGGCGTCCGCCTTGCGGAGCTTGGCGCGCTCGGCGATGAGCTTCTCCTGCAGCGGGCGGGGCAGCTCCTCGTAGTGGGAGTGCTCCATCGTGAAGGAGCCGCGCCCCTGGGTGAGGGAGCGCAGGACGGCGGAGTAGGTGAGCATCTCGGAGAGCGGGACCTCGGCCTTGACCACCGCGTCGTCGCCGATCTGGTCCATTCCCGAGGGGCGGCCGCGGCGGCTCGTCAGGTCGCCCATGAGGTCGCCCATGTACTCCTGCGGCGCCCGGACGCCGACCTTCATGATCGGCTCGAGAATCGTCGGCTTCGCCTTCTCCATGGCGTCCTTGTAGGCGAGGGAGCCGGCGATCTTGAACGCCATCTCCGACGAGTCGACGTCGTGGTACTGACCGTCGAAGAGCTCGACGCGGAAGTCGACCATCGGGTAGCCGGCGAGATAACCCTTCTTGCGGGTGTCCTGGATGCCCTTCTCGACGGCGGGGATGTAGTTCCTCGGGATCGAGCCACCGAAGATGTCGTCGACGAATTCGAAGTCGGAGCCTCGGGGAAGCGGCTTGACCCGGATCTTGCAGTCGGCGAACTGTCCGTGACCGCCCGTCTGCTTCTTGTGGCGCCCGTGGGCCTCGGCCGCCCTCGTGATCGTCTCGCGGTAGGGGACCTTCGGCGGGTGGAGGATGACCTCGACGTTCGACTTCCGCTTCATCCGGGCGACGGCGATCTCGACGTGCAGCTGGCCCGCACCCGAGAGGAGGAGCTCGCTCGTGTCGGCGTCGCGGTGAAACTTCAGGGCCGGGTCTTCTTCCGTGAGCTTGGCCAGGGCGATGGAGATCTTGTCCTCGTCCCCCTTCGACTTTGGCTCGATGGAGAAGGAGATCGCCGGCTCGGGGATCTCGACGGCGGGGAAGCGGTACGGCTTGTCCTTGGCGGAGAGCGTGTCGCCCGTGAGGGTCTCCTTGAGCTTGGCGATGACGCCGATGTCCCCGGCCGGCACCTCGGGCACCGTGTTCATCACCTTCCCGAGGGGTGAGAAGACCGGTCCGAAGCGTTCCGGCACCTCGCGGTTCGCATTCCAGTAGGTGCCGTCGGCCTTGATCGTGCCGGAGTGCACACGGAAGATCGACAGTCGACCCGTGAAGGGGTCGGAGATCGTCTTGAAGACGATCGCGGCGACAGGGCCGTTCGGGTCGCAGGCGAGGACCTCGGTGTTCCCGTCCTTGTCGATGGCGGCCGCGGGAAAGGAGTCTGCGCCCGGGAGGAGATCGACGATCTCGTCGAGAATTTTCTCGACGCCCCGCGCGTGGTCGCCGGCAGCCGCGAAGACGACCGGAACGATCTTCCGCTCGCGGATGGCGAGGCGCAGGGCTGGCAGCATCTGCTCCTCGGTGAGGTTGCCCTGGCTGAAGAAGGTCTCCATGAGGGTGTCGTCCACCTCGGCGACCATCTCGACGAGCGCCTCGTGGAGCGTGGCGGCGTCTTCTGCGAACTCCGGGGGAGTCGGCCCCTCCATGGTCTTCCCGGAGTCGTCGGTAAGGAACGCTTTCATCCCGATCAGGTCGATCGCGCCGCGGAAGCCCTTCTCCTTGCCGATGGCCGCTTCGATGCAGACGCAGGAACGACCGAACTTCGTCTGGAGCTGGTCCATGACGCGACCGCCGTCGGCGTTCTCACGGTCCATCCGGTTGACGACGATCATCTTCGGCAGCCCGAAGTCCTCGGCCACCTGCCACGCCTTCTCGGTCTGGACCTCCACGCCGGCGACGGCGTCGACGACGATGATGGCCGCGTCGGCGGCGCGCATCGCACCGATCATCTCCGACGTGAAGATGCCGTAGCCGGGCGTATCGATCAGATTGACCTTGTGCTTCTTCCACTCGAGGGCCGCCACGGCAAGCCCGATCGAGATCTTCCGTTCGATCTCCTCAGGATCGAAATCGGTCGGCGCCGAGCCGTCGTCGACGCGACCGAAGCGGTTGACCGCGCCCGCCTCGTAGAGGAGCGCCGAGACGAGGGTCGTCTTCCCGACGCCGTTGTGGCCGGTGACGGCCACGTTGCGAATGGCGGTTGCGGGATACTGTTTCATGCTGATTCCCCCTTGGAGAGGTCTCTCAAAAGGCCTGCATTATAGGGACTGAAGGCGCTTCCCCGAAGCGATGTCTTCGTTCCGGCCGATCCGTTCCGGGGGAAAGCGGCCCGCTCGGAAAAGGGCGCGTTGACACCCTCTTTCGCAGAGCCCTAAACTGCACGCTACCGGGAGGAACCCGGCATCTCATTGCCGCAGTCGCGAACGGGAGGACCTCTGCCGAGCGTATCCGGTGCGCCCCCCTCGGGAATTCCGAAGAGGTTCGGTCGCTACGAGGTGATCCGCGAGCTGGGGAAGGGCGCGATGGGCGTCGTCTACCTCGGCCGCGACCCCGTCATCGGCCGGCTCGTCGCGCTGAAAACGATCCGTGCCGTCAGCGAGGACGACGTCGAGCAGCGCGAATTCCAGGAACGCTTCCTTCGCGAGGCCCAGGCGGCGGGCATCCTCTCCCACCCCAACATCGTCACGGTGCACGACGTCGGAGAGGACTCCTCCTCCGACACGTCGTTCATCGCGATGGAATACGTCGAAGGCAAGAACCTCAAGCAGATCCTCTCCGACCGGACGCCGTTCACGAACGAGCGCGTCGCCGAGATCGTCGGGCAGGTTGCCGAGGCGCTCGACTACGCGCACCGCCGGGGGATCGTTCACCGGGACGTCAAGCCGGCGAACATCATCATCACCCCCGAGAACCAGGTGAAGATCACCGACTTCGGAATCGCCAAGACCGAGAAGT
Source organism: Holophagales bacterium UBA5066 (assembly GCA_002414905.1). Lineage (GTDB taxonomy): Bacteria > Acidobacteriota > Thermoanaerobaculia > UBA5066 > UBA5066 > UBA5066. The sequence continues at coordinate 8,986 of DIAY01000107.1, read as the reverse complement.
CGAATCTCACCACCACGGGACAGTTCCTCGGAACTCCGAATTACATGTCGCCCGAGCAGGTGACGGGCGACGCGGTCGACGGCCGCAGCGACCTCTTCTCCCTCGGCGTGGTCCTCTACGAGCTTCTCACGCGGAAGAAGCCGTTCACGGCCGACAACCTCACCTCGATCTCGTACAAGATCGTCCACGAGCAGTTCGTACCGCCCGAGACCTACGATGCCGCGATTCCCCAGGAGTTCACGGCAGTCCTGGGCAAGGCTCTCTCGAAGGATCCTGCTGAACGGTTCCAGCGCGGCAACGACTTCGCCCTCGCGCTCTACGAGTTCAAGGCGCGCGAGGAGGAGCGGCAGATGCTCCGCGACCTCGGCCAGATGGTCGCGGAAGCCGAGAAGCTCGGATCCGTCGCTGCGGTCACGGCGCCCCCCTCCACCCTTCCGCAGCCTGCACCGCTGCCGCAGCCGCCGCCGCCGGCATCGGCACCGGCCGGAGGGCGCTCGCCGTTCGACATCCTCGGAGCGGCCCCTGCGCCGCCGGCGCCACCCGCGGTCGAAGACGATCTGGCGACGCGCGAAGTCGTCCGGCCCCTCCCTGCCACGACGTATGTCGCCTCGTCCGGCGCGTCGGCCGGAAATGCGGACGAGCGGGAAAGAGTTCCCGCAAACGATTGGCAGCTCGACGAGCCGACTCGTTCGAAGAAGGCCGCGCCCCCGCCTCCTCTTCCCGTCCTCCCTCCTGACGACGAGGTTTCGGACGTCGACGCCTCCCTGCCCGGGCCCGAGGTGGTCGAACCCGCCGCCGCCCCGCCACCACGAGGCCTCGCCGTCTCGCCGCTCGACGAAGTCCCTTCGGCTCCCGGGCTTTCCGACGATCGCCCGGACGGTGCCACTGAGATCATCCGGGTCGTCGGGTTGGCCGGGTTCGCCCCCTCCTCTGGTGGCAGCGACCGGCCTACGGAGATCCTCCGGGCGATCCCGCCCCCGGCCGCCGTGCCCGAAGAGCCGGCTCCTCCCGCGCCGCCGGTGTTCGTCGACCGCCCGACAGAGATTCTCCGGGCGATTCCCGCCCAGGTCGATGCGAAGCCGGAGAAGTGGCCCGAGGCTGCTCCGCCGGCACTGCCAGTGCCTCCGCCGTCCGGATCGGAGCGGCCGACCGAGATTCTGAGAAGCCCGTTCCCACCGCCTTCTCCGGCCACCGTCGTTCCGGCTTCCGGCGCGGACGACAGCGGAGAAGAAGGTGCCACCGAGCGGATCGTGGACGCGATGAAGCTCGTGGCCGCCGGCGCACCTGCCGCGAAACCTCCGGCTCACCCTGCCCCCGCGCCCGCCTTCCCCCTTCCGAAGCCGGTGTCGCCCGCGGAACCAGCGAAGAGGCCGGTTTCGTCGCCGTCCTTGAGAGCTCCCACACCGAGGCCGCCTTCGCCCTCCCTGGCCCCCGTCGAGCTCGCCCCGATACCGGAGCCGCCCCCGAAGCCGCCGAGCGTGCCGAAGCCCCTGATGAAGAGGGCGATAAACGCGAAGTTCGTCGCGCTGATCATCGGTCTTGTCCTCGTCGTGGCCGGCGTCACGGCCGGAGTCCTCTGGTCGAAGAAGGTGAAGATCGACGAACAGGCAGCCGTCGACGAGGTCCGTGAGCGCGAGGTCCAGGAGCTCAAGAGCCTCATGGAGGACGGAAACCGCCTCCTCGCCGCCGGCAACGCCGGGCAGGCCCTCGAGAAGTTCCGCGAGGTTATCCGCCGCAAGCCCGACTCGGAGGCCGCCCGGGACGCCCTGGCGCGAGCCGAGGAGCAGGCCCGGACGACCCAGGCCGTCCAGGAGATCGACCGGGAGATCGAGACGCGCATGAACGCGGCCCGTGGAGCCGTGGAAACCGGTGACTTCCGCACTGCGCTCAACGAGCTTTCCGCGATCCTTCTGCTCCAGCCCGAGAACGCGGATGCGCTGGCGATCCGCGATTCCGTGAAGGCCGCGCAGGCCGAGAAGGAAGCCACCGAAAAGAAGGCCGCGGCGGACCTCGCGAAGAAAGTGAAGCCCACCCGCGTACCGACGCCGGTTCGCGTCGTTCAGCCGGTCGTACCCGTAGTGCAGCCGAAGCCGGCGACGCCGACGCCGGGCAGTGCACGAATCCGGATCGCCTTCCAGAGCCCGGCTCCGGAGGGCTACGTCATGATCCGCCGCAACGACAAGGAAGTCTTCCGCCGTCAGTTCGACTTCGGCCGCAAGAGCGCCGGCGGCCTCGTCGAGGGGACCATCGAAGTCCCGTCGGGACCCGCGACGTTCAAGGCGTGGGCGATTCCAACGAACCGTGCGTTCAACGGTTACGAAACCGCCGAGCTCGTCGTTCCCGGCGGTGAGACGCGGACACTCGTCCTCGAGCTGAATGCAGCCAATAAGCTCGTCCTCTCGCTTCGCTAGGTTCACGCCCGGTCTCGTTCTCATCCTCGTCGCGCTCCTGGGCGGCGGGGATGGGATCGCCGCCCCGGACGCGAACGTGCCGTTCGGCCCGGCCCGCGTCCTCTCGTCGAATCGCGGGATGGTCGTCTCTGCGGCGCCCGAGGCCTCCATGGCCGGCGCCGAGATCCTCGCGGCCGGCGGAAATGCGATGGACGCCGCCGTCGCGACGGCTCTGGCCCTCGCTGTCGTCTATCCGCAGGCGGGAAACCTCGCGGGAGGAGGCTTTCTCGTCGCGAGGAGCCCTGATGGCACCGTCCGGGCTCTCGACTTCCGGGAAACGGCTCCGGCCCTTGCGGGCCGCGACATGTTTCTCGGACCCGATGGCCGGCCCGTCCCGAAGGCGTCCACCGCCACGGCCCTCGCGGTCGCCACTCCCGGCTCGGTCCGCGGCTACGCCGAGGCGCATCGCAGCCTCGGCCGCCTTCCCTGGAAGAAGGTCGTGGCTCCGGCCGAGCGCCTCGCGCGGGAGGGGTTCCGGGTTTCGCCAGGGCTCTCGAAGGACCTGGCCGAATCGCGGGAGCTCCTCACGCGGTGGGATCAGACTCGCCGCCTCTTTTTTCCCGGAGGGAAACCGCTCGAGGCCGGGGTGCTTCTCCGGCAGCCCGAGCTCGCGTCGACCCTCGCCCGGATCGCCCGCGAGGGCCCGGAGGCGTTCCACCGGGGCGAGGTGGCCGCGCGTATCGCCGCTTTCGTGAAGGCCCACGGCGGCGTTCTCTCGGAGGCGGATCTGGCGGGCTACACGCCCATCTGGAGAGCTCCCGAAGAGATCCGTTACGGGCGGCTCGCCGTCTTTACGATGCCGCTGCCGTCGTCGGCGGGTCAGGTCCTCCGGTCAGTCCTTGCCCAGCTCGAGGTCGCTCGGGGCCTCGTCGGGAGCCTCGACGCCGATTCGTACCACCTGCTGCTCGAGGCGGAGCGGCGGGCGTACGCGGACCGGAATCGCTGGCTCGGAGACGGGGACTGCACCGCCATCCCGCTCGGCGAGATCCTCGCACCAGCACGACTCGCCGCGCTCGGAGCGTCGATCGACCCGACCCGTGCGACACCCTCGACCTCCGTGGGAGCATCGCTCACGCGCGAGCCGGAGGAGACGACCCACCTGTCGGTCGCCACGCCCGACGGGGGCGCTGTCTCGCTCACGACGACGCTGAACGGCTCGTTCGGGAACGGTGCCATCGTTCCCGGGATCGGCGTCCTCCTCAATAACGAGATGGACGACTTCGCCGTCGCTCCCGGCGTTCCGAACCTCTACGGTCTCGTCCAGGGAAGCGAGAACGAGGTCCGGCCCGGGGCGAGGCCTCTGTCCTCGATGTCGCCCGTGATCGTAGAGGAGGAGGGCCGGCCGCTCCTCGTCGTCGGCTCGCCCGGAGGGTCCACGATCCCGACGACGGTCCTGCAGGTCCTGCTTCGCCTGACCAGTGGGGAGAGCCTGTCGTCCGCGGTCGCCGCCCCGCGCCTCCACCACCAGCACACGCCGGATGTCGTGTTCGTGGAGGAGGGGGGGGCTCCGGAGGCTCTCCGGGAGTCTCTCCGCGCCCGGGGCCACGTTCTCAGGGAGCGCAGTCCGATCGGGAATGTCCACGCCATCCTTTTCGGGCAGAACGGTTTGCTCATCGGGGCCGCCGATCCGCGTGGGGAAGGTGCTCCCGCAGCGCCCTGAGCGTCCCGTGCCTTCCCTTCAGAACAGGCTCATGCTATCTTCCGCGTCCGCGCTTTTCTCGGGGCGTAGCGCAGCCTGGTAGCGCACACGGTTCGGGACCGTGGGGTCGGAGGTTCGAATCCTCTCGCCCCGACCATTTCCGCTGACGACCCCGCCTCCCGAGCGGGGTCTTTTTCCGTTAGGCTCCTCGGTATGCAGCACGCAGACCTGCGGATGCGCGAAAGAGAGGAGGGACGGATGGGCACTGGCGTCTCGGTGACGATCGACGGTACGGCCGCGAAGGTCACGTTCTGGCGGCCCCCCGAGAACGTCCTCGACCGCGAGACCGTGACCGCCCTCGAGGCGCGGCTGCGGGAAGTCGCACGCCGCCGGGATATCCGCCTCGTGGCTCTGGCCGCGCGTGGCGAGGACTTCTGCAACGGAACGGAGATCCTCCTGCCCGAGGGGGGGCAGGCCGAAGCGCTCTTTTCGGCGTGGCACTCCCTCGTACGATTCCTCCTGACGACCGAGGTCCCGACGTGCGCTCTCGTCCAGGGGCGCGCCCTCGGAGCTGGCGCCGAGCTGGCGCTCGCCTGTGACTTCGTCTTCGCCGAGACGACGGCGACCTTCGGGTTTCCCGAGATCCACCGCGGGTCGTTCCCTCCCGTGGCGGCAGTTCTCCTCGAGAGGAGGACCGGCCGGACGAAGGCGGCCGATCTGATCCTCTGCGGGGCCGCAATGACGGCCGAGGCCGCCGAACGCCGCGGTCTCGTCAACGCCCTCGTCAACCCCGGGGACCTCGTCGAAGCACTCGATACGATGCGGGCGCGTCTCGAGACCCTCTCGGCCTCTTCTCTCAGGCTCGCCAAGCGCGCTCTGAACCAGGGCTCCAGCGGAGACCCGCTGTCGGCCCTGTCCGCCGTCGAGAGGACCTGGACGAGGGAGCTCCTTCGGACCGAAGACGCGCTCGAGGGAATTCACGCGGCGCTCGAAGGCCGACCTCCCGTCTGGAAGGACCGGTAGAACCAGGAAACCCCGCCACGGGGAGGGCCGTGGCGGGGTCGAGGGAGGAAACGGCGCCACCGAGGGAGAGTGGCGCCGGCCGGGAACGGGACGAGAGAGATACCGGACTCACCCTTCATGCGGGAGTGTCGTCTTCGGACGGGACCTAACGTGCCGGGCGCATCGGAGGTTCGACGACGTCGACGAACGCCGACGAGACCGGCGCTCCGTCGGCCCAGAGAGTGACGCCGACAGGGCCCGCTTCGGGAACGCCGGCCGGGAGCCGGACGGCAAAGTCAGTGGAGGCACCGGCGGCGACCGGTTGGTCTCCACTGTCCCAGAGGACGGAGCCCGAGTCGGCGCGCAGGACGACCCTCCAGACCCTTGCCACGGGCGGCGCGAGGGAGCGGGGAAAGACGAGGACGAGCGGTGAGCCGCTGGCCCGTTCCACGCGCCGAACGGCAATTCCCTCTCCGGCCGGCGCCTGCAGGACGACGGCGGGCGTCGACGGCACGACGCCGCCGGCACCCGCGGTGACGGCAGGAGGCGCGGGAGCGTTCAGCTCGGTGCGGAGCGCCGAGAGCTGCTGCTTCAGGCGAAGGGCAGTGACGAGGGACGCGAGGAGAAGGGCTCCGAGGAGTGCGAAGGCGATGACGATTCCCGTCCGGCCCGGAAAGAGGCCGCCGCCGGTGCGGACGGGATTTTCGCGGCCGTGCCGGCGGAGGCCCTGGTCCCGGGCGATCTTGAGGCGGAGCCGGGTCGTCGTCTCCACCCGCTCGCGGTAGTAGGGCGTACCGAGGAGAGCCTTCTCGAAGCGGCGGCGGTCCGTGTCCGAGAGCCGTCCGAGGACGTAGTCCGAGACGAGGAGGTCCTCCTCGGCCTCGACCCGGTCGAGAAGGGCGTCGTCGGCGAAGTACGATTCTTCGAAACTGGACCTCTCAGCGTCGGCCAGGTTCCTGAGGAGGTACTCGCGAATGCGGCCGCGCTCGACCGCAGGCTCCCGGCTCACTTCTCATCCCCGTCGTCGCTCGGGTTGCGGGCCGCTTCTTCTCTCATCGCGCGAACGGCGGACCGCGCTTCCGTGCTGTCCATCCGCTTCTTGAGCTCCCTCTTGGCGCGGTAGACACGCATGTCGACCGCGTCCGTCGTGATTCCCTCTTCGCGCGCGATCGTACGGGAAGGAACCTCTTCGACGAATCGCCGGACGAGGAGGACCTTCATCCGGGCCGGGAGCAGCTCGAGGGCTTTCCGGACGATGAGCTTCCGGCTGCTCGCGAGAGCGTCAGAGAGAGGATCTGCCGTGCCGGCGAGCTCGAGGACGCCCGAGAGCCCCTCGTGCTTGTTGGCTCGCTGGACCCTGCGGCAATGCTCGAAAAAGACGTTCTTGGCAACGCCCAGCGAAAAGGCTTCGGGGGAGTCGAGGGGGTCCCCCCCCCGGCTCACTCGCTGGAGGACTCTCAGCAGCGTTTCCTGGACGAGGTCGAGGGCTTCGTCCTCGGTCCTGACGCCTCGCGAAAGAAAGAAGCGCCTCAGCTTCTCGGGCAGACGGCCGAGCTCAGCTTCGAATGGATCTGCCCAGGAGGGGGTCGACATCGTATTCAATAGTCGAGACGCAAGGCCCGGGCCGTTCCGCGCGTCCCTTCCCGAGGATTGTAGGCTGGTTTGAACCGCAGGAGCGGATTGCCGAAAATGGATATGGTACATACGTAAATCGCCTTATTAAATTCGGCATATATGCAAACACACCTAATTAAATTTTGGAATTTCGGTCTTCGACTGAATAGCCAGGACTTCGACGCAGGCGAGGGATACCTGTGATCATCGATAGGTCTTGACTTGCGTTCTATTTACGCCGTACTCTTCCTGGAACGCTTCTGGGTGAGCCTAATAAAATAAGGCGCATTGTAGAAAAGGCAGAAAAAAATATGGGTATCCGCCCGAATCTCACGGAGAGACAACAGGAAATCGTCGCTTTCATCCGTGAGTACCGCTTCCGGAGAGGAATAGCCCCGACCCAGCGAGAGATCTGCCAGCACTTCGGTTACTCCTCCTTCGGGACGCTCCAGAAGCACCTGAGGCTTCTCCTCGAAAAGGGAGTGCTCATTCGCGACTGGAACCAGCGCAGGTCGCTGGACGTCGCCGACGAGGCGGTCCCGGCTCCAGCCCTCGAGATTCCCCTCCTCGGGAGGATCGCTGCGGGAAGTCCGATCGAGGTCCTTCCGGGCGACGATAGAATTCACGTTCCCGAATCGCTCACCCGCAAGGGAGAGAACTTCGTCCTTCTCGTCAGCGGCGACTCCATGGTGGACGAAGGAATCCGTGACGGCGACTGGGTCGTCGTCCATCGCCGCACTCGTGCGGAGAACGGCGAGATGGTTGCGGCCCTCGTAAACGGAGAGGCGACGCTGAAGCGCCTTTACCGGGAGGCGGAGGGGAATGTCCGGCTGCAGCCTTCCAACGAGCGGCTCGCGCCCATCAGAGCCCGCGAAGAGGACGTGCAGGTCCAGGGAATCGTCGTCGGGCTCATGCGGCGTTACTGACGGCCTCGTCGGGCGCAGGTCCGGCGCAGGTCCTGGCGACAGGGCGCGAATATTGCTTGCTTGACGGTTCTGCGATCGTCACCCATATTCCGGTCATCCTCGGGGAGTTCCTCGCAGTCGGCCATGGTTGGCGCGAGATCGGCATTGCCGCCCAGGAATTCTGCAAGTCATTGAAGAATGGAGTTTTATGGAACGACGAGACGAAGAACCTTTTGAGGCCCCCGACAGGCGAACCCGAGGGAAAGCCCTCCGGGTCGCCGGAGTAGGCCTCGCTTCGGTTCTCGCTTTTGGCGTGCCCACGGATGGGAACGGTCGTGTCAATGCCGGTGGCCCGACCTTCCTCAACCCGGCGAGCCTGCCGGGCTTTTCGAGGTTGCCGACGGGTTGGCCGGGGCTGGTCCCGAATTTGAAGACCCCGCTCGAGACGGACACCTGGTCCACCGTCTACGCCGCCTGCGAGAGGTACGACATTCTCGACGAGGCGGTGACGATGTATCAGGTCCTTTGGGAGGAAAGCCGTCTGACGTCGGGAGTCACGTCGCCCTGCGGCCGGTACTTCGGCATCGGCCAGTTCACGCGTTCCACCTTCCGCTACAACGTCGAGATGATGCGGCGGCTCGGGCTGATCTGGGGAGACGAAGAGTGGTCCCCGTATGACCCCGTCCAGGCGATCGAGGTGATGGCGTGGATGTGGAGCCAGGGTTTCCATGACCACTGGGGACCATACCGGCGGGTCGTCCGCAGGCTGACCTCGGCGAGGACCACGGCCCGTCTAAACTGACCGTGTGACTCCGCGCCCCGGAGGGCATCGCGGCTACAAGGCCGCCGCCATCGCAGCAGCCGGCCTCTTCGCAGGGGCCGTTGCAGCTTCCGGGGCCCATGCGCGAGGACCTTCGCAGGAGCGCTACTCGGGGTCTGCTGCCGTCCTCGAGGGCATGACGGCGCTGGGTCCCTTCTTCGACCGGCTCGAGGCGCTGGAGCGGGGCGAGGTGCGGCAGGTTCGGGTCCTCTGGCTGGGCGACTCCCATATCGCGGCCGATCTCCTCCCGGGGTATGTGCGACGCCTCCTGCAGGCCAGGTTCGGCGACGGCGGCCCGGGACTCGTCATGCCCGGGAACCCGTGGCGCTATTTTCATCACGATCGGGCGAGAAGCCGTGGGGACGGCGGATTCGAGACGACGGGTCTGACGCGAGACTTTCCGGACCCGTTCGTCGGTCTCTGGGGCGTTGCCCTCGTACCGCGGGGCCAGGGGAGCGCCAGCCTGGAAGCTTCTTTCGCCGAAGCCGAGGTCAGTGCGCTCGTGCCCTCGGGCGAAGGGTGCCTGTCCGTCTCGGTCGACGGCGTCACGGCCTTC
>DIAY01000193.1:3495-3876 GCA_002414905.1 Holophagales bacterium UBA5066 | reverse complement strand
GAGCACCGAGCGCCAGAGCATCCTAGGAATCCCGCTCCCGGGGCGAACCGCGAACCTCCTCGTCCCCGGCGTCGGCTGCGTGAACGCCTGCCGTTTCTGCAGCACCTCGCACTTTTTCGGCAAGGCCTACCGGCCGTTCCTCGGCACCGGCCGCGAGATCTTCGAGACGGCCTGCCGGATCGCCGACCGGACCGGGACCGACGACTTCTTCGTCATGGACGAGAACTTCCTGAAGGACACCGCCCGGGCTCTCGAGCTTCTCGACGAGATGGACCGGCATCGTCGCTGGTTCGGCTTCCAGCTCTTCTCCTCGGCGGAGGCGATCCGGGCGTTCGGCCTCGACAACATGGTTCGCCTCGGCGTCAGCTTCGTCTGGATCGG
>DIAY01000193.1:1174-3179 GCA_002414905.1 Holophagales bacterium UBA5066 | reverse complement strand
GCAGTTCATGCTCCTCACTCCGCTCCCGGTGACGGCTCTCTACCGGGACATGAAGCAGAAAGGTCTCCTGCGCGAAGACCTTCCCTGGGGGGAATGGCACGGGCAGAAAGAGCTGGCGTGGAAGCACCCGGCGTTCCCGGGTGACGCCCCTGCCCGCTGGCTCGAGAAGGCCTTCCGGGCCGACCACGAGGCCAATTCCTCGACGATGTACCGGGTGATCGAGACGGCCTTCCGGGGCTGGAAGCGGCTCGCAGCCCTGCCGCGGCGTGACGCCTGCCTCGAGCAGAGGATGGCCCGGCTCGCCCGGCGGACCATCGAGTGGATGCCTCCGCTCGCCGTCCTGTCCCGCAATGGCGTGAACGTCCTGGAGAGAGAGCGCGCCGCGCGCCTGGAACGGGAGATCTCCGAGGCCCTGGGCGTCTCTTCGCTTCGACGGCTCGCCCTCGGTGCCGCAGTACGGGCGCTCGCTGCCGCGTGGCGCCTCCGGCTGCGACTCTTCGGCGACGGGATCCAGCCCGCGACGATCCGGACCCGGTACCCGGCCTTCGGTCGCCGCGCCGTCGGGGTCCCCATCGCCGGGGCCGGTCGGTCTGCGGCTCCTTCCGAGCCGTCTTCGCTCGAGATCGCGGCGAGAGAAGCGGTCGGACTGGCCGGAGCCGCGACGTAGGCCTCGAGCGGCCCGCGGCCGGAGACAATACCGGGAGCATGAGCCGGCACCGCGATTCCCACCCGGGCCTGCGAAGGTCCAGCCTCGGCCTGAGGGGAGCGATCGTGACCCTGTCGGCGGGCGTGCTCGTTCCGGTGATCCTCTCGACGGCGGTCGGCATCGTCGCCCTGGTGATCGGGACGAGCACGAAGGAGCTCCTGATCGGCGTCCTCGTCGTCTGCTTCACCGCCGCCGCGGCGGGAAGCGCGGTCGTCGCGGTCGTCCTCCTGGGCCGCCGCGCCCGCCTTGCCCGTCTTCAGTCGGACCTTCTCGCGAACGTTTCCCACGAGCTCAGGACGCCGCTCGCGGCAATCCGGATGTACGCCCAGACGCTCGAGTCGGGTCTCCTCGAAAAGGACCCGGAGAGCACCCGGCAGAGCCTTGCCACGATCGTCCGCGAGACGGAGTGGCTGGAGGCGACCGTCGAACGGGTCCTGACCTGGCGCTCGCTCGCGCGCGACCAGGACGCGGTCGACCTGCGCCCCGGGCCGGTAGGTGACGCCGTCGAGGACGCTCTCACGCGCTTCCGGCGGATGGTCGTTCCCGGGGAGGTGGAGCTCGACGTGGAGCAGGCCTCGGAGCGGCCGGTGAGCCACGACCGCGACGCCCTCGGCCGGGTCGTCCTCAACCTCCTCGCCAACGCTTACAAGTACACGGGCGAGAAAAAGAAGATCCGGGTCTCCGTGAGGGACAGCGAAGACAGCGTCGAGATCACCGTCGAAGACAACGGGATCGGCATTCCGGCCGCAGATCTCGGGCACGTCTTCGAGCCGTTTTTCCGGGTCGACTCCGGTTCGCCGGGCGGCGCGGCGGGTGCCGGTCTCGGCCTCGCCATCGTTCGCCAGGTGGTCCGTCTCCACGGAGGCGAGGTAACGGTCGCGAGCGAGCCGGACCGCGGAAGCGCATTCACCGTCCGGCTCCCGGCGGCGAAAGCGGGGGTTGAGGGGTGAGCGTCCCCGGCGAGCGGCCCATCCCTGCCGAGACGATTCTCGTCGTCGAGGACGACCGTTCCCTCCGCGAGGGCCTGGCGATGAACTTCCGGCTTCGCGGCTACCGCGTCCTGACCGCAGCGGACGGCGACGAGGGGCTTCGCGCGGCGTTCAACGATCGGCCGGACCTCATCGTCCTCGACCTCATGCTCCCCGGCGCGGACGGTCTCGAAATCCTCTCGGCGCTGCGCGGACGCGGGGTCGGCGTGCCCGTGCTGATCCTCTCCGCGCGCGATCGCCTCCAGGACAAGGTCCGGGGGCTCGAGATCGGTGCCGACGATTACCTGACCAAGCCGTTCCAGCTCCCGGA
>DIAY01000193.1:0-954 GCA_002414905.1 Holophagales bacterium UBA5066 | reverse complement strand
TTCACCCGCGAGGTGATTCTCGAGCGGGTCTGGGGTTGGGGCTTCGAAGGGACCGCGCGCACGGTCGACAACTTCATCCGCTCGCTCCGCCAGAAGATCGAGGACGACCCAGCGCGGCCGCGCCATATCCTCACCGTCCGGAACGTCGGCTACCGGCTCACGCCGTGAGGGTGGGCGCCGGTCACCGCTCTTCTCCGGCTCTCCTCGCGTTGTCCGCCGGCGTCTGCTTCAGTGTTTCTGTCGTCATCGGCCTCTCCCGCCACGAGCCGAGGTGGAGCCTCAGGTTCGGGTAGCCGAGCCGGTACGGGAGGATGACGAGGCTCTCGGAGGGTCCGGAGTCCCCCGCAGGCGTCATCACTCCCGGTCGTCCGATGGCGAGTCCGCTGCCTTTTCGTCGCCGCCGACGAGCATCGATTTCATCCGGGCCCGCGCCGCGAGTGGCTCTTTCCGGAAGAGCCAGGCGCCTGCGGCGCACGCGCGGACACCAACCAGAGGACCTCGTCTCCTGGCCCGCGCGCGCTGCCGGGCATCGGGGCGGGTGTCTGCCCTCGGCCCACTGGCGTGTTCGTGTCGGCGTACCAGAGCTGTTCGCTCCTGGTCGTCGTCTTACTCCGACCCCGGCTCTAATACCGCCGTTCGCACTCCAGACGGACCGCCACCTGCTCGACGCATTCCAGCGCCTTCGGTGCCTGAATCCGGCCGCGCAGCGTCTCGCCGGGACGAACGGGCACCGTGTCCAGCTCGAGAAAGGTGTCGTGGAAGCGCCGTGCACGTGCCAGCGCCACGGCGGCCCGATAGAGCCGGCCGGCACCGACCAGTGGCACCGCTGCAAAGATGATCGCGAATCGCTGGCCACTTCGGATTTCGCGCACGATGACGCCCACGATCGGAAAGCTCGCGACATTCCACAGCACGGCGATGCATACAGCTGCGACCGCGGTGGCGCCTTGCTCC
>DIAY01000063.1 GCA_002414905.1 Holophagales bacterium UBA5066 | reverse complement strand
ACAAGGCGCTCCTGATGAACAGCGGCGCGGAAGCCGTCGAGACGGCGATCAAGGCGATGCGCAAGTGGGCCTACGACGTGAAGGGAGTCCCGTATCCGAAGGCCGAGATCATCGTCGCCGAGGGAAACTTCCACGGCAGGACGACGACGATCGTCGGCTTCAGCACCGACCCTGACTCGACGAGCCGCTTCGGACCATTCACTCCCGGATTCCGGATCGTCGAGTACGGCTCGGTCGCGGCCGTCGAGGCCGCCATCACGCCCGAAACCGCCGCCATCTTCGTCGAGCCGATCCAGGGCGAGGGAGGCGTCGTCATCCCGCCGGACGGCTACCTCCGCGGCCTGCGCGACCTGGCGGACCGGCACAACTGCCTGCTCGTCCTCGATGAGATCCAGTCGGGGCTCGGACGGACCGGAAAGCTCTTCGCCTTCGAGCACGAGGGGATCCGCCCCGACGGCGTGACGATCGGCAAGGCCCTCTCCGGTGGCTTCTATCCGGTCAGCGCTTTCCTCTCCTCGAACGCGGTGATGGATGTGTTCACGCCCGGCATCCACGGCTCGACCTACGGCGGGAACCCTCTCGCCTGCGCCGTGGCGTCGGAAGCGCTCGACGTCCTCGTCGAGGAGAAGCTCGTCGAGAGGGCCGCCGAGCTCGGGGTCCACCTCGAGGCGCGGCTCAGAACGATGAAGACGGACAAGGTCGAGGTGATCCGGGTCCGCGGCCTCTGGGCCGGCATCCAGCTGCAGGTTTCGGCCGGCCCCGCACGCCCCTACTGCTACGCGCTGAAGGAGCGCGGAATGCTCTGCAAGGACACCCACGTGCAGACGATCCGCCTCGCACCGCCGCTCGTCATCACGCGCGAGCAGATCGACTGGGCGATCGACCAGCTAGACGCCGTCCTGGCCTGACGGAAGGTCCGGTGCCCCGGTAGACTCGGCCGCTTTGCGCCAGTTCCGCAGCTCGAGCCGGATCGCCTTCCTGCTCTCCGGCCTCCTCGCCTCCTCGGGCCTCGCCCAGAGGCCCGAGGAGCCGTTCGTCGCCCTCGTCGCGACGCGCGAGGTCGTTCTCGACGGACGGCTCGGGGACCCGCTCTGGAAGGACGCTCCTGTCCTCGACCGCTTCACGCAGCAGGAGCCCGACGAGGGACGGCCCTCGACGGAGCGGACCGAGGTGCGGGTCGTCGTGACGCCGAAGAGGCTCGTCGTCGGCGTCGTCTGCTTCGACCGGCAGGCGCGGACGATCGCGGCGCGAAACCTCGAACGGGACGGCGACTTCGACGCCGATGACTGGGTGATGATCGTCCTGGACACCTACCTCGACCGCCGCAACGGCGCGCTCTTCGGCGTCAACCCGCTAGGGACCCAGTGGGACGCCCTCGTCACGAACGAGGGAAAGGAAGAAGAAGTCGAGTGGGATGCCATCTGGGAGTCGCGGACCTCGGCCGGCCCGGACGGCTGGCGCGCCGAGCTCTCGATCCCGCTCTCCGCCCTGCGCTCACCCGCCGGGTCGACTTCCTTCGGCTTCAACGTCTTCCGGATGCTCCGGCGTCGCCAGGAGACCTCCTCCTGGGGCGCCTGGCGGCGAGAGGCGGGACCGAACCGGATCTCGATGGCGGGAACCCTGACCGGGTTCCGGCTCGAGCGACACCTTCCGCTTCTCTTCAAGCCCTACGCTCTGACCGGCTACGACCACGAGGTCCGCGAGGCCGGGGGCGGCTACCGAAACGGCCCACGCTTCGATGCCGGGTTCGACGCGAAGGTGGGGGTGACGCCGACGCTCGTCCTCGACGCGACGTTTCGGACCGACTTCGCGCAGGTCGAGACCGACACGCAGCGGGTGAACCTCACCCGCTTCCCCGTCTTTTTCCCCGAGAAGCGGGATTTCTTTCTCGAGCGGATCGGTTTCACGCGCTTCGGACAGCCCCAGCTGGGCGAGGTCTTCTATTCCCGGCGCATCGGCCTGTCCCCGGACGGGGAGCCGGTGCCGATCGTCGGCGGAGCGCGCCTGACGGGGAACGTCGGCCGGACCGAGGTCGGTGTCATCGCGATCCGTCAGGACGCCGCCTTCGGACTCCCCGAGACCGACTTCTACGTCGCGCGCGTGCGGCAGCCCCTCGGCGCCCGCTCCTCCGTCGGCGCGATCTTCACCGACCGGGAAGGGGGGCCGGAGGGTACCCAGTGGAATCGGGCCGCCGGGGTCGATCTCGACTGGAAGCCGGCGGAGACGCTCGCCTTCACCGCCTTCTGGGCCACGACCCGCGACCCCAGGGGCCGGCCCGACACCGACGGCTGGCGCGTCTCCGGGAGCTTCGACGACGGCACCTGGCAGCTCTACTCGAGCCTGAAGAGTTACGACGAGGACTTCGACCCCGGGATCGGCTTCGTTCCGCGCACCGGCATCACGAACCTCTTCGGTCGCGCTGCCCGGCGCTTCTTCCCCTCGACGGGGCTCGTGAGGCAGTGGGAGGTCGGAGTCCAGTACGACTACTTCGAGGATCCCTCCGGCACTCCCGTCGGTCGCGAGCTCGAGGCGAAGGTCTCCGCCGACGGCCGCGACGGAAGCTTTTTCGCCGCCGAGCCCGTTTCCAGCAGCTGGGACCGGCTCGACGAGCCATTCGAGATCCGCCCCGGGATCCTCGTCCCGGCCGGCGCCTTCTGGAACCGGCGCCACGTCGTGGAGGTCGGGTCCAGCCCGGCCTCCGTCTTCTCGGCAAGTGGCGGGGCCGACTGGGGGACGTTCTACGGCGGGCACCGCGAAACCTGGTCCCTGCAGATGTCGTACCGCCCGAACCCCCACCTCCTCGTCGGCCTGACCGAGAGCTACAACGACGTCCGCCTCCCGGACGGCTCCTTCTCGACGTCGCTCCTCGGCCTGCGGGCGACGTGGAATTTTTCCCGCTTCCTCCTTGCCAGCGCCTACGCCCAGGTGAACACCGCCTCCGACGTGGCGAGCCTGAACGCCCGCCTCCGCTGGATTTGGCGATCCGGCTCCGACGTCTACGTCGTCTTCAACCGGGCGACCGGCGAGGGGATGGAACGACGGGCCTGGCAGCTGCTTCTGAAGGCGACCTGGGCTTTCCTGCCGTGATCGCGGAATAGGCGGAAGCGCTCCGGTGTTATACCGCCCCGCGTGATCGTCGCCGTCCTGACCGGGTTCGTCGTGGCGCTCCTGGCGCCGCTGCTGGAGAAAGCCCTGAAGCGGGCTTCGGCACCGCTGCTGGCGCTCTTCGCGGCGGCTCTCTTCGCCGGATTCGCCCGTTTCGTCCCGGAGGTCTCCGAGGGGGGGGTGCGCACCGCTTCCGCGGACTGGATCCCCGAGCTCGGCATCGCGCTCAGCTTCCGGCTCGACGGGCTTTCGCTCCTCATGACCCTCATCGTCACCGGGATCGGCGCGATCGTCCTCCTTTACGCCGGAACCTACATGGAGGGGCACCCGCGCCGGGGCGCCCTCCTCGGATACCTCGTCGCCTTCCTCGCGGCGATGCTCGGCCTCGTCCTCTCGGACAACCTCGTCGGCCTCTTCGTCTTCTGGGAGGCGACGAGCATCCTGTCCTACTTCCTGATCGGCTTCGACCGCGAGAAGCCCGAGGTGCGAGCCTCCGCCCTCCAGGCGCTCCTCGTCACGGGCGGCGGCGGCCTCGCCCTCCTCGCGGGCTTCATCCTCCTCGGGCACGCGGGGGGGAGCCTCGAGATCTCCGCCCTCGTCGCCAACGCCGATGCGCTCCGGGCCCACCCGCTCTATACGCCGGCACTCCTCCTCGTCCTCCTCGGCGCCTTCACGAAGTC
>DIAY01000061.1 GCA_002414905.1 Holophagales bacterium UBA5066 | reverse complement strand
CGGCCTTCGGCCGCGGCATCTGAAAGCGCTGGCACTGCCTCGGCGCGCCAGCGCGGGGCCGAGGGACCGACAGGAGAGGGCACGACCCGGACGGGACCGACGAGATCGGGACCGACCATGGCAGGACCCGTGGGCCGACGTCCTCGCCGCGCAAGGGACGGCCTTCGAGTCGATTCGGTGCCAAGTCGATTCGGTGCCAGGCGTGAAACCGTGCACTCCTCATCGCCGCGAGCACGAGCCGCGGCCGCGGCGACTACCGCCTCGCCTTCACCATGACCCCTTCGGGAAGCGTCCTTCCGGCCCAACGTCTCGTGATGTTCACCGGCCGGGCTACGACGGCCCGGGTTGGCACCGACGCGCGCTTCATGCTTGCCGCCATGAACCCACGCGGGCACCTTCTCTCCGCGGCGGGCGTGAGGTTTACGGCGTTCTCCACCGACGACAGTCCGCCAGCCGGCTTCTTCCGGGAACAGCCATGAGTGCGCAGGGCTCGAGATCGGTCGAGCAGGCGTGGGCGCAGTCGTGCGCGGCAAAGCGGAGCATCGCCAGAGCATGCGCGAAACCGGACGACGAAGAGAGATGTGCCGCGGCCGCGTCGTCCGGGTTCCGTCCCTATTCTTGTGGGAAATGGTTTTAACGAAGAGATGAAGAAAGGGGGAAGCTCCTCGGTGCAAGACAGAAACCTCCCCGGCCAGGGAGGAGAGGAGCGTTCCCCATGGCGAACTCTGCGCCGTGCGTCCGTCCGATGCAACCGGTCATTCGGTCCGACCTTCTCGGACTCTTTCGCGGGGCCATCGGTCTGGTGCTCGAGGTGCTCCTGGAGCAGCAGGTCCGAGAAATGGTCGGAGCTCGGCGGTACGAACGGATGGGGAGCCGGAAGGACCACCTCAACGGCACGTACATGAGGCGGCTTCTGACATCGATGGGCCAGGTGGAGATCGAGGTGCCGCGGACGCGGACCCAGGGCTCTCCGCTGGAGACGATCGGCCGGTACAACCGTCGGACGTCGGAGATCGACGAGATGGTCACGGCGGCGTACGTGCAGGGCGTTTCGACACGGGACATGACCCGGGTCACCGAGGCTCTCATGGGCGAGGGCGTCGGGCGTTCCACCGTCAGTCGCGTCACACAGCGGCTGTCCGAGAGGGTCGAGCAGCTGCGCACCGCCCGGATCACCGACCGTTTCCCCTATCTTTACCTCGATGCCACTTTCATCGATGCCCGCTGGGCGCGGGCCGTGGAGAACGTGTCGGTCCTGGTGGCCTACGGCGTCGATGGCGACGGCAAGAGGCGGCTGCTCGCCGTGACGATCGGCTCGGAGGAGAGCGAAGCGAGCTGGACGACGCTGCTGGAGGGGTTGCTCGAGCGCGGCCTTTCGGGCCTGCGGCTCGTGGTCTCCGACGCCCACGCCGGGCTGATCAAGGCCGTCCGTCGGCTTCTTCCCGAGGTGGCGCACCAGAGGTGCACCGTCCATCTGATGCGAAATGTGCTGGCCAAGACCCCTCATCGCCTTCGGGGCCGCGTCGGCAGCGAGCTGAGCAAGATCTTCCAGGCATCCAGCCGCCAGAGCGCCCAGAAGGCGCTTGAGGAATTCGCCACTGGCCTCGGTGCCCAGCTTCCAGAGGCCCTCTCCTGTCTCCGGGACGGATTTGCGGCCGCCACGCGCTTCTACGACTTCCCTCGGCCGCACTGGCCGCGGATCCGCTCCAACAACGGCCTGGAGCGCCTCAACGCCGAGATCAAACGACGCGTCCGCGCCGTCGGCGCCTTCCCCGATCGCGACAGCGCACTGCGCCTGATCACGGCAGTCGCCCTCGAAACCACAGCTGTCTGGGGCCAACGCTGCTACCTCGACATGGCACTGCTCGGACAGAAGGATCCGAAAGCCGCATGACGACGTTTTCGTCCTCGGCGACCCTCCTCGTCCAGAGGAAGGGATCGAAGATCCCTTCGATATCAGCGTCTCCGGCCCGAGGAGGCCGGGCGTCACGGGTCGCCGAAGGCGACGGCCGAAGGCCGCTTGCCCTTGACGCCTGGCCTCCGAAGGGCCACCTCGGTCCCTCACCAGAACCGACCCTCGCCCTCGATCGTCAACCCGCACCGAGGCTCTTCAGCCTTTCGCTCCGAAAACCGCTTCTACACAAAACTCGGGACTTGACCGTCGTCCGGGAGAGGCTGGCCAACGCACCCGGCGGCGTAGCTTGGAGCGGCGGCGAGGAAAGGGGTAGGGGAGCCCGAGGGGAATCCCCGTGAAGCGCTATGCTCTTCCCATGACGCTGCACGTGGAGTTCGACCGAGAAGAAGACGGGCGCTGGATAGCGGAGATCCCGGCCCTGCCGGGCTGTCTCGTCTACGCTCCTTCGCGGGACGAGGCTCTCAAGAGTGTCGAAGCGCTTGCTCTGCGAATTCTCGCGGACCGTCTCGAGAACGGAGAAGCCCGTCCCGAAGACGTAAACGTCTCTTTCGTCGTTTCCGCCGCAGCGTAGACGGCGAACCCACGTGAGGTTTCCGGCATCGAAAGCCCGCCGGGTGCTGTCGGCGTTGCTCCGGATCGGCTGGAGCCTCAAGCGTGAGACCGGCTCGTCGCATCGCGTGCTCGAGCGCCCGGGCTGGCCCGACTACGTCTTCTCCTTCCACGACGAGGAGGAGATCGGTCCGCGGATGCTGGCGCGCGTGGCAAAGAAGACGGGGCTCTCCGCCGGGGACCTCTGACGACGCAGGGCCACGGCCTGAAGGCGCTCGTGAAGTACGCCACGGCCGTGGGATCGGAGCTGACGATTCGTTTCGAGCCAACGCCGCGGCACCGAACGGCGAATGGGCCTTCCGCCGGGACGATGAGAGCCAGGAAAGCGGTACGACGGGGGGCTGGCCACCCGCCTGAGCACGGCGTTTCGCCTCTCGTACGCGATGACCTCTTCGGGAAGCCTCTCGCTTGCCGAGCGCATCAGGGCGGTCCCGGGCATCGACGGCCGTAGGGGTGCCCTGGCCGGTCGGCCTTCGGAAAATGGCCTCGCTGCGGTGCAGCAGAAGTTGATAGCATTCCACAATGGACACGTTCCGCCGGAACGGCCGAGAGCCAGACCGGAAAGCCCGGCCGCTTCCGCAGGGCCTCTACGACCCGGCCAACGAGCACGACGCCTGCGGGTTCGGGTTCGTCGTCGACGTGAAGGCCCGCGCTTCGCACGACATCGTCCGCAAGGCGCTGCAGGTCCTCTGCAATCTCGAGCACCGCGGCGCGACGGGGAGCGAGAAGAACACCGGGGACGGCGCCGGGCTGCTCTCGCAGATCCCGCACGCGTTCGTGGCACGCTGGGCGAAGGCGAGCGGCATCGAGGTGCCGCCACCGGGCGACTTCGGCCTGGGGATGCTCTTCCTGCCGGTGGAGGCGGCGAGCCGTCAGGTCTGTCAGAAGAAGCTGGAGGAGATCGTCGTCGCCGAAGGGCAACGGGTCCTCGGCTGGAGGGACGTCCCGACCGACAGCGCGTCGCTCGGCGCGACGGCCCGCGGGAGCCAGCCCGTCATCCGGCAGGTGCTCGTGGGCAGGGGAGCGGACACGGAGGCCGGCGACCCCTTCGAGAGGAAGCTCTTCGTCATCCGGCGTCTCGCGGAGAAGGCCGTCTCGCGCTCGGCCCTCGCAGGGCGGGACACGTTCTACGTGGCGAGCCTCTCGTCGCGGACCGTCGTCTACAAGGGGATGCTCAACGCGGACCAGCTCGGAGCGTTCTACCCCGACCTCGGCGACGAGGCGTTCGCGTCGTGCCTGGCGATGGTCCACTCACGCTTCTCGACGAACACCTTCCCCAGCTGGTCGCGCTCGCACCCTTACCGCTACATCTCGCACAACGGCGAGATCAACACGCTGCGCGGGAACGTCAACTGGATGCAGGCGCGCCAGCGGATGTTCGAGTCGAAGCTCTTCGGCGACGACCTGAAGAAGGTCCTGCCGGTGATCGACACCGACGGCTCCGACTCGTCGATGTTCGACAACGTCCTGGAGCTTCTCGTCCTCGCGGGGCGCTCGCTGCCGCACGCGCTGATGATGATGGTGCCGGAGCCGTGGAGCCGGCACGAGTCGATGAGCGCCGAGCTGAAGGCGTTCTACGAGTTCCACTCCTGCTTCCTCGAGCCGTGGGACGGACCGGCCTCTATCGCCTTCACGGACGGCGTTTGCATCGGAGCGATCCTCGACCGCAACGGTCTGCGCCCCTCGCGATGGGTTTCGACGAAGGACGGCCTCGTCGTCATGGCGTCCGAGGTGGGCGTCCTGGACTTCCCGCCGGAGAAGGTCGAAGCGAAGGGACGCCTGCAGCCGGGGCAGATCTTCCTCGTCGACACCGTCCAGGGACGGGTCGTTCCCGATCGCGAGATCAAGGAGACGCTGGCGGCCGCGGCTCCCTACGGGGAGTGGCTCCGGGACCACCTCGTCCGCCTGAAAGACCTGCCCGACCCGCCTGGCGTCCGCGAACCGGACCACGAGACCGTGCTCACGCGCCAGGAGACGTTCGGCTACACGCTCGAGGACGTCCGGATGATCGTGAACCCGATGGCGGCGACGGGGACGGAGCCGATCGGGTCGATGGGGACGGACATCCCGCTCGCCGTCCTGTCGGAGGCGCCGCAGCTGCTCTCCGACTACTTCAAGCAGCTCTTCGCCCAGGTGACGAACCCGCCGGTCGACGCGGACCGCGAGGCGATCGTCATGGCGGTCGACACGGCGATCGGCCCGGAGGGAAACCTCCTCGAGCCGACGCCCGAGGCGGCGCTCCACTTCGAGCTGCCGACGCCCGTCCTCCTGAACGTCGAGCTCGAGAAGATCCGCTCCCTCGCCGGGGGCCCCGGCTCGCACGGGTTCCGGTCGATCTCGCTCCCGATCCTCTTCAAGGTGAAGGACGGCGGCAAGGGGCTCCGGAAGGCGATCGAAGAGCTGCGGCGGCGCTGCTCGGAGGCGATCGCCGAGGGGCACAACATCCTCATCCTCTCCGATCGCGGCCACGATGCGACCGACGCGCCGATCCCGGCGCTTCTGGCCCTGTCGTCGGTGCAGCACCATCTGCTGCGCGAGGGCTCGCGGACCCGCGTGGGCCTCGTCCTCGAATCGGGCGAGCCGCGCGAAGTCCACCACTTCTGCCTCCTCATCGGCTACGGCGCGAGCGCCATCAACCCCTACCTCGCCTTCGAGACGATCCACGACCAGGTGAGGCAGGGGCTTCTCGCCGGCGACCCCCAGGCCGCCGAGAAGAGGTACGTCAAGGCGGTGAACAAGGGGATCGTGAAGGTGATCTCCAAGATGGGGATCTCGACGGTGCAGAGCTACCACGGAGCGCAGGTCTTCGAGGCGCTGGGGCTCTCGCAGGACTTCGTCGACGAGTACTTCAGCGGAACGCCGACGCGGATTGGCGGCATCGGCATCAAGGCGATTGCGCACGAGGTGCGCCTCCGGCACGACTTCGCCTACCCGTCGCGCCCGGTGAAGCACACGACGCTCGGGACGGGCGGGCGCTATCAGTACCGGCGCGACGGCGAGGAGCACCTCAACTCGCCGGAGGCGATCCACTTCCTCCAGACCGCGTGCCGGACGGACGACTACAAGGCCTGGAAGCGGTTCAGCGACCTCGTGAACCGGCACGGGAAGCACCCGGTCCGGATCCGCGACCTGATGGACTTCCGGCCGCTGGCCAAACCGGTTCCCATCGAGGAGGTCGAGCCGATCGAGAGCATCCTCGCGCGATTCAAGACGGGTGCGATGTCGTACGGCTCGATCAGCCAGGAGGCGCACGAGGCGCTCGCGGTCGCGATGAACCGGATCGGCGGCAAGAGCAACACGGGCGAGGGGGGAGAGGATCCGTCCCGCTACGGGGCGGCCGCCGGCGGCGACTCGAAGAACAGCGCGATCAAGCAGGTGGCTTCGGGACGGTTCGGGGTGACGAGCCAGTACCTGGTCGAGGCGCGCGAGATCCAGATCAAGATGGCGCAGGGGGCCAAGCCGGGCGAGGGAGGACAGCTCCCCGGTCCGAAGGTCTACCCCTGGATCGCGAGGGTGCGGCACGCGACGCCGGGCGTCGGCCTCATCTCCCCGCCGCCCCACCACGATATCTATTCCATCGAAGACCTCGCCCAGCTGATCCACGACCTGAAGAACGCGAACGCGGGCGCCCGCATCAGCGTGAAGCTCGTCTCGGAGAACGGCGTCGGGACGATCGCTGCCGGGGTCGCCAAGGCCCACGCCGACGTCATCCTCATCAGCGGGTACGACGGCGGCACGGGCGCCGCGCCGCTCACGAGCATCCGCCACACCGGCATCCCGTGGGAGATCGGCCTCGCCGAGGCCCACCAGACGCTCGTCCTCAACGACTTGAGGAGCCGGATCACGCTCGAGACGGACGGACAGCTAAAGACCGGCCGGGACGTCGTGATCGCGGCGCTTCTCGGCGCGGAGGAGTTCGGCTTCGCGACGACGCCGCTCCTGGCTCTCGGCTGCGTGATGATGCGGGCCTGCCACCTGAACACGTGCCCCGTGGGGGTCGCGACGCAAAACCCCGAGCTGCGCAAGCGGTTCACGGGCGACCCGGAGCATGTCGTCAACTTCATGCGCTTCGTCGCCATGGAGGTGCGCGAGCTGATGGCGCACCTGGGCTACCGCGAGTTCTACAAGATGGTGGGGCGCAGCGAGCGCCTCGAGATGCGCCGGGCCGTCGACCACTGGAAAGCGCGGACGCTCGACTTCTCGCGAATCCTCTGGAAGCCGACCGTGCCGCGCGAGGTGAAACGAACGCAGCGCATCCCGCAGGAGCACGGACTCGACGAGGCGCTCGACGCCACGACGCTCATTCCGCTCTGCCGCCCCGCCCTCGAGCACGGGACGCCCGTGACCGCGACGCTCCCGATCCGGAATGGCAACCGCGTCGTCGGAACGATGCTCGGGAGCGAGGTGACGCGCCGCTGGGGCGCCGCGGGACTCCCCGACGACACGATCCGCCTTCGCTTCCAGGGCTCGGCCGGCCAGAGCTTCGGCGCGTTCGTTCCGCATGGAATGACCCTCTTCCTCGAGGGCGACGCGAACGACTACGTTGGCAAGGGGCTCTCGGGGGGGCGCATCGTCGTGGTGCCGCCGGCCGCGGCGACCTTCGTCCCGGAGGAGAACGTCCTCATTGGCAACGTCGCCTTCTACGGGGGCACCGCGGGAGAGGCGTTCGTGAGGGGCGTGGCGGGAGAGCGGTTCTGCGTCCGCAACTCGGGGGTCACGGCCGTCGTGGAGGGGATCGGCGACCACGGCTGCGAGTACATGACCGGCGGATGCGTCGTCGTTCTCGGCCGGGCAGGACGGAACTTCGCCGCCGGGATGTCGGGAGGGGTCGCGTACGTTCTCGACGAGGCGGGCGACTTCGCGGGCAGGAGCAATACGGAGCTCGTGACCCTCGGGCCCGTGGAGGATGAGGCGGAGCGCCTGGAGCTGAGGGAGCTCGTGGAGCGGCACGCGGCCGTGACGAAGAGCGCTCGCGCGACGCGGATCCTCGCCGAGTGGGACGCCTTCCTCCCGCGCTTCGTCCGTGTGATGCCGAACGATTACCGAAGGGTGCGTGAGGCGCAGGCCCGGATGAGGGAGACGGGCCTCTCCGAGGAGGAGGCCGTCATGGCTGCCTTCCTGGAGAACGCGCAGAGCGTCGCGCGCGCGAGCGGGAGCTGACGATGGGAAAACCGACGGGCTTCCTCGAGTTCCCCAGGGAGGGCCTCCCACAGCGGTCTCCGGCGGAGCGGGTGAAGGACTGGAACGAGTCGCACGCGGACGTGCCGGAGGAGCTCCTCCGGCGGCAGGGCGCTCGCTGCATGGACTGCGGCACGCCGTTCTGCCATACGGGCAAGCTGATCGCCGGGATGGCCTCGGGCTGCCCGGTCAACAACCTGATCCCCGACTGGAACGACCTCGTCTACCGGGGACAGTGGCGCGAGGCGTCGATCCGTCTCCACCAGACGAACAATTTTCCCGAGTTCACGGGCCGCGTCTGCCCCGCCCCGTGCGAGGGCTCCTGCACGCTCGCGCTCAACGACGACGCGGTGACGATCAAGGCGATCGAGTGCGCCATCGTGGATCGCGCCTTCGAGGAGGGGTGGATCTCGCCGGAGGCGCCCGCGGCGCGCACGGGCAAGAGCGTGGCGGTCGTCGGGTCGGGGCCGGCGGGTCTGGCCTGCGCCTCGCAGCTGAACAAGGCCGGGCACACCGTCACCGTCTACGAGCGCTCCGACCGGATCGGCGGGCTGTTGATGTACGGCATCCCGAACATGAAGCTCGACAAGAGGCTCGTCGAACGGCGCGTGCGGATGATGGGCAGCGCCGGGATTCGCTTCGTGACGGGGGTCGAGATCGGGCGGGACGTTCCTTCCGGGAGCCTGCTGACGGACTACGATGCCGCGGTTCTCTGCATCGGCTCCACGGTCGCACGCGACCTGACGATCGAGGGCCGGGACCTCTCCGGGATCCACCTTGCGATGGAGTTCCTTCACGCGAACACGCGGAGCCTCCTCGACTCGGGGCATGCGGATGGGCGGTTCATCTCGGCCGCGGGGAAGAACGTCGTCGTCGTCGGTGGCGGGGACACGGGGACCGACTGCGTGGGGACGGCCCTGCGCCACGGGGCGGCGAGCGTCGTCCAGCTCGAGATCCTCGGGAGACCCCCCGATCAGCGCTCGGCGGACAACCCCTGGCCGCAGTGGCCGAAGATCCACAGGCTCGACTACGGCCAGGAGGAGGCGGCGGCGCTGCAGGGCTCGGACCCCCGCCAGTACTCCGTCCAGACGAAGCGCTTCGCCGGAGACGCCGAGGGGCGCGTGCGCGAGGTCCATACGGTCGAGGTGGAGTGGCGGAAGACACCGGAGGGGCGCCCGCAGCTCCACGAGCTGCCGGGAACCGAACAGGTCGTTGCGGCCGACCTCGTCCTCCTCGCCCTCGGCTTCCTCGGTCCCCAGCGCCCGGGGCTGGTTGAGGAGCTCGGGGTCAGGCTCGACGAGCGGGGAAACGTCGTCACGGACGGCGAGAAGATGACCAGCGTTCCGGGCGTCTTCGCCGCGGGCGACGCGGTGAGGGGTCAGTCGCTCGTCGTCTGGGCGATTCACGAGGGGCGAAAGGCGGCTCGCGGGGTCGACCGGCACCTGATGTACGGCGAAACGTACCTCCCCTGACTTCGGCCCGGTAACCCGATATCATCCATGGTCGGCCCTTCGGGCCCGTGAAGGAGACCCTTTCATGAATCATGCCCTCTCCGGCCTCAAGCCGCAGCTGCTCTGGGACCACTTCGCCGCCCTCGCCGCGATTCCCCGCGGCTCCAAGAACGAAGCCGCCGCCACGGCCCACGTCGTCGCCGTCGCCGCCCGCCTCGGCCTCCCCGCGAAGGTTGATTCCGTCGGGAACGTCCTCATCTCCAAGCCCGGGACGAAGGGGCTCGAGACCAGGCCCGTCGTCGTCCTGCAGGGCCATCTCGACATGGTGTGCGAGAAGAACTCGGGCACCGCGCACGACTTCACGAAGGACCCGATCCGCCTCATCGTGGCCGGGGACGAGGTGAAGGCCGACGGCACGACGCTCGGTGCCGACAACGGCATCGGCTGCGCCGCGGCTCTCGCGATCCTCGAGTCGAAAGACCTCGCTCACCCGCCGCTCGAGTGCCTCTTCACGATCGACGAGGAGACGGGGATGACGGGCGCCAACGCGCTCACGTCGTCTTTCCTCACGGGAACGCGGATGCTCAACCTCGACACCGAGGAAGAGGGCGCGATCTACGTCGGCTGCGCCGGCGGCGTCGACACGATGGCGTCGACCACGGTCGCGCGGGTCGCGCCGGCGGCCGGGGCCTCCCCGTACCGCATCTCGATCACAGGGCTCCGCGGCGGCCACTCGGGCTGCGACATCCACGAAGGTCGCGTGAACGCCCTGAAGATCCTCGCACGCGCGGTCTCCGAGGCCGAGGCTTTCGGCTTCGCCCCGGCGGCTCTCGACGGTGGCAGCAAGCGCAACGCCATCGCCCGCGAGGGTTTCGCCTCGGGCTGGGCTGACCCCGCCCGCGAGGCCGAGCTGAAGACCGCCCTCGGCAAGCTCGAGGCTGACGTCCGCTCCGAGTCGGGCCGCTTCGACAACCCCGTCAACATCAGCATCGAGCGCGTCGACACCGCACCGAACCCCCTCACGGCGGGCGATGCGAAGCGGATCGTCGGCTTCATCCACGCGGCGCCCCACGGCGTCCTCGGCTGGTCGCCCGACATTCCGGGTCTCGTCCAGACGTCCACGAACCTCGCCATCGTCGAGACGACGGGCGACGAAATCTCCTTCGCCACGAGCCAGCGCAGCTCGGTGGACTCCGCCAAGAAGGACGCCGGGCGCCAGATGGCGACGGCGATGTCGCTCGCGAGCCTCACGGTGAAGCAGGGCGACGGTTACCCGGGCTGGAAGCCGAACGTCTCCTCGCCGATTCTCGGCGTCGCCAAGGGCGTCCACGCCGAGCTCTTCGGCCGCGAGCCCGAGATCAAGGCGATCCACGCCGGCCTCGAGTGCGGAATCATCGGCGAGAAATTCCCCGGCATGGACACGATCTCGTTCGGCCCGACCATCCGCAACGCCCACTCGCCCGACGAGTGTGTGAGCATCCCGTCGGTCCAGAACTTCTGGACCTACCTCACCGCGTTCCTGCCGAAGATGTAGTCGCAGGCCCGGGGGCGGGGTAAGGTTCGCCGATGCCCCGCCCTCTCGGTCGCGACCGGATCGAACCGACCAGCGACGGAACCCTGGTCCTCCTCTCGCTCCGCCCGAAACCGTGGGCGGGGCGCGAGGAGGTCTCTCCTCGCTCTCCCGACCTTCCGGGCACCGCCGTGCGCTGGGAGGGGGAGCTGTTCGAGGTGCTGACCGTGGAGCCGCGTGCGGGAGGAGGGTTCCGCCACGTCCTGGCGCCTTGGGACGACCGGTATCTCGTCCGGAAGGTCGTCGAGTATGGAGACGGGGGCGAGCCGTCGCCTGGCGACGTGGCTCCTGACACACCCGAGATCTCCGGGCATCCGGGAGTTTCCGAAGTCCCCGCAATCACTGACGCCGCCGGTATCACCGAAGTTTCTCAGGTCTCCACCTCTCCTTTGGCGGTGCCGACGACCCGCAGAGTAGGAGCGCCGGTGCCCGGAAGCGCTTCCGCGGCGTGGCGCGCCCTCGCTCCGGGAGTTCGGGCTCTGCTCGTCGGCTTCGTTCCTTCGGTTCTTTTCGGCTGGTTCTTCCCGTTCCGGGTGATGGGAGAGGGGATCTCCTTCCTCGTCCACGAGCTGGGGCACACGTTCGTCGCCTGGTTCTTCGGCTGCTCCGCAATGCCCGCCATCGTCATGACCATCGTCTTCGCGCAGAGCCGGGTCTTCGCGGCCCTGGTCTGGTGCGGGCTCGTCTTCCTCGCGGTGAAGTACCGCCGGGCGCCGCGCTGGAACGTCGCGTTCGCCGCCTCCGCCGTGCTTTACCCGCTCGTCGCCTTCACGCCGGCGCACGTCACCGCGTTCGACCTCGGCGGCCATCTCGCCGAGGTCGTCTTTGCGGCCTGGGCCTTCCACCGCGCTGTCCGCAGCGAGCGCCCCGACTGGGAGAGGCCGGTCTGGGCCTTCTTCGCCTTCTATCTGGTCGCCCGGAACGTGAAGCTCTTCGGAGGTGTCGTCCTGAGCGCCGCGGCCCGGACCGACTACCTGACGATCGCGATCACCGGGCAGAACGACATGGTGAAGGTCGCCGCGACGACGGGTCTCTCCCTGACGGCGATCGCGGCGATGACGGCGCTCGTCTTCCTCGTCGTGCCGCTCGGGGCGCTTGCGGTCGCTCTCCGCCGGCCAGAATAGAAAATCAAGACCTGACCCCGAGCCCTACGAGCCCTAGACCTGACCCCGAGCCCTCTCAGCCGCGGGGCGGGAGGGCCGGTCCCGCGGGGCGCATCGCTGCCGGCTCCCCGCGGAAGCGGACGACGACCCTCACGTCTTCCGGCACTCCGTAGGCGCGCAGGAGCCAACCCCTCACGAACTCCTCAGCCTGCCGGCGCGCCGTTTCGCGGACGAGCGGCACGTTCTGCCGCGCCCGCTGGCGGAACATCGCGGTGAGGGAGGTGCGCAGCTCCTCCACGACGCGGTCCTCGTCCCTGAGGATCGACGTCTCGGCCTTTACGAACGTCAGCTTCGAGACGTCGACAGCCGGGGCGTTCCAGGCCAGCGGGGGAGCGAGGACGGTTACCGTCCGGTCCGCGAGATCGAAGTCCCACGGACCGTCGAGGTCGAGGACGTAGGTGAACGTGACCGGCGCCCGGGCGGAGACGACGACGTCGGGGAGAGGGAACCCGAAGACCTGCATCGCGTCGCGACGCTCGACGACCTCCACCTGATTCAGCTCGGCCACCTGCAGCCGCTTCGTCCCGTGGACCTCGGTGGCGGTGCTCGTGAACTCTGTCGTGATCCTTCGCGAGCGGATGGCGGCCGCGAGCTTCGTGAGGCCCGCGGAGACCGCCGTCGCCGTGTCGTGGATGGTCCGCGGGATCGCACCGGCCATTTCGCCGGGGAGGCGAGAGAGCCGCCCCACGAGAATCGACGCCGCGACGAGGATCGCCAGGACGAGCGCCCCGAGGACGAATAGGGCCGGGGAGGGGCGGCGGGAGGGAGCGGGCACGGGGGAAGGGTATCTGACCGGAGCGGAGGCGTCCGGCACCCGGCACGCATCGGACCGGGTTTCGTGCCGTCCAGAATAGAAAATCAAGACCTGACCCCACGTGCTTGCTACTCTCCGGCGCCGTGACGCGGATTGCTGTCCTTCCGGACGTCCTGGTCGACCAGATCGCCGCAGGCGAGGTGGTCGAACGGCCGGCGTCGGTCGTCAAGGAGCTCGTCGAGAACGCGCTCGATGCGGGAGCGACCCGCGTCGACGTGGAGATCGAGGGGGGCGGCATCGTGCGCCTCTCGGTCTCCGACGACGGCTGCGGGATGGACCCCGGCGACGCGCGGCTCGCGCTGGGGCGGCACGCGACGTCGAAGGTGCGGACGGCAGAGGACCTCGGCCGGATCGGGAGCCTCGGATTCCGCGGCGAGGCGCTGCCGTCCATCGCGTCTGTGGCGCGCCTCGTCCTGATGACCTCGCCCGACGGATCGGGCCTCGGGACCGAGGTCGTTGCGGACCGCGGGGCCGAGCCCAGCGTGAGGCCCGTCCGGCAGACGAAGGGGACGCGCGTCGTCGTGGAGGACCTCTTCGGGAACGTCCCGGCGCGCCGGAAATTTCTCAAGTCCCAGGATGCCGAGCAGCGGGCGATCGTGAAGACGCTGACGACGCTCGCCCTCTCGCGTCCCGAGGTGGCGTTCACGCTTCGCGCGGGGGAGCGGGAGCTCCTCGCGCTGCCGTCGGCGCCGTCGGCCCTGGACCGCTTCGTCGAGGTGATGGGGCGAGGCTCGCTGCCGGTCGCGCTACCGGTGTCCTTCGCGTACGCGGGAATGCAGCTCACGGGCGCCGTCTCCTCGCCGGAGGCGACGTTCGCGTCGCGGACGTTCCAGTGGCTCTACGTGAACGGGCGCGGGGCACGAGATGCCTCTGTCGCGCATGCGGCGCGACTGGCGGCCGAGGAGGCGCTCCTGGGCGAGAGGCACCCGGCGTGGGTCCTCTTCGTGACGTGTCCGCCGGAGAAGGTCGACCCGAACGTCCACCCGCAGAAGACGGAAGTCCGCTTCCTGGAGCCCTCTTCGGTCCATTCGCTCGTCCACCGGGGGCTCCGCCTGGCGCTGACGGAAGGGAAGTCGGCGACAGCCCTGCCGGCGTCGGTCCTGTCGGAGCCGTTCGCGCGTCCCGCGAGCTGGGGTGAGGCTCCCTCCGCCGCGACGGCGCTTGCCGAGTCGCTCGGGCTCTGGGACGGCGGGGCTGCGACCGGAGCGTCCGCGCCCCTCGGCACCCATTCGACGCACGCGTCGTGGGAAGCCGCGCCGGCCGCCGCGGCCGTCGCGTCGCCGGCCGGGACGCTCCGGCTGCTCGGCCAGTACCGCGAGTCGTACCTCGTGGCGGAGGGGGCCGAGGGGCTCGTCCTCGTCGACCAGCACGTGGCGCACGAACGGGTCCGCTTCGAGAGGATCCGCGATCGCCTCGAGGAGCAGGGCCTTGCCTCGCAGGCGCTCCTCGACCCGGTGACGTTCGAAGCCGCTCCCGAGGAGGCCGACGCCCTGTCGCGGGCCGACGCGGTCCTCTCGGCGGCCGGCTTCTCGGTGTCGGAGCTCGCGGGGCGGCTCTTCGTCGTGTCGGCCGCGCCGGCCGACTGCGCGGCGGAGAAGGTGGTCCCGGTCCTGCGCGACCTCCTTGGCCGGCTCTCGGACGCCGCCGAAGCCGGAGGCTCCCGGGGCGCGGAGAGCGTTTCGAGAATGAAGGACGTCCTGGCCGCCTCGCTCGCCTGCCGTGGGGCGATCACCGTGAACCGCCGTCTCGCTCCCGAG
Organism: Holophagales bacterium UBA5066; assembly: GCA_002414905.1. Lineage (GTDB taxonomy): Bacteria > Acidobacteriota > Thermoanaerobaculia > UBA5066 > UBA5066 > UBA5066. The sequence goes on along the minus strand of DIAY01000061.1, from coordinate 6,168 downwards.
GAGGCGGCCCGCCTCCTCGTCGACCTGTCCGCATGCAGGGACCCGTGGACCTGCCCCCACGGACGCCCCATCCTCCTCACCCTCGCGCACGCCGAGGTGCTGAAGCGCTTCGGAAGGAGCTCCGGATGACCTCGGGCCGTGACCTTTTCGCACCGAAGCTGGGCCTCACCCTGCCTCTCTGCGGCTTCCACTTCGTCTTCTTCTTCCTCTATGTTTCCGACCCGAAGAAGGTGGCGAGCCTCTTCGGCTTCTGGCCCCAGCAGGCGCTGACGCAGCCGTGGGGCTTCCTGACGTTCCAGTTCCTCCATTCGGGGCCGATGTCGCTCTTCTTCGGCGCGTTCGCGCTCTACATCCTCGGGAGCGCGCTGGAGGCCGAGTGGGGGACGGCGGAGTACACCGTCTTCTGGCTCGTCGCGACGCTCGGCGGGTCGTTGTCGGCCTGGATGCTCGGCACGCCCCTGGTGAGCGACCCGTTCGTCGTGCCGATCTCGATGCTCTTCGCCTACGCGTTCCTCTTCCCCGAAGTGTCGTTCCTCGTCTTCTTCGTCATCCCGGTGAAGGTGAAGTGGATCGCGCTCTTCAGCGCGGGAGTCCTCGTACTGGCCTTCTTCCGCGATCTCTTCTCCTTCGGCGCGGGTCCGGCTTTCGTGAGGGTCGTCGGCGCAGGGGCGGGATTCCTCTACTTCTGGATTCGCCACCACGGGCGGTTCCGGGCACGCAAGGCGGCGCGCGAGGCGATCGTGGCGGTCAAGACGGCCGGGGCGGTGCGTCAGGACGAGGCGCTCGAGAAGAGGAACCGCGAGCTCTTCCCCCGGGTCGAGGCGCAGCGGGCAACCGAACGTTCTGGCGTGGAGCCGCCCGGCGGCGAGGGGCTCCGCACCGAGCTGACAGGTCTCGTCGTGCCAGGGGTGAACATCTGCAAGCCGGTCGATTTCAAGGGAGACAAGGACGGCGTCTGCGTGAAATGCGAGGGCTTCGCCGAGTGCTCGCTGAGATACCTCGCGGGGGAGCCCGCCGAGATCGTCGTGAAGAAGCGCGAACCGTGATCGGCACAGGTAGACTCCCGCCCCGATGATTTCCCTCCTGACGCTCCTCTCGTTCTTCTGGCTGGCCGACCCCGCCCCGATCAAGGGTGTCCCGCCGCCGCCCGGCGGGGTCTTCGAGACCGAAATCACGAGGGTCGTCTCCGACCATGCGAAGGTCGAGATGCAGGGGATCCTCGCCGAGCTGGAGCGGATGTCGCAGCCGGCCGAGACGAAAGCCGAGATCAAGCGCCGGCTCGCCGGCCTGAGGGTTGCGGTCTATACGACGCCGAAGAGCTGGGACGAGACGGTCGCCTTCTACGAGGGGCCGGCGATGCAGGTCGTCTTCCTGAAGGGCCAGCGGGACATCCTCGCCGATCTGCGTGACTACGCCCGGGCCGCCGGGCTTTCCGTCGACCCCGCGGTCGAGAAGGCATGGACGGGGAAGTCCGGTCTGACGGCCCGCTGGACGAAGGACGACGAGACGCTGCAGATCGTGGTCGAAGACCACCTCATCGACCCCCGCGACGGAAAGGTGACGCCGAAGACGGTCGTCCTCGTGACGAAGCTGGGCTCGTAGCGGGCTCTGACCGGAGCCGATCCGGCGGGAATGCGAAAGGGAGGGGCTGAGGTCCCTCCCTTTCGCGTTCGGACGGAAATCGCCGGAGCCCTACGTCTTGAGGACTTCCGCGGCCGCGGACTCGCTGGCGGCGTCTTCCCGCCGCTTCTTCTCCTGGAAGTAGGCGAAGACCTGCCAGCCGCCGAAGGCGACGAGGAGGGCCGGCCACCAGTCGAGGAGGAACGAGAGGTCGATCGTGAAGATCCGGTCGGCGAGGAAGAAGAGACCGATCAGGATCAGGAAGATTCCGAACGTCAGGCCGCCGTCGGCCTTGAACGGCTTCTCCTCGCCGAAGAACCCCGGCTCGGGCATTCCCGTGGAGTTGATGGCCCGCGCCTGCCGCACGGCGTCGATGAGGACGAAGATCCACCAGAACGGGATGAGCATCGGGAACGGCCCGGAGTTTCCCCGATCGGCGATCGCGATGAGCATGACGAGGATCGCGAAAAAGACGATGCCCCGCTTGTAGAGGCCGAGGTAGACGTGACCGAGCCCCGGGAAGAAGGAGAGGAGGCCGGCCGCCGCGGGGTTCTTGCCCGGGGGGGCCGCGGCACGCGCCGGCATCGCGGGAGCCGGCGGTACGAACGAGACCGGCGGAGCCGCATAGGCGGTCGGAGGGGGCGGTGGGAGGCTGGCGTTTTCGTTCATTGGCGTCACCTTCTGGGCTCTTCAGGTTCGCTGGGCTTTGTGGCGCGGGGCCTCTTGCCCCGCCCGATCCAAGGAACGCAAACCGGAGGGGTCCGGTTCGCGGACCGGCACGGGCTGGACCGTCTCGGACTCGACCCGGCTTCCGAAGATCCGCCCGAGGAGGATCTCGGCCCAGGCCGTCGTCTTCGCCTTGCCGACGGCGAGGGTCCGGTAGAGCCGGTAGTCGAGCTGCTCGGTCAGGGGCCTGTTGCGGTGGCTCGCCAGGACCGTGTCGAGCTTCTCCACGGCGACGACCCTCGCTCCGGCAAGGGCACGCTCGCCCGCGGCGGTCATTCCGCTGGCTCCGCTGCGGGCGACGGAAAGCGGATCGACCCCCAGGATGGCGACGAAGACGAGGCACGCGGCGTAGGCGAGTGCGACGACGACCCGCCAGTCGCTGCGCCACCTGCGGAATCGGTTCGTCTCCACAGCCGGCTCGTCCCGCCGCGGATGTCCCGCCGGAAAAGAGAGGAGGCGCCGCAGGAGTGCGGGAGAGGGTTCGGGCGTGGCGAGCGTGCCGGGGGCGAGAAGCGCCATCACCTCTCGCGCGGCGACGCGCGGCGGCTCGGAAGCGGAGAAGCCTGCCAGCGTCCCCACGAGCCCGGCGGACGGCCGGGGAGCCAGGAGCAGGCCGAGGACCCGGTCGTTCTCCTCGCAATCGACGAGGAGCGGCCCGCAGGTCTCGCAGAACGATGCGTGGCTCCCGACCTCGGGCGGCACCGGAAGGCCTCCCGCGAGGAGCGCCGTCTCGGCCCGGCGGCAGGGGCTGGCGGGCGCGGTCACGTGGCCCCCCCGGGCTGGGGCGTGAGGGTGCCGAAGAGGGAGCCGCGTGCGAGGGGGGCTGCGCCGATCCGCTCCCTTACGATCCGCGCCAGCTCGACCCGCGCCCGGTTGAGTCTCGACTTGATCGTGCCGTCGGGGAGGCCGAGCAGGTCCGCGATCTCGCGATAATCGAGGCCGTCGAGATCACGCATCTGGACGACCTCGGCGAGCTCGTCGGGGAGCTGGGCGAGGGCGTCGAGGAGGAAGCGAAGCCGCTCGCGGCGGACGGCATCGGCGGACGGGTCGTCCGACCCGGGCAGGAGCGTCACGAGGGCGTCGTCGGTGACGAAGCGGAATCCCTTCTCGCGGCGGCGTTTCCGGTAGTGGTCGATGGAAAGGTTGCGGGAGAGGGTGGCGATCCAGGCGAGGAGGGAGGCCTCCGTGGGTTCGTAGCGGTCGAGGTTTTCCCAGATCTTCAGGAAGCAGTCCTGGGTCAGCTCCTCCGCCTCGGCCCGGTCGTAGGTGCGGTGGTAGGCGATCCGGTAGACCTTCGCCGAGTACCTCTCCACGAGCTCCCGCCACGCGAGATCGTCACCATTCAGGCAGCGCGTGACGAGCTCGGCGTCGGGATGGGCAGCATTCGCCATCGGTCTCCTCGTTCTCAAGGAACGGACGAAAGGGGCGCGAGGTTCCGGCCCGAGTCTATAATTCCATCGAATCAGTTCTTTCGAGGAGGAGGTGGGATGTCTCCTGAGCGGAACGTGAGGGCTCTTCGCTGCTTTCCGGTCGTCGTCCTGCTTCTGACCGCCGCCGTCGCCTCGGCCCAGGCGCCCCCGGCGGCCACGTGGAAAGTATTCCAGGAATTTGACTTCGCAACAGGTTCCTGGTCCGGCCCCGTGGAATCAGGGGGGCGGATCGGCGGACGCGTCGTCTCCTTCGGCCTCGAGGTCGACGGAGCGACCCTCGGGTACCGGGCGACGACGTTTTTCCCCGTCAAGGACAGCCTGCCCGAAACCCGCAGCGAGGAGATCGCCAAGATCGTCTACGACGGGGCGAAGGGGAAATACGTCGCCTTCGTGATTTTTTCGACGAAGGCCTGGGGCATTTATGACGCCGAGGTGCGCTCCGACGGCTCCATCCGCTTCACGGCACGTGAGATAGCGAATCTGGAGGCAGGGGTCCGCTCCCGCTGGACCCTGACGCGAAAGGCCGACGGTACACTGCACGAGGAGCTCGACGTCGCCCCTCCCGGGCAGGACTTCTCTTCGTACCTGAACGCCACGCTGACGAAGAAGTAACGCAACCCGGTCCGGCGGGTCTGCTACCCTCCCTCCTCCCGCGCGCTCTGCGCGGGCAAGGGGAGTCCATGGTTGAGATCCGGAATGTTGCCATCATCGCTCACGTCGACCACGGCAAAACGACGCTCGTCGACTGCCTCCTGAGGCAGTCGGGGACGTTCCGGGCCGGGGAGCATACCGAAGAGCGGGTGATGGACTCGAACGACCTCGAGCGCGAGCGCGGGATCACGATCCTCGCCAAGAACACGTCCATCCGCTACCACGGGACGAAGATCAACATCGTCGACACCCCGGGGCACAGTGACTTCGGCGGGGAGGTCGAGCGCGTCCTGAAACTGGTCGACGCCGTCCTCCTCGTCGTGGACGCGGCGGACGGTCCCATGCCGCAGACCCGGTTCGTCCTTCGGAAGGCCCTCGAGCTGGGCCTGCGTCCGATCATCACCGTGAACAAGGTCGACCGGCCCGAGGCGCGCCCCCACCAGGTGATCGACGAGGTCTTCGACCTCATGGTCGACCTCGGCGCCACCGACCACCAGCTCGACTTCCCGATCATCTACACCTCGGCCAAGCAGGGTTTCGCACGCCGCGAGGTGGATCACGCCGACAACGACGTGCGGCCTCTCCTCGACGCGATCCTCGTCGAGGTGCCCCCGCCGGGCGGGGACCCCCTCGCACCGCTCCAGATCCTCGTCGCCTCCCTCGACTACGACAACTACCTCGGCCGCCTCGCGATCGGGCGCGTCGTGAACGGGATCGTGAAGCCCGGGCAGGACATCATGGTCTGCCGGCACGACGGCTCGTTCGTGAAGGCCCGCGTCGGGAAGTTGATGGTGTTCGAGGGGCTCAAGCGCCTCGAGGTGAAAGAAGCGGCCGCGGGGGAGATCGTCGTCCTCTCGGGTATCGAGGAGGTCACCATCGGAGAGACGGTGGCCGACGCCGAGTTCCCGGTCGCCCTCGACCCGATCGCCGTCGACGAGCCGACCGTCTCGATGACGTTCCGCGTGAACGATTCGCCTTTCGCCGGTCTCGAGGGGAAGTACGTCACGAGCCGCAATATTTTCGACCGCCTCCAGAAGGAGCTCCGGACGAACGTCGCGCTGCGCGTCGAGCCGACCGACGGGCCCGACGCGTTCAAGGTCTCCGGTCGCGGCGAGCTGCACCTGGCGATCCTCATCGAGACGATGCGGCGCGAAGGGTTCGAGCTCGCGCTCTCTCGTCCCGAGGTCATCATCAAGGACGTTGACGGCATTGCCTGCGAGCCCGTCGAGCAGCTCGTCGTCGACGTCCCGGAAGAGTTCGTCGGGACGGTCATCGAGAAGATCGGCCGCCGTCGCGGCGAGATGACGGCGCTCGTCAACAACGGAACGGGCCGGGCCCGGATCGACTTCAAGGTGCCGACGCGCGGTCTCTTCGGCTACCGTAACGAGTTCCTCACCGATACGAAGGGCGAGGGGATGCTCAACCACGTCTTCTCCGGGTACGAGCCGTGGAAGGGCGACGTCGACACCCGCCGCACCGGCGCGCTCATCTGCAAGGAGGCCGGGGACACGACGGCCTACGCGATCGAGCGGCTGGAGGAGCGTTCGGTCTTCTTCTTCGGCCCGGGCGTGGCGTGCTATCCGGGGATGGTCGTCGGCGAGAACAGCCGCGAGAACGACATGGTCGTCAACCCGTGCGTCAAGAAGCACCTGACGAACATGCGCGCCTCCAACTCCGACATGGCCATCAAGCTCACGCCGCCCCGCGAGATGCCCCTGGAGCTGGCCATCGAGTGGATCGG
>DIAY01000078.1:4862-17152 GCA_002414905.1 Holophagales bacterium UBA5066 | reverse complement strand
GATGAGGAGCTGCTGCCCCGTCTGGCCCCTCGCATAGAAGGTCCGGGAGACCTGCGCGCCGCCAAACGAACGGTTCCCGAGCGTGCCGCCGTACTCGCGACCGAACGGGACGCCCTGCGCGACGCACTGGTCGATGATGTCGTTGGACACCTCGGCGAGGCGGTGGACGTTCGACTCACGGGCGCGGAAGTCGCCCCCCTTGACCGTGTCGTAGAAGAGGCGGTACACGCTGTCGCCGTCGTTCTGGTAATTCTTCGCCGCGTTGATGCCGCCCTGCGCGGCGATGGAGTGGGCGCGTCGAGGGCTGTCCTGGTAGCAGAAGCAGGAGACCTCGTAACCGAGCTCGGCGAGAGACGCGGCGCCCGAGGCGCCTGCCAGACCCGAGCCGACCATGATCAGCTTGTACTTCCGCTTGTTCGCCGGGTTGATGAGCTTGATCGCCGCCTTGTGCCGCGTCCAGCGCGACTCCATGGGGCCGGTGGGACACTTGCCGTCGAGTTCCATGTCGCGACCTCCTAGCTCGCCACCGGGCGAACGAGCCCGGCCAGGACCGCGATCGGGAAGGAGATGTTCACGACGACGATCACGGTGGAGACGACCAACAGGACCGCCCGGAGCGGCTTCTCGTACTTCGGCGTCCTCAGCCCGAGGGTCTGGAAGAGGCTGACCGAGCCGTGGAAGATGTGGAAGCCGAGGGCGACCATGGCGAGAATGTAAAAGAGCGACACGGCCGGGTTGGAGAAAGCGATCACGACGTTCGAGTAGACGTCGGTGTGGCTGAAGCTCGGATGGACCGAGCCGACCGTGAGGTGGAGGAGGTGGTAGACGACGAAGAGCCCGATCATCGGGCCGGTCCAGTACATCGTCCGAGAGGTGACCTTCGCGGCCTGGAAATTCTGGTGGTCGTAGCCGACGGGCCGCGCCGCCAGGTTCCTTCTCCAGAGGATGAACGCCGCCACGGCGTGAAGGGCGACCGCGACGAGAAGCGTGATGCGGGTCCCCCAGAGGAGCGGCGGCAGCGACTTCAGGAGCGCACCGTACTTGTTGATCTTCTCCGGCCCCGAGTAGACCTGGAGGTTTCCGACCATGTGGACGAAGACGAACCCGTAGAGGACGAGGCCGGTCAGGGCCATCACCGACTTCAGGGCGATGGAGCCGAGCACCGGTTTCTCAGAGGCCATCGGAATCGCGCTCATCTCTCGTTCAGCAGGTCAGCATTCCGTAGAGCTCGGCCACCGAGGCGGCCGACTTCTTCAGCGCTGCAAGCTCTTCCGGCGTCAGCTTGAGCTCGATGATCTTCTCGATACCGTCCTTGCCGAGGACGACCGGGACGCCGACGTAGAGCCCGTTGATGCCGTACTCGCCCTCGAGGTAGGCCGCACACGGAAGGATCTTCTTCTTGTCGTTGAAGATCGCGTCGGCCATCTCGACGGCCGCGGCCGACGGGGCGTAGTAGGCCGAGCCGGTCTTCAGGAAGTTGACGATCTCGGCGCCGCCTCCGGCCGTCCGCTTCACGATGGCCGCCACTCTCTCCTCCGGAAGGAGCTCGGTGATCGGGACACCGGCGACCGTGGAGTACCGCGGGAGCGGGACCATCGTGTCGCCGTGGCCGCCGAGGACGGTCGCGTGGATGTTCGACATCGACACGTTCATCTCCATGGCGATGAACGCGCGCATCCGGGCGGCGTCGAGGATGCCGGCCATGCCGACGACCTTGTTTTTCGGGAGCTTGGAGACGCGGCGGGCGACCTCGCACATCGCGTCGAGGGGATTCGTGACGACGATGATCGTCAGGTCGCGCGAGTAGCGCGTCACCTTGGCGATGCAGTCGGCAACGATCTCCTCGTTCTTCTTCAGGAGGTCGTCGCGCGACATCCCGGGCTTGCGGGCGAGGCCGGCCGTCATGATGCAGAGGTCGGAGCCCTCGGTCTCCTCGAAACCGTTGGAGCCGACGATCTTCATGTCGAAGCCTTCGACGGCGCCCGACTGGTACATGTCGAGGCCCTTGCCCTGGGGAACCCCGTCGACCACATCGACGAGGACGACGTCCGCGAGCTCTTTTTCGACGATTCTCTGGGCGGCGGTCGCCCCGACGTTCCCTGCACCGATGACAGTGACCTTGCGTCGCATTTTTTTCCCCCTGCTCTCGAAGATTCCGGCCTCCGCCGGGACGGATCCGGTCCGACGGGTGAGCGTATCAGGGGGCCGGGAAGGCGAGAAGAAGAACTCGCCCGGAACGCCTTGCCCCGTTCATCCGTATATGCTTCAGACGATGGATGTGCGCGAGACCCCCGCCTGGCGGAAGGCCCTCGGCCTGGCGCACGGAGTGTGTGCCGCCCTCGAGGGGACCGGCGACCCCCCGGACGACTCCGGGCAGCGCCTCCGACGCGCCGCTCTCGCCATTCCCTCGCTCGTCGCCGACGCCTTCCTCGACACCGGCGCCGGTGACTGCCGCCAGCGGCTTTCCGACGCCGCCGCCCGCGTTTCCGAGCTGGGACAGCTCCTTCGGACCCCGGAGCTTCGCCTCTTCGTTCCCGGTCCGGAGGCTGACGCGCTCCTCGCGGAGGCGGAGGCGCTGGCAGGCGAGATTCAGATGCTCTGCGGCAAGTGCCCCGAGGCGTGACTCTTCCCGATTTCCCGTCCTCCTGCTAGCGTTCGTCCGCTGTAAGGAAAGGAGTCCCGATGACCCTTCGCCCCCTCGCCGCGGCCTTTGCCGCACTGGCCCTTCTCGCGGCCCCCTGCGCCCTCGCCCAGACCCCCGCAGCTGTTCCGGTCGCAACCGCACCCACGTCCGCACCCTCCACCGACGCGCCTCCGGCGACGACCGAGGCCCCGGCGCCGGCCCCGACGGTCGCCGTCACGCCCATGCCGGCCACCCAGACGGCCACCGGCCAGACCGCCGTCCCGACCCCGTCGCCCGAGGTTCCGGCAGGCACCTCCCAGACGACCACCATCGTCATCGGCCTGATCGTCCTCCTCCTCCTGATCGTCCTCGTCATCCTGGGCACGAAAAAGCAGGAATAGAGGAATAGCCTCGGAGAAACCGGGGCGCGAGGAGACGAGGGCACCGGAGCACCGGGGAAGGGAGCCTCACCCCGGGGGTGGGTCCCACGGCGGCTCCTGCGCGCACGCGACCCGCATCGGTCCTGCAGCGCGGGCCGCCGGGGCGATCGCAGACTCCTCGCTTCGCTCGTCGGACACGTGCGGTCGCCTGATCCGGCGTCCTGCTCGCAGGGCCGATGGGCATGGGGTCAGTTCCGTTTTCCGTGAGTCCAGGGTCAGTTCCGTTTTCCGTAATCACGGAAAACGGAACTGACCCTGGACTCCTCATCACGGAAAACGGAACTGACCCTGGACTCCTCTGGACTCCTCCCGGTCTCCCAGTCTCCCGCGCTCAGCTCACCCAGGCGACTCCGACGCCGAGGATGTCGACCCCGCCCGAAGACGGGACGACGTCGACCTTCTCGAAGCGGGCGGGATCGGGGGCGGCGACTTTCGCTTCCAGCTCCTCGAGCTCGGCCTTGAGGGTCTCGATCTTCGTCTCGGCGGCGCCTTCCATGCGGCGCTTGCTCAGTACCGAGCCGACCTTCCCGACTTTCAGCGTCTTCCGCTTGCCGAACAGGCCACCGATGACGTCGAACGCCGCCCCGGCCATCGTGGCCATCGTCTCCATCGAACGCGCCTTCTCGGTTTGCTCGGCGGCGGCGAGATCGCGACGCTTCTTCTCGATTTTCTCGACGAGAGCGGCGGAGGGTCTGGCTTTCTCGCCGACGCGGCCGGCAAAACTGTCCTCGTCCTCGCCCGGGTTCGAGAGGAGCCCCGACAGCGGGTCTCTCAACAGAGTCGTGGCAAGGAGGTCGGGGAGACGGTCTTTCACGGCCTTCTCGGCCTCTTTCACGCCCCTGGCCCCGAGCCAGGCGGGAAGCCCGCCGTACTGGAGGGTTCGAGGCGCCGCGTCGCGCAGCTCCTTGCCCTCGAGGTCGAGCATGTCGGCCTGCACGACCTGGCGTGGCGTGTCCCCTTCGAGCGGGAAGAGCTTCGTCGTCGTGATCTCGTCCGACGTCCCTTTTCCACTCTTGTAGCGGACGGCCGCCTTGACCCAGAGATACGGCACCGCTCGATCCCCACCGCGCCGATCGAGCCAGCGGGCCGGCCATTCGGACGGGAGCATCGGGGGGCCGGCGGGAGCGGCGGGCTTCGGCGGAGCAGGCGGCACGCCGGCGACGGCCGCCGCGGCGACCCCTCCGGCGGCGAAGGCGGCGCCCGGTGCAGCCGATGCCACGTACGCCGGTCCCGAGCTCTTCAGCTTCGTCAGCTCGTCGCGCGTCATCGGGCCGCGCAGGTAGCTCATCGCCCAGCGGGTCTCGAAGATCTCCGGCCCTTTCCGGTGAACGTCGTGGAGGAGGAAGGTCCGCTTCTTGGTCTGGTTCAGGAGGGCGTCGACGTCCGTCAGGCCCGCCGCGTCGGTCAGGCCGTCAGCGAGGCGGCGGCGGTCGCGCTCGGTCTGGAGCGTCCCGACCCACCAGCAGCCACAGTTCGACAGGCCCTTGTAGTCGAGGTCCACCGGGTTCTGCGTGGCGAGGACCGTTCCGACACCGTACGCCCGCGCCTGCTTCAGGAGCGAAAGGAGGGGCTTCTTTGTCGGCGGCTCGCTCGAGGGCGGGAAGAACCCGAAGATCTCGTCGATGTAGATCAGCGCGCGCAAGGACGTGGAGCCTGGCTGTGAGCGGAGCCAGGAGCGGACGCGCGACAGGAGCGTCGCGACGACGAAGAGCCGCTCGGGGTCCGAGAGGTGCGCGATCGAGAAGATGGAGAGCTTCGCCGGACTTCCTTTACCGCCGAGAAGGGCGTCGATGTCGAGCGGGACGCCGCCCCGGAAGGCGGACGTCGCCGGCGAGGCGAGGAGACTGTTGAGCCCCAGGACGAGGCCGTCGCGCTCCTTCTTCGGGAAGAACGTCTCGAGCGGCAGCGCTCCGATCGCCGAGAAGGGGGGCTGCGCCGCCGCCCCGACGAGCGACTCCAGCGTGGCCGTCTCCCCCTTCCCCCAGATCTCCTCCACGCAGCGCGCCAGGAGGATGAAATCTCGCGAGGAAACCGGGTCGGCATTGCGGCCGAGCAGGCCGAGAAGGCCACCGAGGAAGGCGGTCATCAGGTCGCGCCCCTCCTCGCTCTGTGCACCGTCGGGCGGCGGGGCGAGGGCGCCGAGGAGGTCGACCTGCACGCCGGAGGTCGAGCCGGGAGTGAAGATCGTCACCTGCCGCGAGGCCGCGTACGCGGCGACGTCGGCCGCCGAGATCCCCCAGCCCGCGAGCCCCTCGCTCCACTTCTTCGCCTCGCCTTCGGGCGTGGCTCCGCCTCCGGACGGGACCCACGGCGCGAACTCGTCGGGGGCGAGCCGCGGGAAGGCGAGGGCGAGGTTTCCGAGGTCTCCCTTCGGGTCGATCGCCAGGACGGGGATCCCCTGCTTGAGGAGCTCCTCGATCACGAGGATCCCAAGGGCGGTCTTGCCGCTCCCGGTCATCCCGACGATGAGCCCGTGAGTCATCAGGTCGTCGGGGTCGAGCGCGAGGGGCGCCGGCGCCTTCGTGACGGAACGACCGAGGAACAGCTCGTTGGCCAAGATGACCTCCCGGGTGGAATCCGTGGGCAGGGGGAGTCTACCGGCCGCGCGGACATAATCGCCCGATGAACGACGGACGCAGCCCCGCCATCCGGGTCACCCTCATGCCGAAGGACACGAACGCCCACGGCACGATCTTCGGAGGCGTCCTGCTGTCGTACATCGACCTCGCGGGCGCCGTCGCAGCCCGCGCTCATTGCGATTCGATGGTGACGGTGAAGATGACCGAGGTCGTCTTCCACGAACCGGTCTTCGTCGGCGACCTCGTCTCCTTCTACACCGAGGTCATCCGGATCGGCAGGACCTCGATCACGATCAAGGTCACGGTCGAGGCCCAGCGGCGGATGGGTGCCGGCCCTGGCATGAAGGTCACCGAGGCCGAGGTGGTCTACGTAAACGTGGACGAGGAGCGCCAGCCGACGCCGATCACGCGGCGGTAGCCGCCGGGCGCCTAATCGTCGCCGCGCGGCGGCGCCGCACGCGCTTTCTTCACCTTCGCGTCCCGCTTCTTCGCGTCGATCCGCCGCTCGCGGGAGCCGGCCGTGGGGCGGGTGGGGCGGCGCCGCTTCGGGACGACGAGCGCCTTCGCAACGAGGGCCCGTACCTTCTCCCGCGCCGTCTCGAGGTTCCGGTGGTAGTCACGGCTCTCCCCCGCCGTCACGCGCAGCCGCCCTTCGGCGTCGCGGCGGCTCTCGGCGAGCGCTGCGAGGCGTGCCTGCGCCCCTTCGTCGAGCCCTTCGACGAGGGCGAGGTCGACGAGGAGCTCGGCCTTCGACGCGACCTTGTTGACGTTCTGGCCTCCCGGGCCGCCCGAGCGAACGCCTCGCGCCTCCAGGGCGGCGGCGGGGACGCGGACGGTCGTGCTGACGTCGATCGGATCGGGCACGGCGGCATCGTGCCACGGCTTCTATGATGGGAGCGAGACGGTGAACGTGACGACTCTCCGACCCCCCGGGCTCTCTCCCGGCGTGCAACGGCACCCGGTGGACGTCTTCCTCGCTCTCGCCGCCGTCCTCGGCTCGACGGGTCTCGGACTTCTCGGCGACCTGAACCCGACCACGGCCGGCTTCCTCTTCCTCCTCGTCGTCCTCGCTCTGGCCGTCTCCCGGGGGCTGGCAGCGGCGGTCGTCGGCTCCGTCTCGGCGACGCTCGCGTTCAACTGGTTCTTCCTCCCGCCGCTTCGCACCTTCACGATCGCCGAGCCCGCGAACTGGACCGCTCTCACTTCATTTCTCATCGTGGCCGTCGTCACGAGCCGGCTCGTCATCCGGGCCCGAAGGAAAGCCGCGGAAGCCGATGCCCGGCGAGGTGAGGTGGAGCTCCTCTACGGCCTTTCCGTCGACCTGTTCGCCGCGACGAACCGTGTCGGCCTGCTCGGCGAGGCAGCGGAGCGGGTCACCAGAGCGCTCGGCGCGAGGGCGGGGGGACTCCTCTCGTTCCCGGAAGGAGAGCCGGGGCCCAAAACGATCTCCTGGTCGGGCGAAGAGCTCCCTCCCGAGGCGGGGAAGCTCGCCCGGACGGTCGCCGAAAGGCTGGAAGGAGCGGAAGTCCCCGCACGGGGCACAGGCCGCGACGTCTATCTCCCCCTCGTCATCGGAGGACGGACGAGCGGCGTCCTCGTCCTGCTCGGCACGGAGGCGAGCCGGGCCGTCCTCGAGCCCGCCGCACGGCTCGTCGCCCTTGCCGTCGAGCGCGAACGATTCATGTCGGAAAGCGCTCACCACGAGGCGGTGACGCAGAGCGAGGCGTTGAAGACATCGCTTCTCCGCGCCGTCTCTCACGACCTCCGCACGCCGCTGACCGCGATGACGATCCAGATCGAGTCGCTCCGCCGCCAGGTTTCTCCGGCCGCAGGCGCGGATCTCGACGGCCTCGCCCGTGAGACCTCGCGCCTGGCCCGCCGGATCGACAACCTCCTCGCCCTCGCGTACCTCGAGGCCGGACGCAGCCGCCCGAACCCGGAGCCGACGCCCGCCGCCGACCTCTTCCGGGCCGCCCGCGAGGCGTTGCCACTTCTCCTCGACACGCATCCCGTCCACGTCACCGTTGCTCGCGACTGCCCCGACCTCTTCGTCGACCCGTCGCTCGCTCTCGAGGTCCTCGTGAACCTCCTCGAGAACGCGGCGCGCGCGGCTCCGGACGGGACGGCGCTGGAGCTCTCGGCCACCGCGCACCCGGCGGATCGGGACCGGGTTCGGCTCGAAATCGCGGACCGGGGCCCGGGTCTTGCGCGGCGGGCAGACGGGTCGCTCTCCGACGGCGACCACCCCGACGCCAGGCGCCGCGGCCTCGGCCTCGAGATCGTCCACGGGTTGACGACCGCCAACGGCGGCGACGTGACCCTTCTCCCGCGTCCTCTCGGAGGGACCATCGCACGCGTCGACTTCCCGTCCTCCCCGGAGCCGGAGGAGCCGTGATCCGCCGTTCGCCTCGAATCCTCGTCGCCGACGACGATGCCGCGATCCGCCGCTCCCTCTCCTCCGAGCTCCGAGCCGAGGGGTACGAAGTGACCGAGGCTTCGAACGGGCGTGACGCTCTCTCGGCATTCGAGCGGGAGGAGCCCGACCTCGTCCTGACCGACCTCGCGATGCCCGTATCCGACGGGTTCGAGGTCGTCGCAGGCGTCCGGAAGGCCGGGACGACCCCGGTCCTGGTCCTCTCGGTCCGCGGAGCCGACAGCGACAAGATCCGCGCTCTCGACCTCGGTGCCGACGACTACGTCACGAAGCCCTTTTCCCTTCCGGAGCTCCTCGCCCGCGTGAGGGCGCACCTGCGCCGCAGCGGTGGCGGCGCCGGACCCCGGGTCCTCCGGTTCGACGGACTGACCGTCGACCTGGAGCGGCGACGCGTCGTACAGGGCGAGAGGGAGCTGAAGCTGACCCCGACGGAGCTTTCGATCCTCGAGCTCCTCGCGACGAACGCGGGCAAGCCCGTCACGATCGCGAAGATCATCGGACGGGTCTGGCGAGGTGCGGCCGGAACGACGCCGGACACGGTCCGGGTCCACGTCGGCTCGATGCGTCGGAAAGTCGAGCCCGATCCCTCCTCGCCCCGCTACGTCGTCACCGAGCCGTGGGTCGGTTACCGGTTCGTCGCCGAGCCGATAGGCGAGTAACGCCGGGATCCGGGTCCTTCCAGGCCGCAGTCCGACACTGAGACCGCGGCATCTTTGCGGTTTCTTTCGGCCACCTTCCGGACTTCTTGTATCCCATCGCCGCAGATTCCCCCTCGGAAAGGGAATCGCACATGACCACCTTCATCGTCCTCTTCGGCGTCACCGTCCTCCTGTTCTTCGGAGAGTCGGCCCGGACGAAGCCGGGCGACCGCCTCTGAGTGCCCCTGTAATGCTCGACTCCCTCTTCGTCCTCCTGACCTTCGTCCTGGGAGGCCTCGGCCTCCTCTACGTCCGGGGCTGCGCCGCCCTCCTTCCGGAAGACCGCGATGAGCGCTGAGTCCCTCGCCGGCCTCGTCCTTGCCACCGTCGCGCTCGGCTACCTCCTCTTCGCCCTCCTGAAGCCGGAGAAGCTCTGACATGACGTCCCTCGTGTTCCTGAAGATCGCGGTCTACTTCCTTCTCGTCCTCGCCGTGACGAAGCCTCTCGGTCTCTATATGCGCAGGGTCTTCTCGGGGGAGCGGACGTACCTGGACCCCGTCCTCGGGCCGGTCGAGCGGCTCGTCTACCGCCTCGGCGGCGTCGAGGCGAGGAAGGAGCAGGAATGGAAGGCGTACGCCTCCTCCCTGCTCGTCTTCTCCGTCCTCGGCGTCTTCGGCGTCTACGCCGTCGAGCGCCTCCAGCACCTCCTGCCGCTGAACCCCGACCGCCTCCCCGCCGTACCGCCCGCTCTCGCCTGGAACACGGCGATCTCCTTCGTCACGAACACGAACTGGCAGGCGTACGCGGGCGAGGCGACGATGTCGCACCTGACCCAGATGGCGGCGCTCGCCCTCCAGAACTTCCTCTCGGCCGCCACCGGCATCGCGATCGCGGTCGCGGTGATCAGGGGAATCGCCCGTGCAGAGTCGAAGACCATTGGTAACTTCTGGGTCGACCTGACCCGCTCGACCCTCTGGGTCCTCCTCCCCCTCTCGCTCGTGGCCGCGGTCGCCCTGATGTCCCGGGGCGTCGTCCAGAGCTTCTCGGCTTCGGTGAAAGTCACGACGCTCGACGGCGCGACGCAGACGGTTCCGCTCGGCCCGGTCGCTTCCCAGGAGGCGATCAAGGAGCTCGGGACGAACGGCGGCGGATTCTTCAACGCCAACTCCTCCCACCCGTACGAGAACCCGACGCCTGCGACGAACCTCCTCGAGATGCTCCTCATCTTCGCCATCCCGGCGGGCCTCACGTACACCCTCGGGTCGATGACCGGGAAGACGCGCCACGGCTGGGCGGTCTTCGGGGCCATGAGTCTTCTCTTCCTCGTCGGCGCGGGCGTCACGGCCTGGGCCGAGACACGGGGCAACCCGATCCATCACGCGGCCGGGGTCGACGCCGCGGCCGGGAACATGGAGGGGAAGGAAGTCCGCTTCGGTCCCGGCGACACCGCCCTCTTTGCCACCGTCACGACGGCCGCCTCCTGCGGCGCCGTGAACGGGATGCACGACTCCTTCACGCCCCTCGGCGGACTCGTCCCCCTCGTCAACATGCAGCTCGGCGAGGTGATCTTCGGCGGGGTCGGCGCGGGGCTCTACGGCGTCTTCGTCTTCGTCGTCCTCTCGGTCTTCATCGCCGGCCTGATGGTCGGGCGGACGCCCGAGTACCTGGGCAAGAAGATCGAAGGGGCCGAGGTGAAGCTGGCGATGCTGGCCGTCCTCGTCCTGACGTTCTGCATCCTGGTCGGGACGGCGACCGCCGTCACGACGAAGGACGGTCTTTCGAGCCTCGCGAACGCCGGCCCTCACGGCCTCTCGGAAGCTCTCTACGCCTTCACGAGCGCGACCGGTAACAACGGCAGCGCCTTCGCCGGCCTCAACGCGAACACGACTTTCTACAACGTCCTCCTCGGCCTTTCGATGTTCTTCGGACGGTTCCTGATGATCGTCCCGATCCTCGGGATGGCCGGATCGCTCGCTGCGAAGAAGAGGCAGGCGGAATCGGCCGGGACGTTTCCCGTCGACGGCCCTCTCTTCACCCTCCTCCTCGCCGGCGTGATCCTCGTCGTCGGGGCGCTCACCTTCTTTCCCGTCCTCTCCCTCGGTCCGGTCGTCGAGCACCTGTTGATGGCCGCGGGCCGGACGTTCTGAGGTTGAACCGATGACCAAACCCTCCGAGATCAAGCTGCTCGACCGCGCCCTCCTCACCCGGGCCGCGGCCGACTCCTTCCGCAAGCTCCACCCGCGCCACATGGCGAGAAACCCCGTGATGTTCGTCGTCGAGGCCGGTGCCGTCCTCGCCACGCTTGCCCTCCTCGGGCTCGGGACGCGCGGGTCGTTCTCCTTCCAGCTCCAGGTCGTCCTCTGGCTCTGGGCGACGGTCCTCTTCGCGAACTTCGCCGAGGCGGTTGCCGAGGGGCGCGGAAAGGCCCAGGCCGACTCGCTTCGCCGGACGAAGACGGACTCCGTCGCGCGGCGCCTCGCCGGCTCCGAACGGCGCGAAGAGAGTGTCCCCTCCTCCACGCTCCGGAAGGGCGACCTCGTCGTCGTCGAGGCGAACCAGCTGATCCCCGGCGACGGGACCGTCGTCGAAGGGATCGCGTCGGTCGACGAATCCGCCATTACCGGCGAGTCGGCTCCTGTGATCCGGGAGGCGGGAGGCGATCGTTCGGCGGTCACCGGCGGGACGAAGGTCCTCTCCGACCGGATCGTCGTCGAGATCACCTCCGAGCCCGGCTCGACCTTCCTCGACCGGATGATCAGGCTCGTCGAGGGGGCCGAGCGGCAGAAGACGCCGAACGAGATCGCTCTCGACATCCTCCTCGCAGGCCTGACGATCGTCTTCCTCTTCGCAACGCTCACTCTTCGCCCCTTCGCCCTCTATTCGGGGAGCGACCTTTCTCCCACCGTCCTCGTGGCGCTCCTCGTCTGTCTCATCCCGACGACGATCGGCGGCCTCCTCTCGGCCATCGGCATCGCGGGGATGGACCGCGTCCTCCGTCACAACGTCCTCGCCATGTCGGGCCGGGCCGTCGAGGCCTCGGGCGACGTCAACGTCCTTCTCCTCGACAAGACGGGAACGATCACGCTCGGCAACCGCCAGGCCGCCGAGTTCCTCCCGGCGCCCGGTGTCGACGCCCGCGAGCTGGCCGAGCTGGCACAGCTCGCTTCGCTCGCCGACGAGACGCCCGAGGGGCGCTCGATCGTCATCCTCGCCAAGGAGAGGCATGGAATTCGGGGCCGCGAGCTGCGCGAGCTGCACGCGCACTTCGTCCCGTTCACGGCCCGGACGCGGATGTCGGGCCTCGACTTCGAGGGGGGGCGGAAGGTGCGGAAGGGGGCGGCCGACACGGTCGACGCGTTCGTGAGGGCCGAGGGCGGGCGCTTCCCCGAGGAGGTCCGCCGCGACGTCGCCCGGATCGCCGGCGAGGGCGGGACGCCGCTCGTCGTCACCGACGGCGGGAAGGTCGCCGGGACGATCTATCTCAAGGACGTCGTCAAGGGCGGGATGAAGGAGAGGTTCGACCGCCTCCGGGCCATGGGGATCCGGACGGTGATGATCACGGGCGACAACCCGCT
>DIAY01000078.1:0-4691 GCA_002414905.1 Holophagales bacterium UBA5066 | reverse complement strand
GCCCGAAGACAAGCTCGCTCTCATTAGGAAGGAGCAGGCCAGCGGGAACCTCGTGGCGATGACCGGCGACGGGACGAACGACGCGCCCGCGCTCGCCCAGGCCGACGTCGGGATGGCGATGAACACCGGCACCCAGGCGGCGAAGGAAGCCGGGAACATGGTGGATCTCGACTCGAACCCGACGAAGCTGATCGAGGTCGTCGAGATCGGCAAGCAGCTCCTGATGACACGGGGCGCGCTGACGACCTTCTCCATCTCGAACGACGTGGCGAAGTACTTCGCCATCCTCCCCGCTCTCTTCGTCGCGACGTTCCCCCAGCTCCAGGCGCTCAACGTCATGAGGCTCGCCACCGCCGAGAGCGCGATCCTCTCGGCCGTCATCTTCAATGCGCTCATCATCGTCGCCCTGATCCCGCTCGCACTCCGGGGAGTCTCGTACCGGCCCCTCGGCGCGGGGCGAATACTTCGCCGCAATCTGCTGATCTACGGTCTCGGCGGCCTCGTCGCGCCGTTCGTCGGGATCAAGCTGATCGACCTCCTCCTCGTCGCCGTGAAGCTCGCCTGAGGTATCTGCCGTGAAAAGCCACGTATTCGTCTCCGTCCGCCTCCTCGTCGTCTTCACGATCCTTCTGGGCTTCGTCTATCCCGCGGCTGTCTGGGCTGTCGGCCGCGTCGCCTTCCCGCACGCGGCGGGCGGTTCGTTCGTCTCCCGAGACGGAAAGGTCGTCGGCTCCTCGCTCATCGGCCAGGCGGTGACTTCACCCGGCTTCTTCCGAACCCGCCCCTCGGCGGCCGGCAACGGCTACGACGCGGCTGCTTCCGGAGGATCGAACCTCGGACCAACGTCGAGGGCCCTCGCCGATCGGGTGACCGCGGAAGTCGCGAAGGCGCGCGCGGAGAACCTCGGTGCGAGGAGACCCGTCCCGGCCGATGCCGTAACCGCGTCGGGCTCCGGCCTCGACCCGCACGTCTCTCCCGAGTTCGCGTTGTGGCAGGTCCCGCGTGTATCGAGGGAGACTGGCCTGTCCGCAGCCGACCTCGAGGCAATCGTCGCGCGCCACACGGAAGGCCGTTTCCTCGGGCTCTTCGGCGAGCCACGTGTGAACGTCCTCCTCCTGAACCTCGACCTTGAGGATCGCCGCGCCGCCCCGGTCCCGGCCGGGCGCTGAACGAGACGCCGTGCGTCCCGACGACAAAGGACTCGACTCCATGACCCGGCTCCTGCCGCGCCCCGCGCTCTTCCGGACGTTCCTCTTCGTTGCCGCCCTGACGGCGGCCGCGGCCGAGGCCGAGGAGCCCGGGGCGCCAGGCCCCGTCACGGCCCCTGCACCCGCCAGGCAGGAGGCCGGCCTCCTCGACGGCGTCCGGTTCTCCGGGTTCGTCGACGTCTACGCCGCGTACAACACGAACCGGCCGGCGACCCGTGACAACTTCCTCCCGGGGACGGGCTCGACTGCGAAAAAGGCCAACCAGCTCGGTCTCAACCTGGTCGCCGTCGAGGCCGTAAAGGACCCGGAACCTCTCGGATTTCGGGTGGTCCTGAACTGGGGCAACAGCACCAGGCTCATCCACGCGGGCGAGCCCACCGGCAATGCCATCGGACCCTACGTCTGGGACGTCGTTCAGTACGCCTCGATCTCCTGGCAGTTCCCCGGAAGCCAGATCCTGGTAGAAGGCGGGATCTTCCCGAGCCACGTCGGCGCCGAGGCGTACTTCTCGAAAGACAACACGCACTACACGCGCTCCTTCGTCGCCGAGTACACCCCCTGGTACCAGGCCGGGATCAAGGCGTCGGCCCCGCTCGGGAAAGGGTTCTCAGGGCAGATCCACCTCTTGAACGGCTGGCAGATCATCGGGGACAACAACGACGGGAAGACGATCGGCGCCGGCCTCGCCTGGACCTCCGCCGCGCTCGACATCGGCCTGAACGGCCTCGCCGGGCCCGAGCTGCCCAACGACTCCGCTCACTGGAGATCGTTCGGCGACCTCGTCGTCACCTGGCGCGCGACACCATCCCTCGCGATCACGAGCGAGCTGGACGCCGGGAGCCAGAGCCGGCCCGGCCTCGACGCAGCGACCTGGTGGGGCGCATTCGTCTCTGCGAGGGTCGCCCTGAGCGAGAAGAGCGCGATCGCCCTTCGGGCAGAGCGGTTCTCGGACCCCGACGCAGGGATCTCGGGCTTCGCCCAGAAGCTCTGGGGAGTGACCGGAACCTTCGAGCACCGTCCGCACGAGCAGCTCATCCTGAAGCTCGACGTGCGGTACGACCACTCGACGGCGCCCCTCTTCGACGGGCCCGTCACCGGCGAAGGGATGGAGAGCCAGCTCCTCGCCGTCCTCGGAGCCGTTGCGACTTTCTGACGATCTCGCGCGGGAAAACCCCCGCGGGCTTCGATAATCGAGACCGTGCCAAAACCCGCTGACGACCGCAGGCTCGCCCCCGAGGCCTTCCTTCGCAGGGCATCGCGAGATGCGCGGCCCGGCAAGCTGAAGGTCTACCTGGGGATGGCCGCCGGGGTCGGGAAGACCTACAAGATGCTGGACGACGCGCTGCACGTCCGCAGCCGCGGCGCGGACGTCGTCATCGGGTACGTCGAGACGCACGGGCGCCCCGAGACCGCGGCCCGGATCGGCGACCTCGAGCTCGTCCCGCGCAAGCAGGTGAGCTACCAGGGCGTCGTTCTCGAAGAGATGGACCTCGACGCGATCCTGCGACGGAAAGCCGACGTCGTCCTCGTCGACGAGCTGGCCCACACGAACGCCCCGGGAAGCCGGAACGAGAAGCGGTGGAAGGACGTCGAGGAGATTCTCGCGGCGGGGATCTCCGTAATGGCGGCGGTGAACGTCCAGCACCTCGAGGGCGTGCAGGACGTCGTCGGCTCCGTCACCGGCATCGAAGTGAGGGAACGGCTTCCGGACCGGATCGTCCGCGACGCGGACGCCCTCGTCGTCGTCGACCTCCCGGTCGAGGAGCTGAGGGAACGGATTCGCGGGGGGAAGGTCTACGCCTTCGAGAAGGCCGAGCAGGCACTCGCGAACTTCTTCACCGAGGAGAAGCTGACGCGCCTGAGGGAGCTGACGCTCTTCCAGACGGCCGATCACATCGAGGCCGACGGCCACGACAGCGGCACCCTCGAGACGACCAAGCCACAAGCCCGCGTGGCCGTCGCCCTCCCGCTCCAGCCGGAGGTCGGGCGCAAGCTGATTCTCAGGGCCTCGCGTATCGCAGGACGGATGAACACGCGGTGGTTCGCCATCCACGTGAGGCGGATCCGGGAACGGCCCGAGCGGCTCTCCGCGCTGGAGCACCGTTCCCTCACCGAGACGATCGAGCTGGCGATGACGCTCGGCGCGACCGTCGTCGTGAGGGAGGCCGAGGACGTGGCGGCGGAGATCCTCCGCTTCGTCCACGAGGAGAGCGTCGGCTTCGTCATCGTCGGGCCCCCGTCCCGACGCGGGCTCGCCGCCCGTTTCCTGCCCGGGACCGTGGACCGCCTCCTGGCGGAGGGCGGAAGCTTCGACCTCCTCGTCACGGGCTCCGAAGGCGCCGAGGACGAGCGTTGAGCCGCCCCTCTGCCATGATCCGCCCGTGAACGGACGCGTCGTCTACTCGAGCGACAAGGGGCGGGTTTGCCCGACCTGCGGCTGGCCGGCGAACGACTGCCGCTGCTCGAAGAAGCTCGACGAGCCGGTGCCTGCGAAGGTGACGGCGAAGCTGCGGATCGAGAAGAAGGGGCGCGGCGGCAAGAGCGTGACGATCGTCGACGCCCTCCCCGACAACGGCCCGTTCCTCGAGGAGCTCGCGAAGGTGTTGAAGAAGTCGTGCGCGGTAGGCGGCACGGTGAAGCCGGGGGCTATCGAACTGGCCGGGGACGTGAGGGAGAGAGTTCGGACCCTCCTTCAGGCCCGCGGATTCACGGTCAAGGGCTGACCGACCGCGCCGGCGAGAAACGACTTCGCCGCGCCCTCCCCCGCCGTTCTCCCCGTCGCCCACGCCCACTGAAAGTTGAAGCCGCCGATCGGGCCGGTGGCATCGAGGATCTCCCCGGCGAGAAAGAGGCCGGGGACGAGGCGGCTCGCGCCGCTTCCGGGGTCGACCTCTTCCAGCGCCACACCGCCGGCCGTCACCTCCGCGGTTCGATAGCCCTCGGTCCCCTCGACCGGCAACGGGAGCGCGGTGAGCGCACGGACGACCTCGCGCCGCGCCTCGCGGGAGAGGCGGTGGAGCGGCACGTCGCCCGCAACACCCGCCTCGCCGAGGACGAGGGCGGCGACGCGATCCGGCAGCGATCGCCGGAGGACGCCCAGGACGGCACCGGAGCCAGAGTGGGCTCGCAGCGCCGCCTCCCACTCCTCGGCGCTCCCGCCGAACGACACGGTCACGGTGAACGGTCGCCCTTCGACGAGCGCCCGCGAGGCGACGTGGGAGACGTCGAGGACGGCCGGCCCGCTCCAGCCCTTGTGGGTAAAGAGAAACCCGCCGCGGGTCGTGACCGACTCTTCTCCGCTCGCCACCGTGACCGTCGCCTCGAGGGAAACCCCGGAGAGGGCCGCGTGCGCGGGCGAAGAGCCGGTAAGCGGAACGAGCGCGGGACAGAGGGGACGAATCGCGTGGCCGAAAAAGGCGGCCCATTCGAAGCCCGCCGCGTCGGCTCCTCCGGCGAGAACCGATCGGCCCCCGGTGGCAAGGA
>DIAY01000028.1:4945-5991 GCA_002414905.1 Holophagales bacterium UBA5066 | reverse complement strand
CCCGGACGCAGCGTTCGCTCGTCCAGGAGCTCGGGCGCGAGCCGACCGCCGAAGAGATCGCCAAGCGGATGGACATGCCGGCGTCGAAGGTCCGCAAGATCATGAAGATCGCCCAGGAGCCGATCTCCCTCGAGACCCCGATCGGGGAAGAGGAAGACAGTCACCTCGGCGACTTCATCGAGGACCGCAACGTCGTCTCCCCGATCGACGCGGTCATCGTCGCGAACCTCCGCGACCAGACCCGCCGGACGCTCAAGACTCTCACGCCGCGCGAGGAGCAGGTGCTCCGGATGCGCTTCGGTGTCGGCGACGGCGCCGAGCACACGCTCGAGGAAGTG
Organism: Holophagales bacterium UBA5066; assembly: GCA_002414905.1. Taxonomy (GTDB): domain Bacteria; phylum Acidobacteriota; class Thermoanaerobaculia; order UBA5066; family UBA5066; genus UBA5066. The sequence goes on along the minus strand of DIAY01000028.1, from coordinate 5,653 downwards.
GGCAAGAGCTTCAACGTGACGCGCGAGCGGATCCGGCAGATCGAGTCGAAGGCGCTGCGCAAGCTCCGCCATCCGTCGCGGGCCAAGAAGCTTCGGCCGTTCATCGACGTCAACGTCTGAAGGCTGTCCATGATCCTGGGGGACCCGGGCCGCCGGGTCCCCCAAACCCCTCCGCGCGGTAAGGCTGCTCGCTTCGCTCGCGCGGGATGAAGGGAAGCCCGGACCGCCGGGTTTCCCAAACCCCTCCGCGCGGTAAGGCTGCTCGCTTCGCTCGCGCGGGATGAAGGGAAACCCGGGCCGCCGGGTCCCCCAAACCCCTCCGCGCGGAAAGGCTGCTCGCTACGCTCGCGTGGAACGAAAGGGAAACCCGGGCCGCCGGGTCACCTCGAGCTCCGGTCCTTCGGCGCGTGATATCCTGAACTCGAAAGTGGGTCCGTAGCTCAGCGGTTAGAGCCACCGGCTCATAACCGGCGGGTCCTCGGTTCGAATCCGAGCGGACCCACCGGTTCGGGAGAATCAGACGGGCGTGCCACGAGACTTTGACCGTTCCTCCGGTGCTTTGATGCGCCGGGGGTCTATCCGAATGACAGAACGGGCGCCGGTGGGCGCCCGTTCACTTTTTTGGGGGATCTTTCCTTGACCGACAAATCGCCGTCCGGCGCGCTCAAGCGCCTCTTCCGCCTCCAGGAGCTCCTCCTCGAAGCCCAC
>DIAY01000028.1:0-4806 GCA_002414905.1 Holophagales bacterium UBA5066 | reverse complement strand
TCGAGGCGGCCTGGCAGGACTTCCAGCGGAAACGGCAGGAAGTCGCGTCGCGGCGCGCGCAGGCCGAGGCCCGCAAGAACGAGCTCGACGAGCAGGTCGCCGGCTACGCTGAGCAGCTGAAGAAGTCCGAGGCCAAGCGCAAGGCCGTGAAGGGTCAGCACGAGTACACGGCCCTTCTCACCGAGGTCGACCACGCCCAGCGCGAGATCCGTGCGAGGGAAGACGAGCTCCTCCAGATCGAGGAGACGCTCTCCCTGGCACGGGCCGACGAGGAGGCCCTGGCCGCCACCTCCGGGGAGGAGGAGGCGGGGTACGAACAGCAGATGGCCGAGTGGCGCGCCGAGCAGGCGAAGCTCTCCGCCGAGATTACGGTTGCCGAGAAGGCGGCCGCCGAGATCCGCACGACGATCGAAAAGCGGCTCATGGGGGTCTTCGACCGGATCGCCAAGATGCGCTCGGGTGTTGCCGTCGCTCGCGTGGCGATGGTCGCCGCCCAGACGGCCGCCTGCTCCTCGTGCAACGTGAGGCTCCGGCCGCAGCTCCTCTCCGATCTCCGCCTCTCCCACGAGATCCTCCAGTGCGAGAGCTGCAAGCGGATCCTCTACTGGGACGGCAGCGGCCTGCCGTGACGGCGGGCCTCCTCGGCGGAGCGAGAGGCTGAGCCGGGCCGGGGAGATCGCCGCGAACCTCGCGGGCGTGACGGCCCGCATCGCGGCGGCCGCGTCCCGGGCGGGGCGCGACCCGGCCGCCGTGACGCTCGTCGCCGTCACGAAGACCCGGCCGCTCGGGGATCTCCTCGCCGCGTACGAGGCGGGCGTGCGGCACTTCGGCGAGAACCGGGTCCAGGAGGCCGAGGGGAAGTTCCCGCAGCTGCCTGGCGACGCCGTGAAGCACCTCGTCGGACCGATCCAGTCGAACAAGACGAACAAGGCGGCGCGGCTCGCCGACGTCCTCCACGCCGTCGACACGGCGGAGATCGCCCGGCGCCTCGCCCGGGCCGCGGCCGAGTCGGGGCGGCGGCTCTCGGTGTATGTCGAGGTGAACACGGGGGGCGAGGAGACGAAAGCGGGGGTCTCTCCGGCCGGCGCGCCGGCGCTCGTCGAGACGGTGCGTGCACTGCCCCGGCTCGACCTCCTCGGCCTGATGGCGATTCCGCCGCCCGGCGACACGCGCCCCCACTTCGTCGCACTCCGGGGCCTCGCGGCGAGCCTCGGCCTGCCGGGGCTCTCGATGGGGATGAGCGACGACTTCGAGGCCGCCATCGAGGAAGGGGCGACCGTCGTCCGCGTCGGCACAGCCATCTTCGGCAGCCGCTCCTGACCCTGCTACCCTCGCGCCGATGAGCTGGAACACGCCCGAGCGGCGCGTCGTCTTCGCGGGTCCGCCCGGCTGGTCCCGCCTCCCGAACGTCACGCGGACGCTCCTTGTCCTGACGGCCGCGGGCTACCTCGCCGGCCTCCTCGTCCCTTCGCGGATGTACCTCCTCACGGTCTTTCCCGAGAAGGTCTGGCCGGCCCTCGAGCTCTGGCGGCTCGTGACCTACCCCCTGGCCGTCATCGGAATCTTCAACGTCCTCTTCGGGCTCCTCATCCTCTGGATGTTCGGGTGGGAGCTCGAGAGCGTCTTCGGCTCACGCCGCTTCGCCCTCTTCGTCCTGTCGTCGGTCGTCGCCGCGGCGGTCCTCGGCTGCGGCGTGGCCCTCCTCTTCCCACGGGCGGGCGCCATGGCAGGAGCGGGGCTCTCCGGTCTCCTGACGGCGATGATCGTCGTCTGGGCGCTCCTGGGTCCGGGCCTTCCCGCGAACCTCTTCGGGATCCTTCCGATGACGCGAAAGGGCTTCGCGCTCCTTGCCCTCGTCCTCGTCGTCTTCGGCGAGCTCGAGTCGTCGCGCTCGCTCGCCCAGCTCGTCTTCCTCCTCGGCGGCCTCCCGGTCGCGTGGTTTTTCGCGAGGTCCTCGCGGCGCGGCGGTGGTGGAAGCGTTCGGCCCTTCCGCCGTCGCTGGAATCCCTTTCGCAGGCGCCGTTTCACCGTCGTGGAAGACCGGAGCGGCCGGGTCCACTAACCCCCTCCGCTTCGCCCAAAAGCGCTCCTGATCCACCCCTCACCCAGCGCGAAGAGCTCTTCGCGTGGTGAAAGGGCGCGCCCGCCGGGTGCCGGGCGGAGGCGATTGGCAAGCGCAAAGGGTCTAGAATGAGAGTGATGAGACCCAGCATCTCGCCTCTGGACATTCGTAAACGGACGTTCTCCCTTCGGTTCCGCGGGTTCGACCGGAACGAGGTGACGCAGTATCTCGAGGTCGTCGCCGACGACCTCGAGGAGTTGATGCGGACCCTCGACGAGCTCGAGCGCGAAAACGGCCATCTCAAGGACGAAGTCGCGCGGCACCGCGAGTCCGAGAGCTCGCTTCGCGAAACGCTGATGATGGCGCAGCGAAACGCGGAGACGCTCCGAACCGATTCCGAGCGCGAGGCCGACCGGATCCTCGCCGAGGCCGACCGTCAGGGAGAGCGTCTCGTCCAGCAGTCCCTCGAGAAGGCGGCCGAGAAGGAGAAGCGGATCCGCGAGCTGCGGGTGGAACGGAAGAACTTCCACCTCAAGCTCCAGGGGATGCTCGACATGTTCCAGCAGGTCCTCAACTTCGACAAGGAAGAGGAGGACCTTGACCACTCCGTCTCGGTCATGCGCCCGAAGCGAAAGGACGGGGAGGCCGTCTGAGCCGCCTCGTCGTCCGCCACCTCTCGCAGCTTTCCACGCCCCTCGGGGCCGCCGCGCGGACGGGCGCCGACCAGGGGCGGCTCCGCCGGATCGAGGACGCCGCGCTCGTCGTGGACGGCGAGGACATCGCCTGGGTCGGAACCGACGAGGAGTACGTTCGGCTCCATGGGGAGGCGCCGGGTCCCGGCGACGTCGTCCTCGACGGCCGGGGAAAGACGGCGCTCCCGGGCTTCGTCGACCCGCACACGCACATCCCCTGGGCGGGGCATCGCGAGAACGAGTTCAACGAACGGCTGAAAGGCAGGAGCTACTCCGAGATCGCCGCGGCCGGGGGAGGGATCGTCTCGACCGTCGACGCGACACGGCGCGCTCCGCTCGAGGAGCTGACGCTCCTCACGCGCTCGCGCCTCGACCGGATGCTCCTCCACGGAACGACGTTCTGCGAGGCCAAGACCGGGTACGGCCTCGACCTTCCCACCGAGAGGAAGCAGCTGGCCGCGCTGAAAGCCGCTGCTGGCGGGCACCCGGTCGGCGTCGTGGCGACGGCGTTGCCCGCGCACGAGGTCCCGCTGGAGCGGCGCGGCTCGGAGGCGCAGAAAGCGCGCTACATCGCGGAGTGCTGCGACGAGATCCTCCCGGCCCTCGCGGCGGACGGGGCACGCTTCGTCGACGTCTTCTGCGAGCACGGCGTCTTCGGCCTCGAAGAGTCGCGCCGGATCCTCGAGGCGGGCAAGGCCTGCGGCCTGCGGCCCCGCCTCCATGCCGACGAGCTGACGCCTCTCGGCGGGGCGCGCCTCGCCGCCGAGGTGGGGGCACTCTCGGCGGACCACCTTCTCTTCGCCCAGCCCGACGGCATCCATGCCATGGCCAGGGCGGGGGTCGTCGCGACGCTCCTTCCCGGGACGTCGGTCTTCCTCCGGATGAACCGCTACGCCCCGGCGCGGGAGATGGTGTCGGCCGGCGTCGCCGTCGCCCTCGGCACCGACTGCAACCCCGGCTCCTCCTACACCGAATCGCTTCCCGCCATCGCGTTCTTCGCGACCATCGGGATGGGGTTGACGGTCGAGGAGACGCTGACCGCCATGACACTGAACGCGGCGGCCTCGGTCGGGGAGGCGGCCCGGCGCGGCTCTCTCGAGCCGGGGAAGGCGGCCGACGTCGTCCTCATCGACGGGCGCAGCCTCGAGCACCTCGTCTACCACTACGGCGTCAACCCGGTGACGGACGTCGTCGCCGCGGGCCGGCTCGTCGTCCGCGATTCCCGCCGCGTGTCCGCCTGAACGGCGGGCGCCCGCACAGCGCCCCGGGGGCGACCCGCCCCGCAGAACCCAGCAGGAGGAGCTCGTGACCGATCTCGTCTCTCTCGCCGTCCGCGACTTCAGCACCGCCCTCGCCTCTGACGCCCCCGCCCCCGGCGGCGGTTCCGCCTCGGCCGCGGCCGGGGCGATGGGAGCCGCCCTCCTCGGGATGGTCTGTCGCCTCACGCTCGGCAAGGAGAAGTACAAGGACGCGTGGGACGAGCTGGAGCGGATCGCCTCCGCCATGGACGCGGGCCGGGACACGCTCCTGGGACTCGTGGACGAGGACACCCGCGCCTACGACGCGATCGTGGCGGCCCGCAGGCTCCCGAAGGAGACGCCTGAGGAGAAGGCCGCGCGCAAGACGGCGATCGCCGAGGCGACGATCCTCGCGACGACTGTCCCGATGCAGACGGCGTTCTTCTCGATGGAGGCGATCGTGAAGGCTCCCGTCGTCCTCGAGAAGGGCAACCCGAACTGCGCCTCCGATGCCTTCGTCGCCGCGCTCCTTCTCGCTGCCGCCGTCGAAGGGGCCCTCGCGAACGTGAGGATCAACCTGTCCGGAATCGCCGACACCGGCCTGACCGAAGGCTTCCTCTCCGACACGGCGCAGGCCGCAGCGAAAACGGCAGAGGCGATGGCGAAGGTTCGGGCGATGGCGAAGGCGAGAAACCTGACCGCGTAGCGCGGGGCCGAGCCCCGGTCAGTCGGGAATGCGGAGCTTCTGGCCGGGCTTGATCTTGTCGGGGTCCGTGAGGACGTCCTTGTTGGCGTCGAAGATCTTCATGTAGGC
>DIAY01000090.1:508-10307 GCA_002414905.1 Holophagales bacterium UBA5066 | reverse complement strand
GACGGCTGCATCGTCGAGCTGGCGAACCTGACCTTCGACGGAAAGCCGATCCGGACCGCCGCGGTCGAGCACGAAGACCCCGCGCTCGTCATCGCGACCGTCCGCAAGCTCGGTCTCGACAAGTTCGAGAACACGAACTACATCAAGGCGCTGAAGCACTTCGCCGGACAGCCAGCAGTCTGAGCGATCGGTACGGCGAGCGGGGGCGCGATCGCCCCCGCCCTTCCTCCTCCAGGCGGGCGCGGATTGTCTGCGCCCGCCCCTTTTTACGAGACTGCGACGGAGGCCGGAATCGGGCATGAAGCAGCGGGGCCGGTCTCGAGGGCTACCGCCGGTCTCTTCCCGGATCTCCCCGGAGGTGTACTTTGAGCCTTCTGTTCCGACGGACGAGAGCCCTGGAAGCTCAGATCGACGAGTTCCTGGACGCGGTCAGCGAGGGGTGCATCGTCTTCGAGCAGGGGCTCGCCGACTACCTCCGCGATGACAAGGACAGCTTCGAGGAGCGGCGGGCTGCGATCGGCGTCTTCGAGGCGAAGGCTGACGCGCTCCGGCGCGAGGTGGAGACGCGACTCTACGCCGAGTCGCTCATCCCGGACCACCGCGGCGACGTCCTCGGTCTCCTCGAGAGCCTCGACAACGTCATCGACCAGGCCAAGCAGACGCTCGGGCAGTTCGAGGTCGAAAGACCGGAGATCCCCGAGGACCTCAGGCCGGACTACCTTGCGCTCGGGAGGTCCTGTGTCCAGGCGACGCAGCATCTCGTCGATTCGTGTCGCGCTTTCTTCCGGGAGATCACGGCGGTGCGGACGCACATCCACAAGGTCTACTTCTTCGAGAAAGAGGCCGACCGGCTGGCGGACGCGTTGAAGAGGAAGATCTTCGACGCGGATATCGAGCTTGCCCGGAAGATCCACCTTCGCTATTTCTGCCTCCACGTCGAGACGCTGTCGGACAAGGCCGAAGAGGTTGCCGATCGTCTCGCCATCTACACGATCAAGCGGACGATCTAGGACGCCGGGCCGGCCATGTCCTGGATCTTCCTGACGAGCGGGCTCCTCCTCGGATGGTCACTCGGGGCGAACGACGCCGCGAACCTCTTCGGGACGGCGGTCGGCTCGAGGATGCTGAAGTTCCGGACGGCGGCCGCCGTCGGGAGCGTCTTCGTCGTTCTCGGCTCCTACGCGGGGGCGCAGGGGACGTCGAAGACGCTCGGCCGCCTCGGGGCAATCGATGCCCCGGCGGGGGCGTTCATGGTCGCGCTCGCGGCCGCGCTCGCGGTCGTCCTCCTGCTGATGAAGATCGGGCAGCCCGTCTCGATCACGCAGGCGATCGTCGGGGCGATCCTCGGCTGGAACCTCTTCACGGGCCGGCCGACCGACCTGACGACGCTGATGGAGCTCCTCGGGTCCTGGATCATCAGCCCCCTTCTCGCCGCCGGGATCGCCGCAGGCCTCTTCGCCCTGATCCACCTGTGGCTGAAGCGACGCCGGCTTCACCTTCTCGAGGTCGACGTCTGGACGCGCGCCGCGCTGCTCGTCGCCGGCGCCTTCGGTGCGTTTTCCCTGGGGATGAACGACATCGCGAACGTCATGGGAGTCTTCGTGAAGGTCTCGCCCTTCCCGGAGACGACGCGACTCGGCCCGCTCGTGGTGACGAATGTCGAGATGCTTTTCCTCCTCGGGGGTCTGGCGATCGCGACAGGGATCTGCACCTACTCCGACCGGGTGATGCTCCGTCTCGGCTCGGGCCTGACGTCCCTGTCCCCCCTCGCGGCGCTCGTCGTCGTCCTGGCGGCGGGACTCGTCCTCTTCCTCTTCGGCTCCCCCGGGCTGCAGCGCCTCCTTCAGGCCCTTCACCTGCCGGGATGGCCCCTCGTCCCCGTCTCGGCGACGCAGGCGGTCGTCGGCGCCATTCTCGGGATCTCCCTCGTGCGGCGAAGCGGCATCCGCCTGAAACCGCTCGGGCAGATCGCGATCGGCTGGGTCACTGCGCCGCTCGTGGCGCTCGCCCTCGCCTACGTCGGCCTCTTCGTCCTCCAGAACGTCTTCGAGCTCCCCGTCAGCGCGTCGCCGCGTCCGGCCGCCGCGGCCAGGGCCATCGCCGGGACCGGCTCCTGAACGCGGCGCGGACTGTCGTCCTTTGAGCTGGCTCTTCCTTTCGAGCGGCCTATTCCTCGGCTGGGCGCTCGGGGCCAACGACGCCGCCAACGTCTTCGGGACGGCCGTCGCGACGAAGATGGTCCGCTTCCGGACGGCGGCGTTCGTCGCGGGGATTTTCGTCGTCCTCGGCTCGGTCGCGGGCGTGACAGGCGCGGCCGGAACGCTCGGACAGCTCGGAGGCGTCGACGCACCTGCCGGGGCCTTCGGCGTCGCGCTCGCGGCGGGTCTGTCGGTCTTCCTCCTGCTGAAGTGGATCGGCCTGCCCGTCTCGACGACCCAGGCGATCGTCGGGGCGATCATCGGCTGGAACCTGTTCACCGGCCATACCACGGACACGGCGGTGCTGGGCCGGATCGTCACCTCGTGGTTCCTCTGCCCTCTCCTCTCCGGCGGCCTGGCCGCGGTGTTGTTCGTGGCGGCCCGGGCCGCGATGCCGCACGTGAAGATCCATCTCCTGGAGGTCGACGCCTGGACGCGCGTCGGGCTCCTCGTCGTGGGCGGTTTCGGCGCCTTCAGCCTCGGGCAGAACAACATCGCGAACGTGATGGGGGTCTTTCTCCGCGTTTCGCCTTTCCCGGCCGAGGTGGCGCTCGGGCCGCTCCGGATTTCGAGCGTCGAGCTGCTCTTCCTCGCCGGGGGGCTCGCCATCGCGGTCGGGATCGCGACCTACTCGGAAAGGGTCATGAAGCGGCTCGGATCTGACCTCGCCGTGCTGTCGCCGCTCGCGGCCCTGATCGTCGTCTTTGCGACGGCGACGGTCCTCTTCGTCTTCGCCTCGCCGGGCCTGTCGCAGCTCCTGCGCGCCGGCGGCCTGCCCGCGCCGCCTCTGGTCCCCGTCTCCAGCTCGCAGGCCGTCGTCGGTGCAATCCTGGGGATCTCATTCGTGAGGCGCAGCCCGGTGAAATGGCGCAGCGTGGGGGGGATCGTGACGGGATGGGCGCTGGCGCCGCTGCTGGCCGCAGTGGTCTCGCTCGCCGGCCTCTACATCCTGGCGAACGTCTTTCGCCTCCCCGTCTCGGCTCCCTGAGCGCTCGCGAGACTTCCGGGTCGCAGTATCCTGCGGGCGAGCCCCCAAGCCCGAACTGGATTCCTACGGTCGCCATCCTCCGCCCGGCGAGGAGCTGTACTGATGTCCGATACGACGAACGATCCCGCACCTGATCTCGACTTCCTCGAAGGGACGCCGGTGTTCGGAGCGATCGGACGCTCCGCCCTCGCACTCATCGTTTCCCATCTGGCGAGGCGAGTGCTTCCTCACGGGAGCCCGGTCCTCGCCGAGGGGGAGGGAGCGCGCGAGATGTACGTGCTGGAGAGAGGCGGCGTCGAGGTCCTCGTCCAGCGTGATCCGGACCGGGCGGACGATCTCGTCCTGGCGACGCTCGGGCCGGGCGACTGCTTCGGGGAGATGAGCCTTCTCGACGTGCAGCCCCGCTCGGCCTCCGTGAGAACGGTGGGCGAGACGTCGCTCCTCGTCCTCCGCTACCGCGACCTGCTCGGGATCCGCCGGCAGGATCCGGAGGCGTTCCTCCTCCTCGTCCTGAACATCGCACGGGAGGTCTCGCGGCGCCTCCGGGAGAGCGAGCACCGGCTCGTCGAGCTGCTGCGCCGGCTGCCCGCGGGGACGGTGCCGGCGAAAGGGGTCTTCGGGCCGGGCGAGCGCTGAACGCCGGGTCGGGGACCCGGGATGGCCGGTAACGGGGGCGCCTGACGGGCTCCTCCGGTCTCGTAAGACGCCACGCGGGATCCCGCACACGCTGTGCGGGGTTCCGCTCAGTCCTTCGCGCTGCCGAGACCGAGGTTTCTCATCCGGTCGTAGAGCGTTCTCCTCGCCATGCCGAGGATGGTCGCGGCCTCGGTCACGTTCCCGCCCGTTTTCGCCAGGACGCGCTCGACGTAGAGCCGCTCCATCTCCTTCATCGTCAGGAGGGTGCTCTCGGCGTGCGAAGGGATCGGCGGCACCGCGTCGAGCCCCAGACCCGCGGCGTCGAGAGTTTCGCCCTTGACGAGGATCATCGAGCGCTCGAGGACGTTGGCCAGCTCGCGGATGTTCCCCGGCCAGGGGTACCTCGTCAGGACCGCCTCGGCCTCGCGGGTGAGCTGGGCCCCCGGGCGACCCATGCGCCCGCAGACACTCGCCAGGATGTTCCGCGCCAGGATGAGGATGTCCTCCGGGCGCTCCCTCAGAGGCGGGATCCGCAGGGTGAGCGTCGAGATCCGGTAGTAGAGGTCGTCGCGGAACCTCTTCGTCCTCACCATCTCCTCGAGGTCGAGGTTCGTGCTGGCGATGAGACGGATGTCGACGTGCCGGTCGCGCACGTCTCCGAGACGGCGAAAGGTCTTCTCCTCGAGGGCCTTCAGGAGCTTCGGCTGGATCGCCGGGTCCATGTCTCCGATCTCGTCGAGGAAGACGATTCCCCGGTGTCCGACCTCGAGCATCCCGGGCTTGGGGTTGACGGCCCCCGTGAAGGCGCCCCGTTCGTGTCCGAAGAGCTCCGACTCGAGGAGCTCCCGGGTGAGACCGGCGCAGTTGAGGTTGACGAAGGCCTCCTCCCGTCGCGGGCCGTTGGCGTGGATCCAGCGCGCCAGGACCCCTTTTCCGGACCCGGTCTCGCCGAGGATGAGAACCGGGCTGTCCCACTCGAGCATGAGCGCGGCCCGCTCGTCGAGGCGGCGGATCTGGGGACTCGTCCCGACGAAGGGGTTGAGCATTCCGGGCTGACTCCGGGCGGCGACCTCCTGCCGCTTTCGGAGCCGCTGCTGCTGAATGAGCCGCTTCAGGAGGATGAGGAGCGCCTTCGACTCCACGGGCTTCGTCAGGAACTGCTCGGCGCCTTCCTTGATCGCCCGGACCGCGAGGTCGATCGAGCCGTGCGCCGTGAGGATGACGAACGGCGTCTCCTCGCTCAGCTTCTTGACCTGCGGGAGGATGTCGAGGGAGGTCCCGTCGGGGAGGCTGTAGTCGGCAACGACGACGTCGTGGCCGACGGCCTTGAAGCGCTCCACCGCCTTCTGGCAGGTGTCCGCCTCGTCGACGTCGAGTCCGTTGGCGCGCAGGAAGGCCGCGATGCCGTGGCGGACCGCGGGATCGTCCTCGATCAGAAGGACCGTTGCCTCAGACATTCGCACCTCCACGGACACGGAGCGGCGCGTGCGGCGCGGGGAGGCGAACCGTGATGCAGGCTCCTCCCTCCGGCCGATTCGCCGCCTCGACGCTTCCGCCGTGCTCCTCGACGACGCGCTTGACGATGGAGAGTCCGAGGCCGGTCCCTCCCTTGCGCCGCGTGAAGAAGGGCTCGAAGGCCCGCGAGAGGGTCTCCGCGTCGAAGCCGCTCCCCGAGTCCTCCACGGTGAAAGTCCACCAGTAGAAACCGTCCGCGAAGAGCCTCCGTGCCGCGATGCGCACCGTGTCGCTCTCCGGCGAGTGGAGGACGGCGTTCTCGAGGAGGTTCCGGAAAACCTGGTGCATCCGGCGGGCGTTCAGCGGGAGGACGAGGGCCGGGTCCTCGAGCTCGACGGTGATGTCGCACGACCTGTCCTTCGCGAGCTTCTCGCACGAGCGGACAGCGTTCTCGACGAGGCTCCTGACGTGGTACGGCTCAGGGTTCAGCGTCCGCGGCTCGCCGTAGTCGCGGAGGTCGTTCACGAGGCTCGCGATCCGCTCGGCGCTCTCGCGGAGCGCGGAGACGAACGGGACGTAGCGCGGATCCTCGCCGAAGGTCGCCTCGAGCGCGTCGAGGTTGATGAGGATCCCGTAGAGAGGGTTGCGGATCTCGTGGACGACGCCGCCCACGAGCGCGCGAAGGGCCTCCTCGGCACGCCGCCGTTCGGTGATGTCGGTGCACATGCCGGCCATTCGCGAGGGCCGGTCCCCGTCCCACGCGACGACCTTCCCCGCGTCGAACACCCAGATCCACTCGCCGTTCCGAGACCGCATCCGGTACTCGGCCTCGTAGCGGGGCACCCGCCCCTCGAGGTGCGCGCTCATCCCCGCCTCGACCTGCCGGCGGTCGTCGGGGTGGATCAGCTTGAGCCCGGCGTCGAACGAGTCGGCGATTCCTCCCGGCAGGAGGGCGAGCATCCCGAACCAGCGTGGGCTCCGGTAGACCTTGCCGGTGGCCAGGTCCCAGTCCCACAGCCCCTGCTGCGTCCCTTCGAGAGCGTGGTTCAGCCGTTCTTCGCTCGCTCGGAGCGCTGCGACCGCATCCTTCAGGGCGGTGACGTCGCGTGAGATCCCGGCGATCCGGTGGATCCGCCCCCACTTGTTCCGGACGGGCGTCAGGATCGTCTGGAAAGTGCGCGTCTTGCCGGCCAGCGCGTGCTCCTCCTCGAACTGGAACGGAAGCCCCTCGCCGAGGACGTGACGGAAGTGCCCGGCGAGCCGGTCCGCGCTCGGCTCGGTAAGGCACTCGTCGACGGCCCGGCCGGCGAACTCCGGGCTCAGGAACCCCGCCTCGGCGTGGAGCGGTGGATTCACCGTTTCGAAGCCCATCCTCCCGTCCTCGCCGATCCCGACGACGTAGATCCAGTCGAAGACGTTCGGGACGACGTTGTCGAGCGGACGTTCCGCCCCGTCGACCATAGGTCCGGCGGCGGACTCGCCCCGGACGCGAGGGGGAGCGTCCATCCTCGCGCGGGCCCGCTCGAGCGCCTCGCGGAAGCGGGAGGCGTCCGTGAAGGCCTCCTGGAAGCCGGCACGCAGCATCCCGGCGACCTCGCCAGGGTGGCCCTTCGGGACGCGGACGAGGGCGGGCACGCCGGGGTTGCGAGCACAGAACGCCCGGATCCGTCCGGCGCGTTCTGTGTTCCCGCCCGTTTCGACGACGATGACGTCCTGGGGGCCACAGCGGAGCTCCTCGAGGTCCGATTCACTCCAGCCGCTGATGTCGAGGACCTCGGGAGGCCCCGCCGGCGACTCCGCGGCAGCGCGGGCGAGATCGCCGACCTTCTTCTGAGCGATCCCCATCGTGAAGAGTCGCCATTCGCGCGTCTGCGATCCCGTTGCCGTCATCGGTTCTCTCTCCAGCCTCCCGTTCCCGGGCCCTGCGAACTCGGAAGAACGCAAGGACCGGACCACGCCCGGCGGGGCTCGGTCCCGCCCGATCTGTCATCGTAGCTCGGGTCCACTGGAGCTCACCTGGCCTCGAGGCAGAGCTCGCCCCCAGGCTTGCCGGTCTCCGGCATCCGCTGCTTTTTAGGCCCCGAACTCGGCCGGCGTCAGTCCCTGGAGGTACTCGGTCAGCAGGCGGTGCTTGGCGAGGCGCGCCTTGCCCGCCTTCTGGTAGAGGGCGAAGCGATCCTCGAGGGGACGGATCGCGGGGAAGAGGGGGACGAGGGCTCCGCGGTCGAGCTCCCGCTCGAGGCTGTAGCTCGGCGCGAGGAGGACTCCGAGGCCGCTGACGGCCGCGGTGATGAGCCCGCGGATGTGGTTGATGGCGACGACGCGGCCGAAGGCCGGGCGCCGGCTCTTCGGGAAGGCGCCGAGGAATCGCTCCCACCAGGCACATTCCTTGTCGAAGGAGAGGATGGCGCAGCGCGCGAGGTCGGCCGGTTCCCGGATCCGGTGCGCCGCGAGGTACTCGGGCGCGCAGGCGACCATGTAGGCCTCCCGGAAGAGCGGCGTCCTTTCGAGCTCGGGGTTCGGGTGGGCGACGCAGTCGATGGCGAGGTCGACGTCGTCCCTCAGGAGCGGAGTCAACAGGTCGTGCGAGAGGTGGAAATCCATCTCGATCCCGGGGTTCTCCTCGAGGAATGGACGGATGTTTCGCATCAGGACGCTCGTTCCGAACTCCACCGTCGCGCCAAGGCGGATCCGTCCCTCGGCTCGCGTCCGTTCCCGCTGAAGCTCTTCCTGCACTTCCTCGAGTGTCGCGAAGACCCGCTCGCACGCCTCGTGGAGGAGCCTGCCCTCGGGTGTCGGGACGACCTGGCGGCCGCGCCGGTCGAGGAGGCGGACTTTCGCGGACTGCTCGAGCTTGCCCACGGCGTGGCTGACGGCGCTCTGCGTCCGGTGGAGGCGCCCGGCTGCGGCGGAGAAGCCGCCGGCCTGAACCACGGTGTAGAAGGCGCGCAGCTGCTGGAGGTCGAGGGCAGGGTTCGCCATGTATGAATGATATCGCTGGTTCTCATGAAAACAATGAGCTTGGTAAATACGAGAATGTATCGCATAACTGGAACCCGGAGGTAAGGTCATGTCGCTGAAGGTGGAGACGGAAGTGGAGATCCTGCGCGAGCTCGGTATCGAGGAGCGGAACCCGGGGGGCTTCGCGGGCGCGTGGGTCGGGAGCGGGAAGGTGCAGACGGTCGTCTCCCCGGTGGACGGTTCGACCCTCGCCACGGTCGTCAACGTGACGAAGGAGGAGTTCGACGGGATCCTCGCGAAGACGCACGCCGCCTTCGGCCCGTGGCGGACGGTCCCGGCGCCGAAGCGCGGCGAGGTCGTCAAGGCGATCGGCGAGGAGCTCCGCGCGAAGAAGGAGCCGCTCGCGCGCCTCGTCTCCCTCGAGATGGGCAAGACCCTCCGCGAGGCGCTCGGCGAGGTGCAGGAGATGATCGACATCTGTGACTTCGCCGTCGGCCTCAGTCGGCAGCTCTACGGCCTCACCATGCCGAGCGAGCGGCGCCAGCACCGGCTCCAGGAGCAGTGGCACCCGCTCGGCGTCGTCGGCGTCATCACGGCCTTCAACTTCCCGGCCGCCGTCTGGAGCTGGAACGCCGCGCTCGCCCTCGTCTGCGGCGATACGGTCCTCTGGAAGCCGTCGAGCAAGGCGCCGCTCACGGCGATCGCCATCACGAAGATCGCCCGGCGCGTTCTCGAGCGCTTCGGCCACGACCCGGCCGTGTGCAGCCTCACGATCGGCCGCGGGAGCGACATCGGCGACCTGATCAACACCGACCCGCGCGTCGCGCTCGTCTCTTACACCGGCTCGGTGCCGGGCGGCCGGCACGTCGGGAAGCTCGTGCAGGAGCGCTTCGGCCGTCTCATCCTCGAGCTCGGCGGCAACAACGCCGTCATCGTGAGCGACAAGGCCGACCTCGACATCGCGATCCGCGCCGTTTACTTCGGCGCCATCGGGACGGCCGGCCAGCGCTGCACGTCGACGCGCCGCGTGATCCTCCACGAGTCGGTCTACGAACCGTTCCTCTCGCGGCTGACGGCGCTCTACGCCGAGACGACGATCGGCGACCCGCTCGCTCAGGACACGCTCATGGGGCCGCTCGTCGACCGCGACGCCGTCGCGACGATGCTGACGGCGATCGAGACGGCGAGGTCGCAGGGGGCGAAGGTCCTCGCGGGCGGCGAAGCGATCGACCGGCCCGGCGGCTGCTACGTCACTCCGTGCCTCGTCGAGGCGGCCAGGGACCTCCCGATCGTCAAGGAGGAGACGTTCGCGCCGATCCTCTACCTGATGAAGTACCAGTCGATCGAGGAAGCGATCACGATGCAGAACGAGGTCCCGCAGGGGCTCTCGAGCGCGATCATCACGAACGACTTCCGCGAGACCGAGCTCTTCCTCTCGGCCGAGGGGAGCGACTGCGGCATCGCGAACGTCAACACCGGAACGAGCGGCGCCGAGATCGGCGGAGCCTTCGGCGGCGAGAAGGAGACGGGCGGCGGGCGCGAGAGCGGCTCGGACGCCTGG
>DIAY01000090.1:0-351 GCA_002414905.1 Holophagales bacterium UBA5066 | reverse complement strand
GCCTACATGCGCCGGCAGACGAACGCGCTGAACTTCAGCGGCAGCCTCGAGCTCGCCCAGGGAATCACGCTCGAGATCTGACGCCCGGATCAAGGCGGACGAAAGGCAGGGAGGCCCCATGTCGCTCGGCATCTACAAGGTCCCGGTTCCGAAGAACGAGACGGTCAAGGACTACGCGCCCGGAAGCCCCGAGCGTGCGACCCTGAAGGCAAAGCTCGCCGAGATGGCCTCGGAGCGGGTCGAGATTCCCCTCGTCATCGGGGGGAAGGAGATCCGGACGGGGCGCCTCGCGAAGGCGGTGATGCCGCACGACCACGGCCACGTCCTCGCCGACGTCCACCTCGCGGGCCC
>DIAY01000212.1:30913-116336 GCA_002414905.1 Holophagales bacterium UBA5066 | reverse complement strand
GGTCATCGTCGACGAAGCGCACAGCTCCCAGGGGGGCGAGGCGGCAACCGAGCTGAAGGCCGTGCTCGGCGGCCAGGGCCTGCGCGAGGAGGCCAAGAAGCGGGCCGCCGAGGAGGGGCTCGACGACCTCGACGAGATGTTCCGGAGCATGGCTAAGCGGGGGCGGCAAGCGAACCTGAGCTTCTTTGCTTTCACGGCTACGCCGAAGCACAAGACCCTGGCTGTCTTCGGCCGGAACGGCGAGCCGACTCATCGCTACACCATGCGCCAGGCGATCGAGGAAGGATTCATCCTCGACGTCCTCAAGAACTACACGACGTACAAGACGTACTACCGGCTCATCAAGGCGGTCGCGGACGACCCGAAGGTCGAGAAGCGGAAGGCGGCGAAGGCCCTCGCGCGCTTCATGAGCCTCCACCCGGTAAACGTCGCGCAGAAGACCGAGGTCATGGTCGAGCACTTCCGCACCTTCTCGCAGCACCGGATCGGCGGGAAGGCGAAGGCGATGGTCGTGACTTCGAGCCGCCTCCACGCCGTCCGCTACAAGCAGGCGTTTGACGCCTACATCGCGAAGAAGGGGTACGGCGACATCAAGGCGCTCGTCGCCTTCTCGGGTGAGGTCGAGGATCCCGACGCGCCGGGGACGACGTACACCGAGGTCGAGATGAACGGCGGCATCCGCGAGCGGGAGCTCCCCGAGCGTTTCGCGGGAGAGGAATTCCGGGTGCTCCTCGTCGCCGAGAAGTACCAGACCGGCTTCGACCAGCCGCTCCTGCACACGATGTACGTCGACAAGCGCCTTGACGGGGTCCAGGCCGTGCAGACCCTCTCGCGCCTCAACCGCACCGCGCCCGGGAAGGACGACACCTTCGTCCTCGACTTCGTGAACGAGGCGGAGGACATCCACGCCGCCTTCCAGCCCTACTACGAGCAGCCGCTCCTCGGCGAGGAGGCGGACCCGCACCAGCTCTACGAGCTCCAGGCCAACCTCGACGCCCTCCAGGTCTACTTCACCGCCGAGGTCGAGGAGCTCTGCCGAACGTACTTCAAGCCCACGGAGCGCCAGTCGACCGGAGACCTCGCGAAGATCTACGCCTGCCTCGCCCCGGCCGTGGGCCGGTTCAACGCCCTGGACGAGGAGCGCCAAGAGGAGTTCCGCGGGCTCCTCACGTCGTTCCGGAACCTCTACGCATTCCTCTCCCAGGTGATCCCGTTCCAGGACACCGACCTCGAGAAGCTCTACACCTATCTCCGCCACCTCGCCAAGGAGCTCCCGCGTCGCCGGAGCGCCGTCTACGACTTCGACGGCGACGTTCAGCTGAAGTTCTACCGGCTCCAGAAGATCAGCGAGGGGACGATCGCGCTCAACGCCGGCGGGGGCGGGGTGCTCAAGGGGCCGACCGAGGTCGGGACGGGAAAGGCGAAGGACGAGGAGGTCGAACTCTCGCGCCTCATCGACGTCCTGAACGAGCGATTCGGAACGACCTTCCGTCCGGCAGATGAACTCTTCTTCGACCAGATCCGCGAGGAGGCCTCCTCCCGCGAGGATCTCCAGGAGGCCGCGAAGGTCAACAACCTCGACGACTTCCGCTTCGTGTTCGAGAAGGCGCTCGAGGGCATCTTCATCGACCGGATGGACCAGAACGAGGAACTCTTCGGCCGATTCATGGGCGACGCCGACTTCCAGAAGCTCGTCGCGAAGACGCTCCTCAAGGACGTGTACGACCGAATCCGGGGAGGAGGCGATCCGGGACCAAGTGCCGCGGAAGCAGCCCCATGAGCTACCTGTCGTTCCGGGAGATCACGGACCTCGTTAGCCGAGGCGATCAAACAACCGCCGAGGAGGAAGCACGCCGATGGCTCGTCTCCCCTGGGCCAGAAGCGGCCGTTCTCGGGAAGGTCGGGGCCGTCTTCATCGACATCGGCAGCTACACCGGTGCGCTGGGCCTCGTCGAAGAGGGTGTCATCCTGACACGCCAGGCCCGCGGGCTGGCACCCGGCACCTCGCTGACCTACAACCTCGCCAACGGGCTTTCGCGGCTCCTCCCTGACTCCCCCGAGGTGGTCACTACAGTTACCCCCGATCCAGCGCTGAGCGAAGTACTCTCGCTGTACTACGAGGCGATCGATGCCGCGGGAGACGTGCGGCCCGAGCCGTCCTTCAACTTCGCCTCCGCGCTCCTCCGCGCCGGGCGTGCGATTGAGGGACTCGACCTCGCCCGCGAGACGCTCACCCGACACCCCGAACACGGGAGGGGCTGGGCCGCCCTGGGCGACATGCTCTGGGGAGTCTGGGCGTTTTACAACCGCTACCCCGACCTGCTCCAGGACGCAGTCGCCGCGTACCAGCGAGCGCTCGTGTTCGAAGTCGACGACCTTCCGTTCCGCGATCGGCTCGCGAGCAACATCACGCGGGCACAGCGACTTCTCGACGAGGTGAGGCCCCACCCGCACCCCGACATGGACCCCGCGCGCACGGTCGAGAGCCTGCTTCTGGAACACGACCCGTGGGACGAGCAGCTAGAGGCGTTCGTCTGGAAGTCGGGACTTGGCCTCAACCTCTGCTCAGGCTGCCGCGTTGAGAGCCCGATGGCCTACGACCGGTACCCGCTCGCCGGAATTCTCGTGGGTCCCGAAGCGAAGGAGCAGGCCGACCGCACCCCGGCCGAGGTAAACGTCCTGCTTCAGGGCTTTATCGGCGCACGGAGCCTCCTCTGGCTCTCGCGCGCGCAGGCGACCGCTCCCGTCGAAATCCTGAGCTGGCCCGTCACTGGGTTGGCCTTCTCGCGGCGCTCCGCGTTCCTCGCTGCAGCATTTCGGGAGTCGTATGGCGTTCTCGACCGCATCGCCGACCTGTGGAACGCCCGCCTCGGCATCGATGCGGCTGGCCTCTACTTCGACAAGTTGTTCTTCACGAAGGCGAACAAGGTGCTGGCCTTCCGCTCGAGCGTGGCCTGGCCAGACTCGGTCGGCCTCCGCGCGCTCATGTACCTGTCCGCGAGCTTCGAGAGGGACAATGGCCGGTTCAACGATCTGCGTGCATCGCGCAATGATCTTCAACACTCGCTCGTCCTCCACGGGACGCTTGAAGGTGGACGCGGGTGGCCGTGGGACACGATCGCGGACGACGACCTGGAGCGCCGGACATTCCAGTTGCTCCGTCTGGTTCGGGCCGCAATCCTCTACTGCTGCGAGGGGCTCCGGTCGGTGGAGCACGAGAAGCGCAGACGGGTGAAAGCTGAGGGCGCGATTGTGCTCGATGAACGTGGCACCGGAGTCAACCGCTCATAGCGACGCAGACTCCCCTCGCCCAGGCCTGCCGCCGCTGTTCGGGACCCGACCTCTCCGACCCGGAGGTACGAGGAAGCGTTTCCCTCGCTACTCGTCGGCCGCGATGAAGGCACCGTCGTCAGTGCGCGACCGCGGAATCCCGCCGTCGTTGATAACCGCGTAACAGAGGAATGGGTTGCCGCCACTCGTCCGTGTCACGCGGGCATACCCGTTCGAGGCTGACGGCGCGAGCGTCTTCAGGACGGAATCGAGCTGCACGAAGCCCTGCGCGGACATGCCGAGGAAGCCTTTCTGATCGGTCGCGGTCAGGGTGCCGGTGGTGCCGTCGAAGATCTCGAGCTTGAGGTCGATCGGGCCACCATCGTGCTCCCCCGTGTTCACGCAGGCGAGGTTCGTTCGGTTGTCTGCGTCCTGCCGAAGGGCACTGAGGGAGAGCGACCCGGTTGCGGCGGTCCCATACGGAATCGCCTCGTAGTAGAGGCCGAAGCGCCCGGCACCGCCGGCCGACGAGGTGCGAGCGCCGACCGAAAGCGATGAGAGGCTGCCGCCTCCCGTTCGCGTCACGAAGAGCGGTCCGACGATCGACTGCCCAGGGATCGAGGCGCCGGCTTGACGGAGTGCATCCACGACCTTCGGCAAGATCCGCTGCTCCTTCGGGAGCAGCTGGAAGTTCGCAGAGACGTCGACCCCCGACGTCGAGGCGAGCCGAATCGTGATCGCCAGGGCGGAAGTCCCGCGGTTCGAGAGCACGAGTTCGGTCGAGAAGGCCGCGGTCTCAACCGCGACGGGGACAGTGAACCCCGTGACATCTCCGGCACGGTTCGTGACGATCGGGAGAATGAAGGACCCGTCGGACGTGCCCTGGTCGTTCACAACGCCGTACGCGAAGAACGGGGCGGTCCCGGAGACGCGGTCCACTCGCGCGACGCCCTGGAAGCCGGAGGCCAGCCCCATGTCACCCGGGGAGTACTGCTGGAACCCGCCCGGCTCGAGGACGAGCGGCGGGAGCACCTTCTCGAAGGGAACGGCGGGGTCGCCGGACGTGACCGTGACCGAGAACGTCGCGGGACCGTCGGCGGGATCTCCAGCGTTCTGGATCGCGAGGTTGCTGCGGTTCGCCGCGTCGTAGCGGAGACCGGGGATGATCGCCGTGCCGGTGAGGAGTCGGCTCGGCGGTACGCCGCTGTACGCCAGCCCAGCGCGGCCGGCCGGGCTCGAGACCGCGGTGGTGGTCCGCGCCGTCACGGAGACGGACAGCGGATCGTCCAGTCCGTCGAACGAGGCCCGGAGCGTTCCGACCCGATTCCCCGATGTCGGAATCGGCAGGCCGCGTTCGGCCAGGAACGTGATGGCATCCGGCACGACCGTCTGGAGGCCGGCGCCGACAACCTCGGGGATGGTGGTGGCTCCGGACCCGCCTCCGGCGGCGGCGGTGTAGCTGAAGAGCGCCGTGACCGCGCGCGTGCCCCGGTTCGTGACGGTGAGCTCAGTCGTGAAGTACGAACCGTTCGCCCCCGAGGACGAGAGGACCACCGGGACGAAGAAGTCGCGCCGCATCTGCCCGGGGGTACTCGAGAGCACCTCAACGATGGACTCGAAGACGTTGGTGGCCGGGTCACTCTCGGTCGTGGAACTCTGCGCACGTGCCCGGAGGCGAGCCACCCCGGCGGCGCTCGCGATGCCGCCGACCGTGACCGTCGCCGAAGCCCCGGGCTCAAGCGCGCCGAGGGTGCACCGGAGGGAAGGGGCGCCGGTACAGCTTCCGCTCGTCGATACCCGACCGGACACGCCCGTGAAGAGCGAGGGCACCTCCACCTCGAGGGTGGACTCCGTGGCGGACGTCGGGCCGTCGTTCGTCACCGTCAGCATCCAGGTCGTCTCGGAGCCCACGAGACGCGGGCCGGGGTTCGCACCGCCTCGTACGACGAGGTCGGCGACCGGCGACGGCGGCGGAGCGATTTTGCGAATCGTGTGGTTCGAGGCGTCGGCGACGAAGAGTGCGCCGTGCTTGGGGCTCCAGGTGATGGCGGTCGGCATGTAGAACCGGGCGGCTGGACCGGTCCCGTCGCTGGTGCCCCGGCTGCCGGGGAGGCCGGCGAGGACACGAAGTGTGTCGCCGAGCGGCAGCTTGAAGACGGCGTACCTGGCCCAGTCGACGATGTAGAGGGCGCCGTCGGGAGCCACGGTGATTCCCTCGGGGTATGCGGCAAACTCCCCGTAGCGGCTCGTGCTCATGTCGATGACGGTACTGACGACCCCATCGGGGGAGATCCTTCGGATGCGGCGCCCGGTACCCTCGGAGACGTAGAGATTCCCCGCGTCGTCAAACGACAGGCTGTGCGGGTAGTTGAAACGGGCGGAGAAGGCGGAGCCGTCGGCGTTGCCGGATACCCCAGCCTGCCCCGCGAGGGTCATGACCTTGCCGTCGGGGGAGACGACGCGAATAGTGTGACTCCCGGAATCAGCCACGTAGAGGAATCCGTTGCGACCGAGCGCGAGTCCATTGGGGTTGTTGAAGCGGGCCTCGCTGTTCCATCCATCCTTGGCCCCGCAGCTCTTCCCGGTGCCGACGAAGGTCGACACTTGTCCATCAGGCGTAACTTTCCGTATCGTGCAGTTGAAGTAGTCGGCGACGAGGAGGATCCCGTTGACGTCGAAAACCATGCCGCGCGGGTTGTGGAACCTGGCCTGCGTCGCTGGACCGTCAGCGTATCCGCTGGACCCAGCCCTCCCTGCGACCGTCGTCACGACCCCCGCGGTGCTGATCTTTCGAATCGTGTTGTTGAAATCGGCCACGAAGATGTTTCCCACTGCGTCAGGAGCGACCCCGTAGATGTCGCTGAAGGTCGCAAACTCGGCTGGACCGTCGTCCTTTCCAACCACCCCGGTCCTGCCTGCGAAGGTGCTGACAGTCACATCGTCCCCGGGAAGCGGGACGTAGCTGACGGAGACGGTTCCCGCCTTGGTGCAGGTGCTCGCGCCGGGAACCGAGACCGACAGGGTGACGGGATAGAGACCGGGGTTCGCGAAGACATGCGTTCCGGTCCGGAGGGTTGAGGTTGTGCCGTCGCCGAAGTTCCACTGGAACGAAGGGGAGCCGGTGCAGCCGGTCGCGGTAGCGATGGCTTCGAAAGGGACCTGATCTCCGGCAACGGCATTCATGACGATGCTCCCGGAGCAGGTCAGGGTGCACGCTCCGCGAGCGTCCCCTGCTGCCAGAAGGGCGAGGGCTAGGCCGCAGGAAAGGAGACCTCGCACGCGCGTAGCGGCGAAGCGGACGGGGGTTCCGATTGACATGAACATCTCCTCGGCCCTGGTCTCTCGTGGTCAATCCTCGCCGAATATCGAAGCCAGATCCCGAGAGTGTGGAGGCATGTGAGCGGCTGATGACCGGGATCGCGTGAACGCCTCTTCGAACGGGGCCTGACGAGTGCGTCAGGCACGAAGTCGAAAGAGCATTGTGCCAGCGCCGAGTGTGGTCGTCCAGAGAGAGGCCGATCTTCAACCGGGGCGCAGAGGCGAACCGGTGACGGCTCCCGCGAGCGCGTACCGAATACGATCCGCCATCGCGTCCCCGGGATCGCCATGCACGAGATCGCATACCGTCACGTTCCTCCCGAGGACTTCCCGGAGCAGCGTCGCCCCACGGCGACCAGCATCGTCGGCATCGAGGAGCGAGACGACGTGCCGGGAAGAGGACAGCGCCGCGAGCTGGTACGGCGAGGCCACCGCCCCGAGGAGGGCCACGACGTTCGCGAAGCCGGCCTGGATCACTGCGAGGGCGTCGAAGATCCCCTCGACGACGAACACCGTGTCCGTCGCCTGGCCCGACTGCTCGTTGTAGAGCAGGAGCGATTTCCGAAAGCCCCGCTCGCAGAGGTACCGCGGCTCGACGCCAGAATCGATGGCGCGTCCGATGTGACCGACGAGCTTTCCCTCGGGGGTCCAGACAGGGAAGACCGCGCGACGGTGGTAGGGGCCAGGTCCCGTGTAGACGCCTCCCCCGAGGGCCGAAACTGTCGACGAGGCAGCGCCGCGCGAGGCGAAGTACGGGTGCGTGCCGTCGCGCGGGTAGACCGGCTCGACTTCGGGGAGGCCATGGAGGAGGACGTCTCGAAGACGAGCCAGTCGGCGGAGCTCGAGGGGGCTTGGCCCGAGCCGACGTGTGCGCAGATCCTCAGGGACCCGGGCGCCTCGATCGGCGCCGGTGTCGCCCTCCATGAGGCGAACGAACGTCCCGATGCCGCCCCCCTGTCCGCAGGCGTGGCAGAAGAAGACGCCCCCTGTAGGCTCGACGACGAACGCCGTCGGGTTCTGCCCGCCGTGGAGCGGGCATCGGCCGCGGAGCTGCCTTCCCTGGAGCCGGAGCGTGAGGCGGTAGCGGACGGCGATTTCGTCCCAGGTGGGTTCGACTGGACGCACGTTGCACCTCCTTCTGCCGTGACGGCAGCTGATCTGCTCTCGGGGTGGACGCTCCGAGAGGGAAGGGGGAGAGCTGGGCAAGCCTCCCGGTGGGTGTGTTTCTGTTTCTGTTCTAGCGACCCTGCGCGAGGACGACCGTGAGGGTCATCCCGATGGTGATCAGAGCGATCACCTCGGCGACGGCCGCGACGACGAGGCGGCGGACGGTCTTGCGCGACTTAAGGAGCGCGCTCCTCGTCGCGAGTCCGAATGCCCCTGCGCGGGTTTCGACGTACCCGCAGTCCCGTCGGTTCGAGCATCGAACCTGGAAGAATGAAAGATCTCCCTCGTCCGATACGTAATAGTAGAGAGGGTTTTCGCCTCGCCCTGCTCCGGTGCACTCCGGACAGGAACGGCGCGAGGGCACCTCTGCAAAACGGCCGCTCATACGACGCGAGCAGTCCGCCGATGGGAGAGGCCCGGGTAGTCAATTTCCAGGGCTTCTTCCAGTTCGGGGTTGAGCTCGAGGTATGGCGCCATTTCGCCCACTGCCGACGGCCGCTCATCGAGCGATGGCTCGTAGGTTTCCGGGACGACCTCCCGGGCGTGGCGCTCTTCATCGAGCGCTCGGAAGAAGCTCTCTCGCCGTTCTTCTGGCGTCTGCGGGAGCCCCGCAGTTCTCGGGAGACGCGTGAAGCGCCACCCTTGGAAAGCGACGAAGAGCCGCGAAAGATGGACATACGCGTCCTCCGGCGAGAGTTGCCCGCACGACTGCCGCGCAGCGTGTAGGGCGGACCACTCCGGAGTTCGCCCGAACATCCGTTCGAGCCGCTCGTGGAGAGCGTATTGATGGATCGTCATGGCCGTATGGGTCAAGGATTCAGTTGAGAAAGATCGGCGTCCCGAGCCCCGCCGCGGGGGTGTGACCACAGGCTTTGCCCAGCCTCATCCGGGACTTTCTCGCGATGCGGGGCGACCTGCGACCCCTGATCTCGCCGGCGACGAAATGTCGTG
This sequence comes from Holophagales bacterium UBA5066, assembly GCA_002414905.1. Taxonomy (GTDB): domain Bacteria; phylum Acidobacteriota; class Thermoanaerobaculia; order UBA5066; family UBA5066; genus UBA5066. The sequence continues at coordinate 107,630 of DIAY01000212.1, read as the reverse complement.
TTGATTCGTTTCGACGCATCTGGATTCGTCATTCCTAAACGACCGCGAGGCGCACTCCGTTCCAGTGCGGCTTGACGTCGCCGCTCGATTCGCCGTACCTTCTTGCCTCCCCCCTCCACTCCCCTCTCCGTCCTACGAAGACTCCCGAATACCACGACGATCTCCGCAGGGGCGCCGACTACTTCACTGTGCTCGGCGTTCCTGAGACCGCCTCCCATGCAGACATCCTCTCCGCTTTCCGGAAGCGGATTCGCGCAGTACATCCGGATCTGAATGACGGGAAGGGTGATCGGGAGACGCTCGAGCTACTCGTTCGTGCCCGGCAGATGCTCACCGGACCGAACCGCGTCGCCTATCTTGATGCCCGCGCTCGCCGAGCCGCAGCGGCGCCACCCGCGCCGAGCAGACCGCGCTCGAGTGCTCCTTCGGAAACCGACGAGCCCTTCATCGACATCTCTGAAGTACTCCGGCGCGCCCGCGCCGCTCAGCGCCAGCGACCCGCCTCGCCACGCCCCGACCCTCGCCGAACGGTCTACGACGACACCATCTCCGAGGGAGCGCGGCGGGCCGAGGCGGTCAGGGACGAGGTGCGCCAGACCGTCCGTCCCAGCGTCGATATTCCCGAGGCGCCTTCTCGCGTCGATCATCCGCGCTCGTGGTCCGACTCGACGTCAGGCGTCTCAGGACAACAGGCGGCAGAGCCCGATGGGCCGCGCTACTCAAGATTTCATTACACGCGGCCGCACTTCACGATGCCGCATTTCGCGATGCCGCACTACGAGCGACGTTCCTATCGTCAGCCTGTCTACAGGCCGCCCACACCCGCCACGCCCGGCGACAACGGTGGCGACTGACATATGCGCTTCGGCCGCGGTCGGCTCCGGCTACAGGCGGTAGCTGGCATTCGCTGCTACGCTTCGTTCGTGGAGCGACAGAAGATCCGCAACGAGAGCCTGGTTCTTGGACGACCTTTTCACGCCGACGCGTTCGTGGCCGGCCCGAAGCCCACCTTCCTGATGCTCTTCTTCGGGGGTTCCGGCGTTTCGGAGTCGGTCTACTTGGAACGCCTCAATACGATCGTCCCCATCTTCGATCGCACTCTCGAATCCCTCGAGCGGACGCACTCGTTTGGGTTCGTGTACGTCACGGCTCCCTTTGATGTCCCGTTCCTTCGCTTCCCGGTAGACCCTGCCGCCGCGGATCGCTGGAACACGCATGTTCGAATCGAGCTTCTCTCTGCCGTGTTCGAGTCACTTCCCGCCATGCGGGGCCTGCCGCGCTATACCGCCGGGTACTCCGGGGGCGCCCCGCTCGCACTCGCCGGACACCATTCCGACGCGGAGTGCTTCGGCGCCGGTCTTCTCGGAGCGGACGGCCTCGACCAGGCTGTCGCCGTCCCTGCTTCCTGGCCCGAGCCGATCACGCTCTACTACAACCGAAACGACAATGTGTTTCACTCGAACGTGGCGACGATCCGTGCATTGGAGAACGGACGCCGCGCCGCCTGCTATCGACAGCTTCCCGGCGGCCATGCACTCGAGGACTACGTCCAGAATGAGTCGTTTGGCGGATTGATTCGCCGGGCGGCGAGAACGCTCTCAGCCGCATAGCCGCCCCCGACAGTCTCACTCGCGCCTGCGTGTCCGGGTTCAGTCAGGCACCGTCAGTCACAATCAGCGGTCGCCGCTCCTGTCGAGCGAAGGACGGCGTGAGGAGGAGACGATGCAAGGACGAGAGGTCGTAGCGTGGGTGCTTGCCGCCCTGGGAGTCGGAGTCGGCGTCGGAACGACGGTCAGTGCCAAGAGGCCTTCGCCGGCCGCTGCCCACGCCTCTGCTGCTCCGCGAACCGTACCGATTCCTGAAGGCTCTTCTCCGATCCTCGACACTCTCCGCTGGCAGGAGGATGAGAAGGCGCGCGTTCGTGCTGCGGAGGGCGCCTATCTCGGGAGGATCGGAGCGAAGGAGGAGCCGACCGAGTGGTCTCGCGAGTTCTTCCATAGCCGGGAAGACATCCTTCGCTACCTCCAGACGGAGGCAGGAACGCGGTGGACGAAGACGGTGGGTCTCTTGCCTGATCAGCTGTCTTGGGTTCGGGTCGCCCCCCTCCGAGACGTCGGGAACGGATACCAAGCGCTCGATGCGTCGATCTCAGGGAAGCCAACGATCTTCATTGTGTCCCCTCCGCCAGTTACTCGAACGGCTTCGCCCGCTGCGCTGCCGACCCCGAAGAGTTAGCCCCTCCCTGCTGCTCCGGCGAGACGGGCTCCGCACCCGAGCTTTGGGTATGACCTAGGGATTTACGATAGAATCGGGGCATGCCGAGAGGTCAGAAGGTTGGCTGGAAACTCGCGCAGAAGCTCCCGAAGGAGGCCCCGCTCAGACGGATAAAGGTTGCGACCGGCGTCTGGATGACGCCGCACGGAACCTTCGACACGTTCGTCTACCACCACGGTAAGAGCGCCTTCGTCGGAGCCTTCTCTACCATCGAAGAGGCTGTAAAGGCGCGGGAGAAACGGAGCCTCGAACTCGACGGGGGCGCACCCCTCGTGGACCGCTCTGCGTCGCGAGTCAGCTTCACGGAATTCGTCGAGAAGGTCTACTTCCCCGAAGCAATGGTCGGACGAAAGGATTCGACGATACGAGCCGCGCGGTCGCGCTACCGCCAGCATCTCGCTCCCGCCCTCGGCGAATGGCCCCTCCGCGATGTCACCTACGAACGCCTGAGCCGCCTTCGGGCCACGCTCATCGAGCGGAAGGTTTCGGGCCAGACGAAGCGCGAGGCGCTTCTCCTCCTTCGTTCAGTCCTTCAGGACGCCGTGAAGCGAGGGATCCTCGCCCAGAATCCGGCGACCCTCCTCGAGCTCCCGCCGAAGCGTTCGAATCCAGTCCGAGTCCCTTCTTACGAAGCGGCCTGCAAGGTGGTCGGGGCCATCAAGGCCCCCGGTCCGCGGGCCGCGGCAGAGGTTCTGCTCTTTACGGGAATGCGGCTCAACGAATGCCTCGCGCTTCAATGGGACGATGTTGACCTCGATGGCCGTCGCATCACCGTAGCGCGGTCAATCGACCAGGTGACGGGGAAGCTCGGCACGCCGAAGACGGAGCGCGGAAGACGGAGCATCGTGATTCCGGACGGCCTCGCCGAGAGACTCAAGGCCTATCGCGCTCAACAGGTATCGGGGAAGACTGTTCGTTCGGATCCATGGGTCTTCCCGGTGGCCCGCACCCTTAGGAAGGAGACGGACGCTGCATTGGCGCAGGACCCGACGACGAAGGAGCCGCGGGCCGAACGACCTCCGGTCCTAAACGATCGGAACTTCGTCCAGCGCCACTGGGTCCCCGCACTCAAGGCCGTCGAAGGGGCCGACTTCACGCCGCATGCCCTCCGCCACCTCTACGCCTCGCGCCTTCTGACGCAGGGAGCACCCGTCGCCTTCGCGGCCGACCAGCTCGGCCACAGTTCTCCCGCCTTCACTTATCGGCAGTACGTTCACTTCCTCGAGGATCGCCCGGACCAGGCGAAGGAGTACGTGAACGGTGCGTTCGGCGCGTCTGAGAAGTCCTAGGTCATCCCTAGGTTAGAGGCGTAAAGATCGCTCAAACTTCCTCGAAACGGATCGAGATACCCACCCCGACAACAGCCCGTAATACGTTGATCATTAAGCACTTCATCCATGTGTTTCGATAACGATCCTGATACGTCTAAAGGTCCTCGAACGGGCTCATAACCCAAAGGTCGCAAGTTCAAATCTTGCCCCCGCAACCATACATAAGTCCGCGAGATGCAAGCGGTTACGTGAGCCCGGCGGAAACGCCGGGTTCTTCGTTTTTCGCTCGATGTCGAAGTTCCTTCCAGGTTGAACGCCCCTGGATAGATCTCGACGGGTCTCGACGTATCGCCAATCCGCTTCGAAGTCGTCTGGGTCGACCGGCTTCACGACGTCGGTCGTGAGATAGGAACTCTCGGGCCGGAGCCGGTCCGATTCGCGCGGAGGGGAGGCTACGTCTCGGTCACAAGCGACCGTCCGAGGCCGAGAAGGTCGGCCACGATCCCCGGAAGGTCGGCGAGAACACGATCGACGGGGATGAGGTCCGGGGTCAGGCGCCCGAGCTTTCCCTGCCAGGGTCGGTCGAGCGTTTCCGTCTTCGGAAGCCGACCCGTCGGTGTGATCTTTCGAGGCCTGGAGCGAATCATAGGGTGAATGCGGCATGGTCGCGCTGCCGCGGACCGAAGGAAGGAGCCCGATGTCGAACCCGGCAAAGCAGGACGAGCTCCTCATCCTGCTGGATCAGCACAAGAGAATCCTCCACAAGATCGCTGGCTCCTACGGGCGCACCGCAGCGGATCGGCAGGACCTCGTGCAGGAGATGGTCGTGCAGCTCTGGCGGTCGTTCGGCACCTACGACGACCGCTACCGCTTCTCCACCTGGATGTACCGGGTAGCGCTCAACGTCGCGATCTCCTTCCATCGGAGCGAGGCCCGGCGGTCGCGCTACCTCGTGCCGGCCGAGGACTCCATCCTCGAGATCGCGGCAGTAGCGCCCGCGCTGGCGAACGAGGACGTCCGACTCCTGTACGAGGCGATGGCACGGCTCGCCGAGCTCGACCGCGCGCTCTTGCTCCTCCATCTGGACGGGAACACCTACGACACGATCGCCGAGATCCTCGGCATTTCCCAAACCAACGTTGGGACGAAGCTCAGCCGGCTCAAACAGCGGCTCCGCCGCGACCTGCCGCGCACGGACTGACACGGAGGCCAACATGGAAATCGAGGAACTGCAGCGACTCTGGGCCGAGCAGGACGAGAAACTGGATGCCGGGATTCGGTTGAACACGCGCCTGGTGCGGGAGTCGGTAATGGGTAAGGCCGAAGCGGCGACGAGACCACTCTCCCGTTTGCTCTGGTTCGAGCTGCTCTTCGCCGTCCCGGCCGTCCTCTTGATCGGCTCGTTCCTCGCGGAACACGTCGGGGAGGCACGCTTCTTCTTCCCGGCTCTAGGACTCCACCTCGGAGTGATCGCCCTCCTCGTCTCCGGTATCCGCCAGCTCGTGGTCCTCCGGGCGATCGACTACGGCGCGCCGATCCTCTCGATTCAGAAGCGGCTGGCATCGCTCCGGGTCTTGCGGATCCGAACCGTGAAGTGGACGTTCGTTCTCGCGCCGCTCGCCTGGACGCCGCTCCTGATCGTGGCGCTGAAGGGTCTCTTCGGTGTCGATGCCTACACGATGTTCGGCGCTCGCTGGCTGATCGCTAACGTGCTCTTCGGTCTCGTGGTGATCGTGCTCGCCGTCTGGCTCTCACGGCGCTACGCGGACCGGATGGGCGGTTCTCCCATCGTGCAGCGCCTTATGCGGGCGCTCGCCGGCCAGAGCCTGACAACAGCGGAATCCTTCCTCGGCTCGCTCTCGCAGTTCGAGGAAGACGAGCGCCGCACCTGATCGCTTGATCCTGTCGGCGCGGCCGACGCACGCCCAGGAATCACCTGTTCGATCAACAGCAAGAATGCCTGCTTGCTCGCAGGCCAGGAGGGACGTCCATGCCCCGTATCCTTCGGAACACCCTATTCGTTGTCGGGAGTGTCGCCGCGCTCTGGTTGCTGGCAGGCGCCGCGCTCGCCCTGGCGCCCGCGCCCAGGTTCTCGAGGCCGCCCGTCGACCTCGCCGTCTCGGCTTCGAGCCCGTCTCTCGGCGTGCCCCGCCGCGATGACGCCGGCCTCCGCACCTTCCAGGCGCGGGATGGAGTGAGGCTCGCGGCGCGTCAGCGCACCGGCACGGGCGAGCTGACGGTGCTCTTGCTGCACGGCGTCCTCGGCTCCTCTTCCGAGCTCGAAGAGACCGCTCGCCTGCTGCACGAGTCGACCGGAGCGAGCGTCATTCGCCTCTACCTCCGCGGCCACGGACTCTCGGCGGGCAGGCCCGGAGACGTCGACCACATCGGCCAGTACGAGGACGACGTGGCGGACGTCGTCGGCACGCTGCGTCGCGAGCATGGCGCCCGGCGCCTACCCGGCAGTCATCGCGCTTCACCGGAACGGCAGGACGGTCCTCATCGAGGGCGCGTCGCACGATGGCGTGACCAGAAGCCCCGCAGCCGTCGCCGCTGTTGAGGATTGGATTGGCTGCCTGCGGTCTCCATCCTGATGCTCGGTCACGACCGACCGGGCTAGCGCCGCAGATGGAATCGCCGGCCGGCGCCAGCGGATTTGGCGAGGGGACCGATTTGGTAGCTTGATACCTTGATCGCGTTCGATTCCGCTTGACCCATTCACTCAAAACCCAAAGGTCGCAAGTTCAAATCTTGCCCTCGCAACCATACATAAGTCCGCGAGATGCAAGCGGTCACGACGACCCGGCGGAAACGCCGGGTTCTTCGTTTTCGGGCCTTTTTGTCCGTGTTCTGTCTGTGCTTTGAGAAAGCCAACGGCGAGCACGGATCGACGTGCAGAAGCCGCCTGAGAGACCTGGCCGGCCTATTTCCTTCTGGAAGGCTTTGCCAGGGCGATCCTGATCGCCTCTTCTACGCCCTTCTCGGCCCGGATCTTCTTGATCTCGGCCTTCTGGGTCTTCGAGAGGCGACGAATCGCCGACATGTAGCGGCCCTGCGCCTGAAGCGCCGGGCTCGGCTTCCGGGCCTCCTTTGCAGCCGCAGGTGGCTTCACAGGAGTTGCAGCAGCCTTCACGACAGCCGGGGAGTTCTTCGCCGGTCCCGGCTTCCTGCCGGCCTTCCTGACCGGAGAGGGTTCGTCGGCTCCCTTGAAAACAGAGGCCAGCCTTGCGAAGGGGCCGACAGCGTCCTTCAACTCCCGGAGGTTCGCGACGATGTCATCGATGATCACTGAAATCGGTCTTGCCATGCTGGCTCCTTTGGTTCAAGTGTACGCGCGGGCCTCGAGTCCGGCCCGGTGGACGCAGAGACACCCAGCGCGGCCGCCCCGATCGAGGCGGCCGCGAGGACGGGCGAAGCCAGGAACGGCCGGAGAATCACACCCCTCCGCCGAGGACCTTGTAGAGAGCCACGAGGTTCGCCTGCTCGGCGAGGCGGACGCCGACCGCTGCGCGCTGGGCGTTGATGATCGCCTGCTGGGCAACGAGGACGCCGAGATACCCGTCGAGCCCGGCCTTGAAGCGCGCGTCGGAGAGGAACAGCGTTGCGTCGAGCGCCTCGACGAGGGCGTCCTGCGCCTCCTTCTGGGCGACCAGCGTCGTCCGGAGCGTCAGGGCGTCGTTGACCTCGGCGAACGCGGTCTGGATCGCCTTCTCGTAGGTCGCTACCGCGATCTCGCGGTCGACCTTCGAGACCTTCAGGTTCGCGAGGAGGGAGCCGCTCGCGAAGAGCGGTGAGACGATCTGGGGCACGAAGCTCCAGACGCTCGTCCCGGCCTTGAAGAGGCCGTCGAGGTCGGGGCTCGACGTGCCGAAGCCGGCGGTGAGGGAGATGCGCGGGAAGAAGGCGGCTCGGGCCGCACCGATGTTCGCGTTCGCGCCGCGGAGGAGATGCTCGGCGGCGAGGATGTCGGGCCGGCGCAGGAGAACCTCCGACGGGAGGCCGGAGGAGAGCCCCTTCGGGTCCGTCACTGCGACGAGGCGGTCGGGAAGCAGGTCGGCCGGGACCGGTGTTCCGGCGAGGAGGTCGAGCGCGTTGCGCGAGACGCCGACCGCGCCCGTGAAGGCGGCGACGCTCGCGCGGGACGCCTCCACCTGGCTCTGCGACTGGCGAAGCTCGACGTCGGAGCCGATCCCCGCGTCCCGGCTCATCCGGATCAGCTCGTACGAGTTCTGCTGCGCGGCGAGCGTCTCCCTCGAGAGCCGGAGGTTCTCCTCGTCAGCCGCGAGCTGCAGCCAGCTCTGGGCGACCGCCGCGATGAGCGAGGTCTGCGCACCGCGCCGGACCTGCTCCGTTGCGAGGTACTGCTCGAGGGCGCGTGCGTTCAGGCTCTGGATACGCCCGAAGAGATCGATCTCCCACGAGGCCATCCCGAGGCCGACGGTGTAGGTCGAGACGGTGCTCGCCTTCCCGTTCTCCCCGAGGCTTTCCGGAATCCGGTACTTGTTGCCCGTCGCCTGGACGCCGATCGTCGGGAACAGGTCGGAGCGCTGGATCCGGTAGAGAGCCGCGGCCCTCTCGATGTTGAGCGTCGCGACTCTCAGGTCGCGGTTGTTCGCGAGCGCGAGGTCGATGACCGACCTCAGGCGTGCGTCGGTGATGTACTCCTGCCAGGGAACGTCCTTCGCCGCGGGGACGGGCGCAGCGGGGACGGGGTCAGCCTCGCCCGGGGCGGGTGCCGTGCCGCTTCCGGCACCGGCCGCCGCTTCGAAGGAGTCCGCCACCGGCAGAGGCGGCTGTTCATACTTCGGGATCATGGTGCAGCCGCTTGCCAGGAGCGCTGCGGAGAGGAGTGCGAGGCCACGCGGGATCAGCTTGCCGTTCATCACTTTCCCTCCGCCGGGAGCGGCGCCTCGGGGGCGGGTTGCGCCGCTTCGGCCTTCCTGCCCTCGAAGAGCCGAACGACGAGGACGTAGAGGAGCGGGATGAAGATGACGGCGAGGAACGTGCCGCTCAGCATGCCACCGAGGACGCTCGTGCCGATCGCCTTCTGCGCGCCGGCCCCGGCTCCGCTCGCGAGCGTGAGCGGCAGGACACCGAAACCGAACGCCAACGAGGTCATCACGATCGGGCGGAGCCGGGTCTTGGCCGCCTCGAGGGTCGCGTCGACGAGGCCCATCCCCTTCTCGCGGTTTGCCACGGCGAACTGGACGATGAGGATCGCGTTCTTCGTCGTCAGGCCGAGGACGGCGAGAAGACCGATCTGGAAGTAGACGTCGTTCGTCATGCCGCGCATGGAGGAGGCGATGACGCCGCCGATGACGCCGAGCGGGAGGGCGAGGACGATCGAGATCGGGACCGTCCAGCTCTCGTAGAGCGCCGCCAGGACGAGGAAGATCACGAGGATCGAGAAGGAGTAGAGGAGCCCCGTCTGCGACTCCGACATCCGTTGCTGGTAGGAGAGTCCCGTCCACTCGTAGCCGACTCCGGCCGGGAGCTTGCCGATGAGCTCCTCCATGGCGAGCATCGCCTCGCCGGAGCTGTGTCCGGGCGCGGGCTCCCCCTGGATGTTCATCGCGGGGAAGCTGTTGTATCGCTCGAGCCGCGGCGAACCATAGATCCACCGGCCCGAGGTCACGGCTGACAGGGGGACGAGTCCGCCCTTGCGGTTGCGGACCTGGAGGCGGTGGAAGTCCCCCGGGAGCATCCGGAACGGGGCGTCGGCCTGGGCGTAGACGCGCTTGACCCGTCCTCCCTGAACGAAGTTTCCGACGTACGCGCTGCCGAACGCCGCCGAGAGATAGCTCTGAATCGAGCTGACCGGGACGCCGAAGGCACCCGCCTTCTCCCAGTCGATGTCGACCTTGTACTGCGGGACGTCCGGCATCCCGTTCGGCCTGACGCGGGCGAGGCGGGGATCCTTTGCGGCAAGCCCGAGGAGCTGACCCATCGCGCCCGTGAGGCCATCGTGCCCGAGGTCGCCCCGGTCCTGGAGCATCAGGTCGAATCCGGTCGCCGTACCGAGCTCGACGACGGCGGGGGGCGGGAAGGCGAAGACGATGGCGCCGCGCTGGCCCGAGAGCGCCTGCATCGCCTTGCCAGCGACGTCTTTGGCGCGCAGGCCGGGGCGGTTGCGCAGCTTCCAGTCCTTGAGCTGGACGAAGATCATCCCCATGTTCTGGCCTCGCCCGCCGAAACCCGACCCCGATACCGCGCCGCACGACTTCACGGCGTCCTTCTGGTCGACGAGGAAGTGGTGCTCGACATCAGCCATGACGGCCTGCGTCTGCTCGAGCGTCGAGCCGACCGGGAGCTGGACCATCGCCATCAGCGTCCCCTGGTCTTCGTCCGGAAGGTAGCCGGTCGGCATCCGGAGGTAGAGAAGCACCATCACACCGACGATCACGGCGAAGACGACGGCAAAGAGGCTTCTCTTTCCGAGGATCTGGCCGACCGACCGCGTGTAATGGTCCCTCAACCGGTTGAAGAGCCGGTCGAACCAGAGGAAAAACGGCCGCAGGAAGCTGCTGCCCGTCTCCGCCGTCTCGTGCCCCTTGGCGACGGGCTGGAGGAGCGTCGCGCAGAGAACGGGCGTCAGGATGAGGGCGACGGCGACGGAGAGGAGCATCGAAGCGATGACGGTGACCGAGAACTGCCGGTAGATGACGCCGGTGGAGCCCGGGAAGAAGACCATCGGCCCGAAGACCGCCGAGAGGACGAGGCCGATCCCGACGAGGGCGCTCGTGATCTCGTCCATCGACTTCCGGGTCGCCTCGAGCGGGGAGAGTCCTTCCTCGCTCATGATCCGCTCGACGTTCTCGACGACGACGATCGCATCGTCGACGAGGAGCCCGATGGCGAGCACCATGGCGAACATCGTCAGCATGTTGATCGAGTAGCCGAGGAAGCCGAGGACGCCGAACGTCCCGAGAATGACGACCGGGACGGCGATCGTCGGGATGAGCGTCGCCCGGAGGTTTCCGAGGAACAGATACATGACGAGGAAGACGAGGATGATCGCCTCGAAGAGCGTCTTGAAGACGTCGTCGATGGCCACCTTCACGAACGGGGTCGTGTCGTAGATGTAGACCGGCTTCATCCCGGGCGGGAAGAAGTGCGAGAGCTCCTCCATCTTCTCCTTGACCCGGCGAGCGGTGTCGAGGGCGTTCGCCCCCGCCTCCTGACGGACCGCGAAGACGCCCGCCGGCTTTCCGTTGAACCGGAACGCCACGTCGGGAGCTTCGGTGCCCAGCTCGGCCCGGCCGATGTCCTTCACCGTCACGACCGACCCGTCGGTGTTCGTCCGGAGCGGGACCGACGCGAATTCCTCCGGTGTCTTCAGGAGCGACTGGACGAGGATCGAAGCGTTGAGGCGTTGTCCGGGGACGGCCGGCGCACCGCCGAGCTGACCGGCGGAGACCTCGACGTTGTAAGCCCTCAGGGCGGCGACGACGTCGTCCGACGTCATCCCGTACTTCGTCAGCTTGTCCGGGTCGAACCAGACCCGCATCGAATAGGAGGTTCCGAAGACCTCGACTTCACCGACGCCGGGGACCCGGCCGATGACCGACTCGATCTTCGAGGAGGTGTAGTCGTTGAGGTCCGCGTTGTCGAGGCTGCCGTCCTCGGAGACGACGCCGGCGATGAGGAGGTAATTCCGTGTCGCCTTGCTGACGGTCACACCCGCCTGCTGGACGACGTCGGGGAGGGCCGGCATCGCGAGCTGGAGCTTGTTCTGGACCTTCGACCAGGCGATGTCGGGATCGGTCCCCGGTGCGAACGTCAACGTGATCTGCGTGCTGCCCGACGAGTCGGCGGTGGAGTACATGTAGAGCATCCGGTCGAGCCCGGTCATCTTCTGCTCGATGATCTGGACGACGGAATCCTCGACGGTTTTCGCGGACGCCCCGGGGTAGATGGCCCGGATCCCGATCGAGGGCGGCGCGATGGGCGGGTACTGGGAGATCGGAAGGTTCACGATCGCCATGCCGCCCGCCAGCATCATCGCGATCGCGATAACCCAGGCGAAGACGGGGCGCTCGAGGAAAAATCGAGACATCGCGCCTCCCTACTTCGCCGCCGGGGCTGCCGTGCCGGGCCCGGAGCTGGCCGGCGCCGTGAACGGCACCGTCTTCACGTCGGCTCCGGGGCGTATCCGCTGCAGACCGTCGACGATGACCTGGTCGCCCGTGGCGAGCCCCTTCGTGACGAGCCAGCGGTCGCCCATAGCCCGGTCGAGCGTCAGCATCCGCTGCTCGGCCTTCCCGTCCTTGCCGGCGACGAGGGCGTAGGGGTGTCCCTTCTGATCGCGGGTGACGCCCTGCTGGGGAACGAGGATCGCGTCCTTGATCACACCTTCTTCGACGATCGCGCGGACGAACATCCCCGGAAGGAGAAGGTCGTCGGGGTTCGGAAAGACCATGCGGAGGCTGACGGACCCGGTCGTCGGGTCGACCGTCACGTCGCGGAACTTGAGCTTCCCTTCCCGCGGGTAGGTCGTCCCGTCCTCCAGGACGAGCTTGACCTTGCTCCATGAGGCGTCGTTCCGGGTGAGGCCTCCGCTCCTGAATCCTTCCCGAAGGTGGAGGAGCTCGACGGAGGACTGCGTCACGTCGACGTAGATCGGGTCGAGCTGCTGGACGACCGTGAGGGGAACCGGCTGGTACGCCGTCACGAGCGCGCCGACGGTCACGCTCGATTTGCCCGTCCGGCCGGAGATCGGTGCGCGGATCGGCGTGTAGGACAGGTTGATCCGCGCGCTCTCCACGGTCGCCTTCGCGGCCGCGACGCCCGCCTCGGCCTGCATCGCCGCCGCTGCGGCGTCGTCGTAGTCCTGCTGCCCGACGGCGCGAATCTCGACCAGCCCCTTGAGTCGTGCGGCGCGCGCACGAGCGGCCGGGAGGTTCGCTTCGGCCATCGCGAGCGACGCCTTCGCCTGTTCGAACGCGGCCTGGTAGGGAGCCGGGTCGATCTGGTAGAGGAGCGCGCCCGCCTTCACGCTGGAGCCTTCTTCGAAGCTCCTCTCACGAAGGAGACCGTTCACCTGCGGGCGGACCTCGGCGACGAGGAAAGGCGACGTACGGCCCGGGAGCTCCGTCGTCAGGATGACCTTCTCGGTCGTCATCGTGACGACACCGACCTCGGCCGGCCCCTGCGGCGGCTGAGCCGGGCCCTTGCCGCACGCGGCGGTCAGCACCGCGACGACGGTGGCGGTGGCGAGAATCGGAAAGGCCGGGAAAAGGGGACGGCGTTCACTCATCTGTTTCTCCATCGAGCTCATTCGGCTGTTCTTCTCGTGGTCTGGTTCCGGGTGCTTCATCCCGCATCGGCCGCACGGGCCGTGGGGAGGGCAACCCAACCCTTGCTCTCGGTCCGCGCCCGCGGCCAGTCGCGGGCGATCGACTCGAGCAGGTCCTTCATCGCGACACCGGTCGAGACCATCCGAGCCCCGGTCTCCTGGATCAGCGCGAGGAGATAGCGACCCGCGTCGTCCACGCGCGTGACGCCCGTGAGGTCGAGGCAGACCCCCGAGCCGCCGCCCTTCGAACGGTTCGACCGCCAGCACTCTTCGAGATCGCGAACCCAGGTACCGACCAGGTCGCCCTCGAGCTTCAGACAGACTTCTTCATGCTCGGTCCAGGTCGTGATCTTCAGCATGGGCGGCCTCCTCGCGCAAGGTGGGTGAGCAAGGAGAATGCCGCGACGGGCAAGTCGGCGAACGACACGCCAAGTTGTTCTAATAGAACAACTTAACTTAATTCTAAGACAGAACCCATCCCGGCGGTGCCAATCATTTGGCGCCAGCATGTTGGCACGCGCCAACATGCTGGCGCCACGGCGAGGGAGGCGGGCCTGTTTCCGATGAAGAGGACTTAGCGTGCAGGGCGGTCGATTCCGAGCTTCTTCATCCGGAACTGGAGCGTGGACCGCTTCAGGCCGAGCCGTACGGCTGCACCGTTCGGGCCGCCGACGACCCACCTGGTCTCCTCGAGCGCGGAGACGATGTGCTCGCGCTCCGCTTCCTCGAGGGTCGGCAGGCGGCCGTTGGCCGCTCCCGGCGTCCCGCGCGACTTCAGGTCGTCGAGGGGAACCCGCAGGACGGGGCCGGTCGTCAGGATCATCGCGCGCTCGATCAGGTTCTGGAGCTCGCGGATGTTCCCGGGCCAGTCGTAGCGGCAGAGGGCCGACATCGTCCCGGCCGGAATCGTCTCGACGACCCGGTTCATCCGGCGTCCGAGCTGCTGGACGAAGTGGCGCACGAGGAGCGGAATGTCCTCGGGCCGCTCGCGAAGCGCGGGAACGAGGATGGGAAAGACGTTCAGGCGGTAGAAGAGGTCCGCGCGAAACGTCCCCGCGTCGACCATCGCGGCGAGGTCCCGGTTCGTCGCCGCGATGAGCCGCGCGTCGGTCCGGAGCGTCTTCGAGCTCCCGAGCCTCTCGAACTCGCGTTCCTGCAGGACGCGGAGGAGCTTGGGCTGGAGCTCGAGAGGGATCTCCCCGATCTCGTCGAGGAAGACGGTCCCCCCGTTCGCGAGCTCGAACCGCCCCACGCGGTCCGCGATCGCGCCGGTGAACGCCCCCTTCTGGTGGCCGAAGAGCTCGCTCTCGAGGAGCCCCGCGGGGATCGCTGCGCAGCTCAGCTTGACGAACGTCCGGCCGCTCCTGGCGCCGCGGTCGTGGATGGCGCGCGCGATCAGCTCCTTCCCCGAGCCGGTCTCGCCGTGGATCAGGACGGTCGAGCCGGTCGGGGCGACGGTCTCGACCTGCCTCAGGACGCGTCGGAGCGGCTCGCTCCGCCCGACGATCTCCTCGAAGTTGAGCTCGCTGCGGATCTCGTCCTCGAGATAGAGCTTCTGCTCGGCGAGCTTGTCCCTGAGCTGGGCGATCTCGCGGTAGGCGAGCGCGTTGTCGAGCGCGGTCGCGATCTGCCCCCCGACGAGAACGGCGAGCTCGACCTCATCCCTGTCGAACCGCCCGTCGCCGCGTCTCATGACCGTGAAGAGGCCGACGGCGCGTCCCCGGCTGAGGAGGGGAAGGACGATCCCGGTCCGGAAGCCTTCCTGCCTCACGCCCTCCATCCCCGGCCCCGTCAGCCCGTCGAAGGACACCTCGCGAGGCTGGCCGGCCCGGAGGAACTCCTCCATCTCCCTCCCCTCTACCGGGACGACGGCCCCTTCCCGGAAGAAGCCACGGCTCTCGGGAAAGTCGAGAACGTAGAGCTGGGCCTGGGTCCGGTCCGCATCGACGAGAACGACGCTCGCGAGGTCACACCGCAGGACCTTTCGGACGTTTGACGAGATGGCGCGGAGGAGCTCCTGCAGGTCGAGGATCGAAAGGACGCTCCGTCCGACCTCGATGACGAGCTTGCGCCGCTCGCTGTTCCGGGCGAGCTGCTCGTGCGCGACCCTGAGGCGCGCGAAGGTCGCGGCCCCGTCGATCGTGAGGGCGAGGTGGTCGGCGACGACCGACAGAAAACGCGTCTCCTCGGCCGGGTAGGCGCCCTCGCCGAGACTGGCGAACGTCATCGCTCCGAGCGGCCGGTTCACCGTACAGAGGGGAGTCGCAAAGAGCGAACGGACGCCGTGCCGGGCGAGCGCCTCCTCGAGCCTCGGAAATGCCGGTTGCTCTGCCCCGGCCGGCCAGGAGGCCGTCCGCCGGTTTGTCGTGACCCACGCTTCGACGGTCTCTTCGAGGGGGATACCCTCCGGGAGGCGGACGACGGACTGCTCGTCGACCCGCCAGACGTGCCAGATCGGACCCTCGCCGCAAGCGTCCACGAGGTAGAGGCTCAGAAAGTCGAACGGGACGATCCGGTGGAGCTCGCGGGCGAGTGCGGCGATGAGCTCTTCCGGATCGCGGATCACGCCGAGGACGTTCGAGATCCCGAGGAGGAGCCGGTAGCGCTCTTCGAGGGGAATCCGGGAAATCGGGGCCATTTCGCCGCTCATCGTCGCGTCGTCTCGGACGGCGAGCATAGCCGGTCGGCCGGCGTTTCCGCCGGCCGCGTGACGTTTTCGGGAGAGCTCTCGGGGGCTCTGAAGGCCTATTTCTCCGGCACCTTCGGATTCGCCAGATCCCTCGACGGCGGTACCGGTGCCCACACCGGCGGGTGTGCCTCGAGCCGCTTCATCACCTCGGCGATCCCGCGCTCGAGCTGGGCGTCCTTTCCGGCCAGCTCGTCGGCCGGCAGGTTGTCGACCTCGATGTCGGGGGCGACCCCTTCGTTCTCCATGATCCAATGCGATTTCAGGTCGTATGTGCCGAACTCGGGGACGAACGTGTAGCCGCCGTCGACCATCCCGCCACCCAGGCCTCGGATCCCGACGACACCGCCCCAGGTCCTCTTCCCGATGAGCGGCCCGAGACCATACTTGCGGAAGTAGTAGGGGAAGATGTCGCCGTCCGAGGCGGAGTAGGGGCTGATGAGGGCGACCATCGGGCCGTTGAACGCGGCGGTGGGGTACGGGCCGGGGCGGGCATTGCGCATATTGCCCATTCCCTTCACGGTGCGGGCGAGCCGCTCGAGGATCATCTCGGAGACGAAGCCGCCGCCATTGGCACGCACGTCGACGACGAGGGCCTCCTTGCGCAGCTGCGGGTAGAACTGCCGGATGAACTCCTGGAGGCCGTCGGCACCCATGTTCGGAATGTGGACGTAGCCGACGCGGCCGTTCGTGGCGGCTTCGACCTTCTTTCGGTTCGTTTCGACCCAGTCGACGTAGCGCAGCTCCTCCTCGTTTCCGATCGGCCTCACGACGACCTCGCGGGCGCCGGCCGCCGCGGCCTGGGCGTTGACGAGGAGCGTGATCGTGCGCGGTGTCGGGCCGGAGGCCGACGTCGCGGGCCAGAGGCCCGCCAGGAACCGGTACGGCTCGTCCTTCGCGGTGAGGTCGTGGCCGTCGATCGCGAGGAGGTACTCGCCTTCCCTCACGTTCACGCCCGGCTCGGTCAGGGGCGAGCGCCGGGCCTCGTTCCAGTTCTGCCCGGGGATGATGCGGGCGATCTTCCAGCGCCCCGCCTTCGCATCGAGCGCGAGATCGGCGCCCAGGAGCCCGACGGGGACCTTCTCCACCTTCGGCGCGTCACCGCCGCCGACGTAGGCGTGGCCCGAGCCGAGCTCGGCGGCGACCTCGGAGAGGACGTAGGTCAGGTCGTAGCGGTGCGAGACGTGTGCGACGAGCGGCTCGTAGCGCTTCCGGATGCCGTCCCAGTCGATCTTCCCCATGTCGGGGAGGTAGAAGAAGTCGCGGTAGAGGCGCCACGTTTCGAGAAAGATCTGCCGCCACTCGGCCTGCGGATCGAGCTCCATCCGGAGGCCGGAGAGGTCGAGCTTGCCTTCTCCCGGCTTGAGCCCTTCTTTCGGCTCGACGACCTGGTAGGTCTTCGCGTCGGACTTCACGATGAGCCGGGTGCCGTCCGGGGCGAGGTCGTAGTTCTCGACGGCCGGGAAGAGGTCGGTGACCTTCCTTTTCTCGAGGTCGTACATCTGGAGGGCGGACATCGGCGGGCCGTCCCCCTCGGTCAGCGCGAGCGTCGGTGCTGAAAGCCAGAAGAGCTGATCCTTCGCGGCCTTCAGGCCGAAGTAGTTGCCCGGTGGGACGGGGAAGGCGACGAGCCGGCTTTCGAGGCCCTCGAGGTCGACTTTGACCGTCACGGCCTTCGGGGCGTCCTTCTCGTCGCCGTCCCTCTTCCCGTCCTTGCCCGCGTCGGGCTTCTTCTCACCCCTGGCTTCGTTCTTCGATCCGGCCAGCTTCGCCTCGTCGCTCTGCGGGGCGAAGGGTGACGGCGTCGCCGCGGCGAGAAGCAGCGCGTACGGACGCGTCGCCTTGTTCACGGTGTACGACGCCTCGAAGGCGCCGAGCGTCGGGTGGAGGTCCCGGCCGGAGAGGAGGTAGAGGTACTTCCCTTCGGGGTCGAAGACCGGCTCGGCGGCATGGGAGGCGGCCGAAGTGACGGGGACGGTCTTCCCGGTGGCGAGCGAGCGGAGAAAGACGACCGGGAAATCGTTCTCGACGGTCTTCACGTACGCGAGCCACTGCCCGTCGGGCGAGAGGGCGTAGCTGGAGATTTCGAGGATCGTCGCGGTGTCGACGAGGAGGGGCTTTTTCTCGGAGATGTCGACGACCCAGAGGCGCATCGCCCGGTCGGAATACGCGAGCTTCCTGGAGTCGCCCGACCAGACGGGCGGGAAGTGCCAGGTGCCCGTCGCGGGGGCGACCATCACCGGCTTGCCCCTGCCGTCCTGCGGCGCGACGAAGAGCTCCTCCTCGCCGGAGGCGTCGGACCAGTACGCGATCTGCTTGCCGTCGGGCGACCAGACGGTGTTGCGCTCCCGTGCGCCGTTCGTGAGGGTCAGGTCCCTCGTGTTGCCGTTCTCCACGGGCACGGTGAAGACGTCGCCGCGGGCGGTGAGGACGGCCCGCTTCCCACCCGGGGCGAGGGCGAAGTCGGTGATCTGGTCGTCCACCTTCACCCAGCGCGGCCGCGCCCACTTCCGGTCGTCGGGGAGGTCGACCGTCACCTTGCGGCTCTGCCCGCTCTTCGTGTCGAGGAGGTAGAGATACCCGCCGTTCTCGAAGGCGATCGAGTCGCCGCCACCTCCGCCTCCGTGCGGCCACTTCACGTCGTACCCGGTGAACGACGTGACGCGCGTCGTCGCCTTCGTCGTCAGGTCGTACTTCCAGAGGTTCCCCTTCCAGCCGTCGCGGTCGGAGAGGAAGTAGACCGCGCCGCCGATCCACATCGGCTGCGTGTCGGTGCCGGGCCAGTCGGTCAGCCTCTCGATCGCTTTCGTTCCCAGGTCGTACAGCCAGACGTCCTGGGCCATTCCACCCTCGTAGCGCTTCCAGGGGCGGAAGTCCCGAAAAATCCGGTTGTAGGCGATTCTCCTGCCGTCCGGCGAGAAGCTGATGGCCCCCGACTCGGGAAGCGGGAAGCGCTCGATGGGGCCGCCCTCGGGCGAGACGACGTACGGCTCGCCGACGAAGCCCCGGATCGGCCCGCGCAGGCCCCGGAAGAGAATCTTTCCGTCCGGCGTCCAGCCGAGGACGAGGTTGTCGGGTCCCATCCGCTCGCTCTGGTCCGTCGACGGGTACCAGGTGAGGCGGCGCGGCTCGCCGCCGGTGGCCGGCATGACGTAGACGTCGGTCGTCCCGTCGTACTGGCCGGTGAAGGCGATCCACTTCCCGTCGGGCGAGAAGCGGGGGAAGAGCTCGAGGCCGTCTCCGGTCGTCAGGCGGCGGGCCGTACCACCGGCGGCGGGGACGGTCCAGAGGTCTCCCGCGTGGGAGAAGACGATCGTTTCGCCGTGGACGTCGGGGAAACGGAGGAGGCGGGCGTCCCGGGTGACGTCCGGGCCGGTCGTGACGTCGGCGGGACCCTGGGCGGACGCGCGCATTACGGGGAGGACCGCGAGGAGACCCGCGGACAGAGCTGTCGCGAGAAGACGCTGCATGGAGTGAAGTACGGCCGGGGCCCGGGGCGGGTTTCGGTCTCCGTCTGCGCTTGCTGCGTCCAGTCCACGGAACGCCCGTTCGTGACATTCCGCCGGGTCTGCGCGGCAGGGTGGGGTTCCTATTCCTCCGGCGCCGTCCCCTCGAGCCGCTTCGTGGCGCGGACGAGGTCCTCGTGCGCGCCGACGAGCAGGAGCGTGTCTCCCTCCTCGATCGGCACGTCGAGCGGGGGCGGCGCGAGCGGGGCTCCGTCGCGAAGGAGCGCGGGCACCGCGACGTGATCCACCTCGAGGTGGAGCTGGCCGAGCGTCTGTCCCACGGCCGCCATCTCCGGAAGGATCAGGACGAGTTCCGACGTCCCCGCGGCCATGAGCGCCGACAGCCGCCGGCCCGCCTCGGGCCGTGCGAGCGGGTCGCGGAGCTTGCGGTAGGCCGCGTCGCGCAGGATGCGGATCTGCGCCGCAACGAGGTTCCCCGGGACGTGGAAGGAGCGCAGGAGTCGCGCGACGATCTCGATCGAGGTCTCGAACTCCTCCGGGATCACCTCGTCGGCACCGGAGCGCCGGAGCTCGTCGACCTCCCGGATGTACCGCGTCCTCACGATCGTCTTCGCCATCGGGTTGCGGGAACGCGCCAGCCGGACGATCTTCCGGCTCGCCGCCGGGTCGGGAACGGTGATGACAATCGCCCGCGCGCGGGCGATCCCGGCGATCTCGAGCGCGGCCGGCGAGGTCGCGTCGGCCAGGAGCGCCTCCACCCCCGCGGCCCGGGCGCGCAGGACGCGGTCCGCCTCGGCGTCGACGACGACGTACGGGATCCCGATCTCCCCGAGCACCCGGGCGACGTTGCTCCCGTTCAGGCCGTAGCCAACGACCACGACGTGGCCCGACCGGAGGACCGAGGCGCTCGGCGCCTCGCCCGCGCCTTCGAGGTAATCCGGAAGGAAGCCGACGAGGCGAGCGCCCGCCGCGACGAGGAGCGGCGCCGAGAGCATCGTCAGGACGGAAACGGCGACGAAGAGCTGCTGTGGGCGCTCGCCGAGGAGGCCGTAGCCGATCCCTGCGAGGGCCAGGACGAAGGAGAACTCCCCGACTGTCGCCAGAGAGAAGGCGGCCCGGATGGCGACCCGCGGCACGGCGCGGGCCGCCCGGAGAGCCGGGTAGGCCGTAACGACCTTCAGGAGGACGACGGCCGCGACCGTTCCGAGGACGAGCGCCGGCCGGGAGAGGACGAACCCCGGGTCGAGGAGCATCCCGATCGAGACGAAAAAGAGGCTCGACAGGATGTCGCGAAACGGCACGAAGGTCGCGCTCACGTCGGCCATCGACTCGCTCTCGGCGACGACGATTCCGGCCGCGAAAGCCCCCATTGCGGCCGAGACCCCCGCCTCGACCGCGATCGCGACCATCCCGAGGATCACGACGACGACGCCGGCCGTGAACGTCTCCCGGCCGGCGACTCGGACGAGCCGGTCCAGGAGCGGCGGGACGACGAAGCGCGCCACCACGACGAGGAGCGTGACGCTTGCGACGGCGAGGCCCACCCGGCCGAGGACGGCGAGGAGCGACGGCCCCTCACCCGCCCGTGTTCCGCCGGCGAGCGCCGGAAGGAGGAGGATGAGCGGGATCACGCCGAGGTCCTGGAAGAGCGAGGTCCCGAGGAACTGGCGGGCAAACGGGGCGTCGAGCTCGTCCCGCGCGGATAGGACGGGCAGAACGACCGCGGTCGAGGAGCCCGCGACGAGAAGCCCTCCGAAGATCGCCGGGCGGAGGTCCTGCCCGAGGAAGAGGAGCACCCCGGTGGTGACGAGGACGGCCAGGGTCATCTGCAGGATGCCGCTCACGACGGCCGTTCTCCCCAGCTCCGTCAGCCGGGGGAGCGAGAAACCGAGACCGACGTAGAAGAGGATCAGGACGACGCCGAGCTCGGCGATCCTGCGAACCTGGTCGGGGTCGCCGACGAGCCCGAGGGCGTGCGGCCCGATCAGGATCCCCGTGAAGAGGAACGCCACGATCGCCGGCACGCGCAGCTTCTGGAAGACGAAGAGGATCGGCAGCGACGCCGCGAGGACGATGACGAGGTCGCGCAGGAAGGGGCTCTCCCCCACCGTCTAGGGCCTCACCGTCGCAGGTGCGACCGGCAGGAGGGACGGCACGAAGGGCCCGGCGTGTCTCGGCATTCCGTCGAAGGTTAGCCGATGCGGTGCCCCGGTGGCCGCGCCGCCCCGCGGTGAGGCGGAGCGGCGCGGCGACCGGGGTCACGGCGGCGGCGAGCTGGAAGTGGACGATGACGTCGAGCTTGTTGTCGACCTGGAAGAAGCGGGCGACGACCTTCCCCGGGAGCTTCGCCTTGAACTTCGTGGCCCAGTCCGCCTTCGTCGCGGCCTTGGTCTTCTGGATCGCGAGCATCTCGTCCAGGAGCATGCCGGCCTGCGCGTCGGTGAGGTCCATCGCGGCCCCGATGATCGAGTTACGGTCCTTCTGGATGTCGGCGCGCACCTGGGCGATCCCGGCTGCGGCCATGTCGGTCGACTTCTCGACCGTCTGTGCCATCTTCGGATCGGCCTTGGCGGGCGCCGCCGTCAGCCGGCGGCGCCCCGGCGGATCTCGCGCAGGGTCGATACCGTGGCCCCTAGGCGTTCGACGAGCGCCGCAACCGCGCCCCTCGCGCGGGCCGCATCGCCGCAGGTGAAGAGGTCGACGGCGGCCTCGCCCCGTTCGGGCCACGTGTGGATCGTCAGGTGCGACTCGGAGATGACGACGACGCCCGAGATCCCCTGGGGTGTGAGCCGGTGCAGGTGGACACCGAGGACCTGTGCCCCCATCGCGGCGACGGTGTCGACGAGCGCAGCCCTTACGACAGCCGGGTCATCGAGCGTCGCGAACGGGGCACCCGCCACGTCGAGAAGGAGGTGCGTCCCGAGCGGGCTCACGCACTCACCCCGGCGGTCCCGCCGGCGCGAGGAGCCAGGCGGCCTCGGCCGCCGCGGCATTCTCGGGCCTCACCTTTCATCTTCAAGCGTCGAGAAGATAGTGCGTCGGCCGGGCGAGGGCAAGGACCGGGACGGGAAGGTTCGACCTCGAACGCCTGGCCCGGAGGCCGTGTGCCGGTCTCCGGGCGCGTCTCCGAACCTGCGGCTTGTCGAGCCAGATGAACTGGTACGCGAGCCCGATGGTGTCGAAATCCTGTCCGATCCGGGTCGACGCGCCCGTCGCGGAGGAGAGCTTGACCGAGTGCCCCGTGCCAGGGGAATCGAGGCCGTCAGGCCGATGCGGCTGTTGCTCTGGAAGTCCTGCTTCGCGGTGTCCCCGACGTACGAGCGTCCGCCCGAGTAGAAGGTCGCGTTGAAGGCGAGCCGGAGTCTCGGACGGACGGTGTAGCTGACGTTCATCTGGAACGTGGCGAGCGGGTCCTGGGTCCTCTTTACGCCGCCGTAGAAGTCGTCGTTTGGCGTGAAGAGCCAGACGCCGGCATAAGCGTCGAGGAGCCAGCGCTTCCCGATCGGGTGGGAGACGCCGACCTCGGGCTTGAAGGCCTAACGGTTGGCGCCGAGGTTCACGAGCTACTCCGAGCTGTACTGACCGGTGGGCGTGGCGACGACGAGCGAAACGCCGAGGACCGTCGCCGGCTTCCTCTTCACGAACTCGGCGGTCGCGAGCCGGGTGGTGCCGTCGGCGAGGCCGCCAACGACGAGCATCCGCCCGTCGGGGAGGAGCGTCGCCGCGTGCGAGTACCGGGGCGTACCCGTCTCGACGGCGGACCAGGAGTTGCCGACCGGGTCGTACTCGACGATCGACGAGAATCCACCGCCCGCGTTCAGTCCTCCCACCACGAGAATCCTCGCGTCGGGAAAGAGCGCCGCCGCGTGGCCGGACCGTCCCGCTCCGAGGTCGCCCGCCCCACCCCAGCCGCCGTTCGAGATGTTGTATCGCTCCGCGGTGGAGACGGCGCTCCCGTTGTCTCCCCCGGCCGCCACGACGAGGCCCGTCGGCAGGACCGTCAGCGTGAAGTCCCTGCGGGCCGTTCCCATCGACCCGGTCCCGGTCCAGCCGCCGGTCGTCGAGTCGTAGATCGTTGCCGAGCTCGTGCACTGGGCGGAAATGACGTTTGTCTGCCCGCCCGCGACGAGGACCTTCCCGGTCCGCAGGAGCGTCGCCGTGTGCCCGGTCCGCGCCTCCGGCATCGAGCCGGTGGACGAGAAGAGGCCCGTCAAGGGATCGAGGAGCTCGGCGGTCGCGAGATGCCCCGATGGGCCGTAACCACCCGCGACGAGGACGCGCCCCGTTCCGACGAACATGGCGGTATGCCCCCAGCGCGTTACGGACATCGAGCCCGTCTTCTGGACGTTGCCGCTCGCCTCGCCGGCGAGGAGCCCCAGAAGGACGACGACCGTCGTGGAGAGGACCCTCAGGTTTGAAGAGCGAGTCGGGCCGGCGAGTTGAGTCATCTGAACCCTCCGCCGAATGTGCTCGACGAGAGTCGGTCCGCGGCTCCCGCGGCACCCTGTAGATTACGCCCGTTGGCGAGTGCGAAGGCATGGGTGAGAACCGCTTCGCTTCCTATGAGGTGGGGGAGGCAACGTGATGCCGCCGCCCGTCCACCCCGTGTGGTTCCGCGTGACGGTGAGGTGAGAGAGCGTAAACCCCGCGTCTTCCGAGAATCCGCCGCACCATTGCTCCGCGGACCCCGCATCCCCTCCTGGCATCGGTTCCCGGTCTCTGACTCGTCTGACGTCACGTCGAGCCGTGTCGTCCCTCGGGTTCCCAGCGCCGTTCCAGTCGATCAGCGACCCACGCGCCGACATCGCGCCAGCCGCGGCGGCGGCCTGACCCGGCGTGCCTGCACCGCTCTGCTTCGCTTGGAGCCGGCGACGGAACACTCCTGGCGAACCCGCGGGGCAGCCCCTCCTCCCGTTGACTCCCTCGGCGCCTGCGCATACGGTGCCTCGTCGGAGGGTGCCCATGAGCCATCCGCGTGCCGGCCTTCCCGCCGAGGCCGCCGACCTCGTCAACGTTCCCCGCCTCCTCGCCACCTACTACACCGAACGGCCGGACCCCGCCGAGCGTGGGCAGCGCGTGGCCTTCGGGACCTCCGGACACCGGGGCTCCCCGCTTCGCGGGAGCTTCAACGAGGACCACATCCTCGCCACGACGCAGGCCATCTGCGAGTACCGGCACGCGAGCGGTACGACGGGCCCGCTCTTCCTCGGCCAGGACACCCACGCCCTCTCGGAGCCCGCGTTTCGCACGGTCCTCGAAGTCCTCGCGGGCAACGGCGTCGAGGTGCGGATCGACGCCGCGGACAGATACACGCCGACACCCGTGATCTCGCACGCGATCCTCTGCTGGAACCGCGACCACGACGGCCCTCGCGCCGACGGCATCGTGATCTCGCCCTCCCACAATCCTCCGGAGGACGGCGGCTTCAAGTACAACCCGCCCCACGGCGGACCTGCCGACACCGACGCGACGAAGGCGATAGAGGACCGCGCCAACGCCCTCCTTGCGACAGGGCTCGAAGGCGTCAAGCGAGTCCCCTTCTCGCGCGCGCGAAAGGCCGCTACGACGTCCGCTCACGACTACCTGACGGCCTACGTCGACGATCTCGGCTCGGTTGTCGACGTCGAGGCGATCCGCTCTGCCGGCGTCCGCATCGGCGTCGATCCGCTCGGCGGGGCGGCCGTCGATTTCTGGCAACGCATCGCCGAGCGGTGGGGCCTCGATCTCACCGTGGTGAACCCGCGGGTCGACCCCGCCTTCGCCTTCATGACGCTCGACTGGGACGGCCGCATCCGGATGGACTGCTCCTCGCCCTCGGCGATGGCCTCGCTCATTGCGATCCGTGACCGGTACCAGGTCGCCATCGGCAACGACACGGATGCCGACCGCCACGGGATCGTCACTCCCGCGGGCCTCATGAACCCGAACCACTACCTCGCGGTCGCCATCCACTACCTGTTCGGCGCCCGGCAGGGATGGCGCGCCGACGCAGGTATCGGCAAGACCCTCGTCAGCTCGAGCCTCATCGATCGGGTGGCTACCGGGCTGTCCCGGCGGCTCGTCGAGGTGCCGGTCGGCTTCAAGTGGTTCGTTCCCGGGCTCCTCTCGGGCGACCTCGGCTTCGGCGGGGAGGAGAGCGCGGGCGCTTCGTTCCTCCGTCGCGACGGAACGACCTGGACGACCGACAAGGACGGGCTGATCCTCGGCCTCCTCGCCGCGGAGATCACAGCGGTGCTCGGCAAGGACCCTGGCGTCGTTTACCGCGAGCTGACGTCCCGATACGGCGAGCCGGTCTACGAGCGCGTGGACGCCCCGGCCACCCCGGACCAGAAGGCACGGCTCGGCAAGCTCTCCCCCACGGACGTAAAGGCGAAGGACCTCGCGGGCGCGCCGATCACTGCCGTCCTCACCAAGGCGCCCGGAAACGGCGCCCCGATCGGCGGGCTGAAGGTGACGACGGCCGACGGCTGGTTCGCGGCCCGCCCCTCCGGGACGGAGGACGTCTACAAGATCTACGCGGAGAGCTTCCGCGGCCACGACCACCTGCGCCTCCTCCAGGCCGAGGCGCGTGCGCTCGTGACCCAGGCCCTGACGGCAGCGTAGAAAGCAGAGCGGCGGCGCGCGCAGCTGCCGGAGATCGCGGAGGAAGCAAAAGGCCCCGGACGCCTCTCGGCGGCCGGGGCCTGAAACGGGCAGGAGGAGGTTCAGGCGTTCGGGGTCTTCTCTTCGGGGGCGTTGACGAACTCGCGGGAGAAGCTCTCCCAGGCCTTGTCGTCGAGGCGGGCTGCGGCGCCCTGACCGGGGAGGCCGCCGTCGGCCATGACGGGGACGCTGGCCATCTCCTGGGAGGGGACCATGAAGTCGGCGAGGCGGTGGAGCTCGTCGCGCAGGAAGTGGGTCGCGGCGGCACCGATGCGAAGAGAGCTGATCGCGGCGTGGTGGTCGCGGGTCCAGATCGAGGCGAGCCAGCCGGCGCCGTAGGGGTCGCGCAGGACGGCGGAGGGGTCGCGCTGGGTCTTGTCGTTGGCCGACATGACGGTACCGCTGGCGGGAGAGGGGATGACGAGCTTGCGGCCCTTTACGAAGAGGGTGAGAAGGGGGCTGCCGCGCTCGATCGTCGTCCCCTGCGGTGGGACTTCGACCCGGTCGATCTGTCCGACGGCCTCGGCGAGGAAGTCGTCGATGCCGACGCGGAGGCGGCCGTCGCTGGTGATGCGCAGCCAGGTGTGGGCCGTATCGAGGAAGACGCCCTGGGGAGGCTGGGGCACCTTCATCGCCACGATCGGCGCAAGCGCCTCGACGGGAGCCGTCCGGCGCTGGCGGGCCAGAACGAAGCTGTCGACGGTGAGCGCCAGAACGATGGTGAGGATTACGAGAAGTGCGACCATTTGGAACCTCCTGCGGGGTGCGTCCGGTTTCTCTCGGCCCCGTTTCACCAGAAGACATTGCAAGGTCGTTGCCACACACCCGAAAATGCACATAAACCTATTGTTTATAGTGTTTTAGCTCATCCGAATGTTCGTTATGACAGGACGCGCGCTGGTGAACTCCTCAACGACCGGAATATGCGAGCAATGCCGACTAAACCACTGACAACAAAATGGTTATACCCGTACAGAGAGTCTGAAGATCAAGGTGTCGGGGCCGGTGAAATTCACAACACCTGCCAAGTGATGAGACCTCGCCCCTGTTTCCGGAGAAACTGAGCTGACCCCGGCGGCAGCCTGTCCGCCGAGGTCGAGGATCGCCATGACCGAACGCCACTACGACGTCATCGAAACGAAGGGCGTCCCCATCAAGGCCTGGACGCGGGGCGTGCCGTTCGAGCCCGAGGCCCGCAAGCAGCTCCAGAACCTCGGCAGCCTGCCGTTCATCCACAAATGGGTGGCGGCGATGCCCGACGTCCACCTCGGGAAAGGGGCCACGATCGGGAGCGTCATTCCGACGTTCGGCGCGATCATCCCGGCCGCCGTCGGCGTCGACATCGGCTGCGGGATGATGGCGATCAGGACGGACCTGACCGGAAACGATCTCCCGGACAACCTCCACGCCGTGCGCCTCGCGATCGAGGCGGCGGTCCCGCACGGCCGCACCGAGAGGGGTGGGAGGAACGACCAGGGCGCCTGGGGCGATCCACCGGAGCGCGTCCTTCAGGCGTGGGCCGCGCTCTCCCCGCGATACGAGTCGCTCGCCGACCGTCACCCCGCCGTCCGGAAGGCGAACCACGTCTCGCACCTCGGGACGCTTGGCACCGGCAACCACTTCATCGAGGTCTGCCTCGACGAGACCGGGTCGGTCTGGGTCGTCCTCCACAGCGGGTCGCGCGGAATCGGCAACCGGATCGGGACCTACTTCATCGACCTCGCAAAAGAGGAGATGCGCAGTCACTTCATCAACCTCCCCGACGCCGACCTCGCCTATCTCCCCGAGGGGACGGTGCACTTCGACGACTATGTCGAGGCGGTCGGGTGGGCGCAGGAGTTCGCGCTGTGCAACCGGCGGCTCATGATGGACAGCATCCTCGCCGCGCTGCGCTCGGTGCCAGGCCTCCGGCCATTCGAGGCGGGGCTCGTCGCGGTGAATTGCCACCACAACTACGTCGAGCGCGAGCACCACTACGGCCGGGACGTCTTCGTGACACGCAAGGGGGCGGTGAGGGCGCGGGTGGGAGACCTCGGCGTCATCCCCGGCAGCATGGGCGCCCGCTCGTACATCGTCCGCGGCCTCGGAAACCCCGAGAGCTTCTGCAGCTGCAGCCACGGTGCGGGGAGGGCGATGTCGCGCTCCGAGGCCCGGCGCCGCTTCACGCTCGAGGATCACGCGCGAGCGACGGCGGGCGTGGAATGCCGCAAGGACGCCGACGTGCTCGACGAGACGCCCGGCGCCTACAAGTCGATCGACGCCGTCATGGCAGCGCAGAGGGACCTCGTGGAGATCCTCCACACGCTCCACCAGGTCGTCTGCGTCAAGGGCTGAACCGGCCGGTTCCGAAACTCCGTATCCTCCCGTCTCCATGCCCCTCGACCACCCAACGCCCGCCCTTCCCGCGAAACTCGCACCCCAGGACGTCGTCCTCCGCTTCCTGGAGAGCACCGGCCGTCCCTCGGAAGCGCGGCTCTACCTCGATCTGTTCCGCGCGCGACCGCGGGAGCAGTTCGCAGCGATCGCGATCGACGCGAACGTCATGGCCGGTGCGGCCGACGCCGTCGTCCAGGACCTGAAGTTCCTCGCGGCGCTCGACCTCTTCCCCACCGTCGTCCTCGGCATATTCCAGCCCGCCGACGCCGTGCTCCACGCCCGTTCGCTAAGACGGCACCTCGAGAACGAGGGGCTCCGCGTCGAGGTGCTCCGCGCGAGGAGGCGCAACCTCGCCACCCGCGTCACCCTCTGCGTGAGGAGCGGCGCGGTTCCCGTCGTCGTCTTCGAGCCGGCCGGCAGCGAGGCCCCGGGCGACCGGCTCGACCGGCTCGGGACTCTCCTCGGCGAGCTTCAGGCCCGCAAGCTCCTCTTCCTCCACCGCCCGGGCGGCCTTCGCCAGAGAGGCATCCTCGTCCCGATCGTCAACCTGACGACGGACGTCCCCGCGCTCCTTTCGAGCGGGGAGCTCTCGCGGAAGGAGGCCCTCATCCTCGAGGGCGCCCGACGGCTCTGCGAAGAGGCCGCTCCCCCGTCGTTCACGGTCGCCGTCACGTCGCCCCTGAACGTCCTCCGGGAACTCTTCACGGTGAAGGGGGCCGGCACGCTCCTGCGCCGTGGGGCGCGAATCACCCGTCACGACGGCTGGGCGGGCGTCGACGTGCCGAGGCTCCGCGGGCTCCTCGCGTCGAGCTTCGGACGGCCGCCGGCCGACGCCTTCTTCGGGAGGACGCCGAGCCGCGTCTACGTCGAGGAGGGTTACCGCGGCTGCGTCATCCTCGAGGAAACTCCGCTCGGCGCCTATCTGACGAAGTTCGCCGTCTCCGCGGAGGCGCAGGGGGAGGGGATCGCACGCGACCTCTGGGAGGCCGTCATCCCCGAGGTCCCCGTCGTCTTCTGGCGCGCCCGGCGTCTGAACCCGATCAGCGAGTGGTACGCGAAGCTCTGCGAAGGCCTCATGCGCGTCCCCGCCTGGACCGTCTACTGGAAGGGCCTCTCACCGGAGGCGATCCCCGCCGCGATCGGATGGGCGACCGCCCAGCCGGTCGACATTCCGCACGACGACGACTGACCGCGCTCACGCGCAGGTCGCGGTCCTCCCCGGGGAGAACGCGGCCAGCCCGCGATGGATGAGTCGCACCGTCCCCACGCGCAACTCGTCAGGGATGGGGTCTGATTTGCATTTTGCGCTCCGCTCGCTGTTCGCAGGATGGAAGACCGAAGCCTGCCTCCTTGCCGCTGAAGATCACGACAGAACTCCTTGCCGCTCGTCGACACCGACGGCGAGCCGGTCTCGGGCAGCCTGCACGTCCTCGTGTTCCTTCCCGAGGAATCCATCGGCTCGAGATGTGTGGCGGTGAGCCGGGCGAGCGCTCCGGAAGGGGGCAGCCCCATGGGGTTCTACGGAATCGACTGGGCGAAGCTGAAGGCGAGCTACGACGCCAGCCGGGGATTGCTGCTCATCCTGCCGTGCAGCACGTACGACGGAACCGGCGGACGCCCCGCCAGCGACCTGCGAATCCGGGTCGACCTGAAGGGCGAGGGAAGTGTTCGCCTCGAGTAAAGGACGGGCTCCGTCCGCCGTCTGGCGGAGGAGGCCGGGTTCGAGCAGTATCGGGACGTGAGCACGACGAAGATCCACACGCTCGACCTCGGTCTCGGCCGGCAGCGGACGACGGCGTCCTATCTCATCGAGTCCAACGGCGAGGCCGCGCTCGTCGAGACGGGACCCGACTCGACCTTCCCGAACCTCGTCTCCGGCCTCGCCCGGCACGGCCTCTCGCCGCGGGACGTGAAGACGGTCTTTCTCACCCACATCCACCTCGACCACGCCGGCGGGGCGTGGCGGATGGCGATGGAAGGTGCGACGGTCCACGTTCACCCGAGGGGGGCGCCGCACCTGGCCGACCCGTCGAAGCTCCTCGCCTCGGCGACGCGAATCTACGCGGAGAAGATGGACGAGCTCTGGGGGACGCTGGAGCCGATTCCTCCCGAGAGGCTTCGGGTGACGGAAGATGGCCAGGTCCTTCGCGTCGGAGGTGCCGAGGTTCTCGTCGTCGCGACACCCGGGCACGCGATCCACCACAACGCCTATGTCGTCGATGGCCTCGCCTTCACGGGCGACGTCGGCGGGGTGAGGGTCGCGGGCGGGCCGGTCCTCCCGCCGACGCCTCCTCCCGACATCGACCTCCCGGTCTGGCGGGCTTCGCTCGCACGGCTACGCGAGCTGAAACCCGCGGCGCTCTACCCGACGCACTTCGACCGGTTCGACGACGTGGAGGAGCACCTCGATGCCCTCGAGGTCGAGCTGGCGGCCTGGGCGGAGTGGGTGAAGTCCCGGATGGACGAGGGAAAGGACGAGGCCGCGATCGTTCCCGAGTTCGTGGCGTGGCTCACGGGGCGGCTCCGCGCGGCGGGTGTCTCGGAGGAGGGCCTTGCGGAGTACGGCTACGCGCTGCCGTTCGCGATGAACGTGACCGGGCTGATGCGCTACTGGAGAAACGCGGCTCGAGCCTAGGGACGACCCACTTCTTCTCCCGCCGGCAGAGCCCGGGCGACTACGGCGCCCGTTCCAACGTCGTGCGCGGCAAGCCGAGGAACGCGCCCAGGCCCACGCGACAGAGCCGCGAGCGCCGAACTCACAAGGGAGGGGAACGGTCGATGAGACGATCCGCGACGCGATGCGGGTGAAGCGTCTCGTTTGCCTCCTGGCTCTCTGGGTGCTCTCCACGTGTGCCTCCGCGAACGCCACGGATCGCGTGATCGCTCACCCGACGGCGGGCCTCCCGGACGCACGCAACCAGGTGACGCCTGCCGACCGTCGGAACCGGGACGCGCTTGCGGGCGCGGCCGGAGCCTCACGACAGAAGCCCGCTGCGCTCACGGTCTTCGTTGCGTTCACCGGTATCGGCCTGGCGGGGGCGCTCTTCTCCTACCGCAGAGCGGCGCCACGCGCCTACCTCGCCAGCAAGGCCGTGGCCTCGCTCGCCTTCGTCGGGACGGCCCTGGCAGCCGGCGCCACCGGCTCGTCCTGGACCCGCCTCGCTCTCGCCGCCCTCCTGCTTTCGGCCGCGGGAGACATCGCCCTGTCCCTCCCGCTCCCGCGCTCCTTTCTCGCCGGCCTCGCATGCTTCGCCGCTGCCCACGCCTGCTATTCCGTGGCCTTCCTCCTGCACGGAGCGGGCACGGGTCCGGCGATCCTCGTCTCGGGCGGCCTTTTCGGCCTCGCGGGCCTGGCTGCCTGGCACGCGCTTCGACCGCGCCTGCCGGAGGGACTTCGTCTGCCGGTCGCCACCTACGTCCTCGTTCTGGTGACGATGTCCGCCTCCGGAATCGCGGCCGGAGCCACCTCCTCAAGCTGGTCGCTCGCCGCCGGAGTCACTCTCGTCGCCGCGTCCGACCTTCTGGTGGCACGGGAACGGTTCTCCCGCCCCTCCTTCGCCAACAAGCTCGTCGGCCTCCCCGCGTACTACCTCGGCCAGACGCTGATCGCCGTGAGCCTGACCGGGGCCTGACCCCGGGAGACCCTCTCACCGCGGCGTGGATCTATCCTTCACGCGGCGCGACGGCGAAGGTCCCCACGTCCTGGATTGCGGAAACGCCGGCCGCGGCTTGCAGAAACAGAGGAACAGCGAGATGACGACCCACGAAGAGAACGCGCCGTCCGTGGATTCCGAAGAGACGATCGGCTTCGAACGAACGTTCGACGACGGGGAGAGGCTTGTCCTGCGCGAGAAGCCGGCGGACGGCACGCCGGCCGCGATCGTCGCCCTCGACACGGCCAGCTGCACCGGGACCGAATGCCCTTGCCACGAGGTGGAGCTGCTCGCCCAGCCGCTCTATCTCGTCGACGGCCAGATTGAAGAAGGAGAAGGCGAACCGCTGCAGGCCCTGCTCGACGTCGAGTCGGGCGAGCTCGCCGTCGAGACCGCCCCCGAGCCCGGAAGCGAGGCAGAGACCCTTCTCGCCCGGCTCCGCCGGCTCGTCCAGGGCGAGACGCTCGAGCTGCTCCAGGAGAGATGGCGACGCGGGCGGAAACAGGAAGACCAGGACGAGTGGAAGGAATCCGACTGGAGCAGCATCGACCTGGAGGCGATGGTCCCCTTTCTCGAGATCTTCCCGAGCCGGTGGGACCTGTCGGTCCTCGTCGGAGGGAGAAAGTACTGGATCGTCGATTTCTGGTGCCTGGCGCCGGACTGCCCCTGCTCCCAGGTCGCCCTCGACTTCCTCGCCTCCGACGACGACACCTCCGAGCATCTCGTCGTCGACCTCGACGCCATGAAGCCCGACGACCCGGACGCTTCCGAAACCGCTCTGGGCCTGTGGGCCGCGTTCTACGACGACCCCTATGCCGCCGCCACGCTGACGGCTCGCCGCGAAGCGACCCGCCGGGTCGCACGGGAGCTGCCCGCGCACCTTCAGGCCTGAGGGCCGGCCGACGCTCAGGAGCGGAGGACCCTCCGATCGCGCCTCCTGGCCCGCGGTGCACGGCGAATCGGGAAGCGCCCCGCCTCCCGCTGCCGACGAGATTCCCGCTTTCCCACTTCTTCCTGATCGCGAAGGCCGAATACCGTACTCGGATCTCTTCCTGGCTCTCCGCAAGCCTTCGGCCGAAATCAGTATTCCTGTCGTCCGACCATCGTCCCCGGGTAGTAGTGCGCGAGGATCTCGCGGTAGCCGTATCCCCGCTCCGCCATCACCGCCGCCCCGATCTGGCAGAGGCCGACGCCGTGCCCCCAGCCCGCGCCGGTCAGGACGAAGCGGCCGGCCGCGTCGCGGTCGACGACGAACGCCGAGCTGTAGAGGTGCGAGCGGGAGAGAGAGCGCCGGATCTCGAGCTCCTTGCCGACGACGAGCGTGCCGCGCTCGCCCGTGATCCGGAGGCGGAAGATCCGTCCCGAGGGGCCGCGCGCGAGGGGCTCCAGGGCCACGACTGGCCCGAGGTCAACGCCGAGACGGGAGGCGACGAGCTCGCCCAGCTCCTCCCCCTCGTACGAGACGGTCCAACGGAAGAAGTCGCGGGTTTCCTGGTCGAAGCCGGGAAGGATGCGGGCGAGGAGGGCCGCGTCGGTCGTGTTGCAGAAAGCCGGCGGACTCGAGCGAATGAAACGGTCGAGATCCGCGGGGACCGGCTCCGTCAGGCCGTCGGAGAACGAGACGAGGTAGGGAATCTCCTGGTCGTCCCACGCCGTGTCGTAGCGTTCGGTGAGTCCGCCGCAGCACTTGGAGAAGCGCGTGTCGCAGATCGCACCGCCGAAGCGGAGCATCTCGCCCGCGGTGGCGTCAACGGCGGCGGCGACGGCGGGCGAGACGGCCTTTGTGATCCCCTGGTAGCGCTGGCAGTGGTCGTCGGCACAGACCTCGAAGTCGGGGTGCGCCTCGCGGCCGTACCAGCGAAGGATCTCGCCGGACGCGGTTGTCGGCGGCGACGCGACCCCGGCCGCGGCCGGCCCTTTCAGCCAGCTGCGCGAGATGACGGCATGGGCTTTCAGGAGCTCGACCGGGCACGTCGCGCTCATCTCCGAGGAGATCACGCTCGCGACGTACGCCTCGAGCGTCACGTCGTTGACGACCGTCAGCCCCGCGAGACGGCGAAGGACGCGGAGGGTTCCGCGAAACACCTGCCGTTCCTTCCGCTCCCAGTGGAAACCGATGCCGATCGTGACGTGGTCGAAGGCGAAGGCGGACGAGGCCGGGTCGGAGGGAACGAGCGTCGTTTCCGCCTCGAGCCGGCGCCGCCCGGGCGTGAGCCGGACGCCGGCCGGGTCGGTGAACTCCCCGAGCAGCTCGACCTCGACCGCCGGGAGACCCTCCATCAGGCCGACCGCGACGTTCAGCATCGGCTCTCCAGCCGGGCCAGAACGTCCCGGAACTGGTCCTGGGGAATCGTGACTTCGCGGTAGACGGCCGCCGCGTCGTCGCCGGAGAGACACTCGAAATCCCTCGCAAAGGGCGCCACGAGAATTCCCGACATATCGATCGTGGCCGGGCTGACTGCCAGCTCGCCCGTGTGAAAGGCGTCGGGCCGGTGCCTGCTTCGGGGGTACAGCACCAGCGAGAAGCCGGACTCCGGCTCCGCCCAGGCCGCGACGTTGCACCACGGCTCCGGCTCCTTCCCGGTCACGGCGGAGAGGAGCGCGAGGGCCCGTTCCGTCTCGTCCACGACTTGCGACCGGTCCGGCCCGCGCAAGAGCAGCGCCCTTACCCCGTATGTCTCGATCGCCGGCCCCGCTTTCCCGGCCGTTTCCCTCACGATCGGGAGCTCGTCCCGCAATCCGGCCTGCAGGTGCAGGTGGTCGGGTGCAGAGGCGCCGCACTGCGGGCCGTTGTAGACGGTGAAAAAGCCGGGAAGCGCCGCCGCGAGGTCGAGCATCGTTCCGACCTGTCCCTCGATTTGCTGTGGGCGATGCTCCCGGTGGACGATGGTGAGGTGCCGTTCCACGATGGGGAACGGGTTGCAGAGGAGCGTGAAGCCCTCGCCCCACGCGAGGCCCCTCTGCTCCGGGGGAAGGTTCGCGACACAGAGGAAGCAGGGGCGCCTCGCGATCGACTCGCGATCCACGGCCGCCGTCGTGCTCGCGACGCGGTGCGGAATGTGGCGCAGCAGGACCTCGACCCCATCTGAGATCAGGGGACGCGTGAGGGCTTCGGCGAGGCCCGCCAGGCCCTTCCGAAGCAGGGGCCACTCCTCCCGCTGTTGCCGGAAGAGCGCCTCGACGTCCCGCGGGAGGTCGACCTTCAGGGCCGGGCTCCCGGCGTTCGCTGCCGGGCGGCGATCTCCACCGTCCGGAGCCAGTCCTTGTAGGCGTCGTAGCGGTTCTGCGTCTCGAGCGGGAGGGCGCTGTCGGAGTTCCCTTCCCAGCGGCGGCAGAGGTAGACCGACTCGTAGATGCGGCCGATCTCGTACTCGCGGCTCATCCGGAGGGCGACGGCGTAGTCCTCGCCGTAGCTGACGTTCGGGAAGCCGACGCGCCGGAGGACCGCGGTGTCGAAGGCCCGCGGCGCGCCGAAACCGTTCACGCGAAGGGCGTTGTTGCGGCCGTTCTCGCGAGTCCACTCGCGGTGGTCGACGAGGCCGGGCGGAATCTCGTTCAGCGCGAAGTCGACCATCGTGTACGACGCGACGACCATCGCGTACGGCCCCCGTTCCAGCCCCCCGACGATGCGGGCGAGGACGTTCTCGTCGAGGTAGAGGTCGTCCGAGTCGAGCTGGACCGAGAAGCGGCCGCAGCGCGGATGGAAGACCGCCTCGTCCCAGCAGCCGCCGATTCCGAGGTCGCGCCGTTCCGGAATGACGTGGACGAGCCGCGGGTCGCGGACGCCGCGGAGCATCTCCGTCGTCCCGTCGGTGGAGTGGTTGTCGACGACGAGGACGTTGAACGGGAACGGCGCCTGCTGCGAGAGCGCGCTGCCGACGGCGTCGAGGATCGTCCGCTCGCGGTTGCGGACGGGAATGACGACGCTCGCTTCGACCGGAAAGCTCCCGTCCGACCTCGACACCGCCTCGAACCGCGGAGGGAGGAGCGCGCCGATCCGCCGGAGGTGTTCCGTCGCGACGCGCTCCATCTCGACCTGGAAGTCGCGGTGGCGAGGATCGACGTAGTCGAACTGGGCCTCGTTCGAGGGCCTCACCTCGGCAAGGCTCGCCATGTAGAGCGGTTCCGGGATCCTGACGACCGGCCATCTCTCCGAGAGGCGGAGCCGGAGGTCATAGAGGGCTCCCCAGCGAAGGTCCGGCTCGGCGCCCGCCTCTCGCGCCGCGTTCACCGCGAGGGCGACGACCGGCCCGAACTCGAACGTGTCGCGCAGGCTCCCGGGACGGTAATCGATCCGCGGGTGGCCGGTGGCGTCCGAGTAGACCCAGCCCGCACCCGTGTCCCTCAGCACCTGTGCCATCCGTTCGAACATCCTGGGCCCGGGATGCACCGTGACGCGCGGGTCGGCGAGGAAGAGGACGTCCTGGCCCGCCGTCTCCAGGAGGGCGGCGAGGGCCCCGGAGGAAGGGGGCATCGGGTGGAGGACGCTCACGCCTTCCCTTTCGCCCCGCCGCCCTTTACCACGGGCGACGAGCGGGCGGGAGGAACCGGCGGGCCGGCCACCTCGAGCGGCCTCACGACGATCACGCCGGCCATCCTGTTGCCCGCGAGGAAACCCGAAAGCTCCTCTTCCACGACCCGGCCCTGGCTGCGCGAGGCGTGGCGGAGATTCCAGCGTCCGCCCGCGAGAACGAGGAGGCCGCAGTGGAAGACGTCGAGTCGAGGGTTCGTACTGGCGAAAAGAATCACGTCCCCGTTTCTCACGCGGGGAGCGAACGCCGGCCACCCCGCCTTCGGGACGCAGGAAAAGCGCGTCCGCCGTGGCGGGAGGCCCTCGACCGCGTCGAGGAGCCGCGCCCTTTTCGTGCCGAGCGCTCCCGGCGGGACGGGCTTCACGAGTCCGGCCTTCGCGTTCCGCCGGACCCAGTCGGTCATGTAGTGGTTCCGGCGGGCCCACTCGACCTCGCCGCCGTCATACCGGATCCGGCGCAGCTCCCCGGCGAAACCGTCGGGCCCGGAGGCGCGAGCCAGCGCGAGGACCGTCTCGACGTAGGTCACGCAGTCGAAGCGGTCGAGGGAGGCGGTGAAGACCTCGGGCGTCTCCGCCGAGCCTGCCAGCCCGTTGGCTTCGTAGGGGCAGCCGACGAGGCTCGCCGAGAGCACTTCCACCCGCGCCGGGACGGTGCGGTGCGGTCTGGCCTGCGAGAGAAGCTGCCGGACGCGCCGACCGTCCGGGCCACGAGGAATCGTCTTCGTCATCAGGCGCCGATGTTACCCGCGCCGACCCCGGACGCGCGCGAGCTCCATTCGCGCTAAGCTTGCCCGTTGGCCCGATGACGGCGCCATGGAGGCGACGGATACCGGACACGAAGGAGCAGAACCATGGCTGGAAAGCTGACCGGAACGAAGACCGAGAAGAACCTGAAGGAAGCCTTTGCCGGCGAATCGATGGCCCGCAACAAGTACACCTTCTTCGCGAGCGAGGCCCGCAAGTCGGGCCTCCTCGAGATCGCGAAGGTCTTCGAGACGACGGCCGAGGAGGAGAAAGAGCACGCCAAGCGGATGTTCAAGTTCCTCGACATGCTCGCCGCGACGGACGCGAACCTCGAGACGTGCATCGCGGCAGAGAACATGGAGTGGACCGACATGTACGTGAGGATGGCGAAGGAGGCCGGGGAGGAAGGCTTCGTCCCGATCGCCCACTTCTTTACTCAGCTCGCCGATGTCGAGAAGCACCACGAGATGCGGTTCCGCAAGGCCCTCGAGGACCTCAAGGCCGGTGCCGTCTTCAAGAAGGGGACCGAGGTCTACTGGTACTGCACGAACTGCGGACACATCGAAAAGGGGCTGGAGGCACCGAAGGTCTGCACCGTCTGCGCGCACCCGCAGTCGTACTTCCGCGCGATGCTGGAGTGCGAGGTCTGAAGCGAGGGGCGCCGGGCCCGATAGGCGTAGCCTAGGCTCTCGAAATGTCCCGTATCGTCGTCGTCGGCTCCATCTCGATCGACGAGGTCGTCACACTGCGCCAGCCGCTGCGCGCGGGGATGCACCTCGACGGACGCGAGCGGGGCCGGCGCGTCGGCGGCGGTGCGGCGAATACGGCGATCCCGCTCTCCTTCGCCGGGCACGCGGTGACGGTCGTCTCCTCCGTCGGGACCGATCCCGAGGGAAGCATCATCCTCGCGCGACTCTCTGACGCCGGGGTCGACACGTCGCAGGTGATCCGTCGCGCCGGTCCGAGCACACGCTCCCTCGTCCTCGTCGAGCCCGACGGCGAGAGGACCGTCGTGAACCTCCACCGCTGCCGCGAGGAGGGCCCACCCCGGCGGCTGCAGACGATCCCGGCCGACGTGATCTACGTGAGGAGCCGCGAGCTCGACCTCGCGCCGATCCTGGCCGCACGGCTCGATTCGGCCCTCGTCGTGGCACACGTGCCGCCGTCCGGACCCGGCATCCGCCCCGCGCACGTCCTCGTCGCCTCCGCGGCGGACCTCCCGGACGAGGAGAGACTCGCACCGTGGGAAACGGGACGGAGGGCGGCAGGCGAGGCGCTGAGCTGGATGGTCGTGACGCGAGGAGCGGGCGGAGCCGAGGCCCATTCCGCCGACCGGCGCTTCCACGTCCCGGCAAGGGAGGCGTCCCCCGTCGACAGCACGGGGGCCGGCGACGTCTTCGCCGCGGGGCTCCTGCATGCGCTCGCCGCGGGGTCCTCGATGGAGACGGCCCTCGTCACGGCGGTGGCGTGGGGAACGTGTGCGGTCGAGTGCGGGGGAATCCCGCCGCGCGATCGAATCCTCGCGCTCCTCTGAGCCGGGAGCGTCCGAGCTTCCCACCAGGCTATTAGTCCCGGACCTGCACCCTCCGATAGCTCGCTCGGTGCAGGTCGCGGATCTCCACGCTGATCGCCCCGCGTCCGCCGGCGACGAGCTTCGGGTAGGAGCCCACGAGGACCTCGAGGGCGGCTTCTGCGAGCGCCGCCTTCACGTCGTCGGGACGCCCGTCGAGGATGGCGATGGACAGAGCCACAAAGGCCCGGTCCTCGGCGCCATCCGCGACGGCGAAGACGTCGTGCCTCACGGCGCGGCTCTTGATGTCCTTCCTCTCGAAGAGGCCCGAGGCCATCACCGCCTCGTGCAGGTCGAGGAGGACGCGCCTGAGATCCGGCTCGTCGAGAACGTTGGCGGAATACTCCAGGACGAGGTGCGGCATGACGGGATTCTCCGCCCGGCCCGCCGCCGCGGGGAGCGGCGGCGCCGGGCGAATGGAGCTTTCTACTTCAGCGAGGACATGTCGATGACGAAGCGGTACTTCACGTCCGACTTCAACATCCGCTCGTAGGCCTCGTTCACCTTCTGGATCGGGATCAGCTCGATGTCGGCCGGGGTCTTCTTGGCCGCACAGAAGTCGAGCATCTCCTGCGTCTCGGCGATGCCTCCGATGAGCGAGCCGGCAAGACTCTTCCGCCCGAAGATGAGGTTGAAGACGGCGGGGGACGGGTGCGGAAGCTCGGGCACCCCGACGAGACAGAGCGTGCCGTCGCGACCGAGGAGGCTGGTGTAGGCGTCGAGGTTGTGCGACGCCGCGACCGTGTCGAGGATGAAGTTGAAGCTTCCGGCGTGCGACTTCATCGCGTTCTCGTCCTTCGAGAGGACGACCTCGTCGGCACCGAGGCGCTTTGCGTCGGCGACCTTCCCGGCCGACGTCGTGAAGAGGACGACGTGCGCTCCCATCGCGTGCGCGAGCTTGACTCCCATGTGGCCGAGACCGCCGAGGCCGACGATGCCGACCTTCTTGCCGGGACCGGTGCCCCAATGGCGCAGCGGCGAGTAGGTCGTGATGCCGGCGCACATCAGCGGCGCGGCGGCCGCGGGGTCGAGCCCTTCAGGGACGCGAAGAACGAAGGCCTCGTCGACCACGATGACGTTCGTGTAGCCACCGTAGGTCATCCCGCCCAGGTGCGGGTCGGGGCTGTTGTAGGTGAACTCGCAGCCCTTGTGGCAGAACTGCTCGAAGCCGTCCTTGCAGCTCGGGCAGGTGCGACAGGAGTCGGTCATGCAGCCGACACCGGCGGTCTCGCCGACCTTGAAGCGCTTCACCTCGGCGCCGACGGCCGAAACGCGGCCGACGATCTCGTGGCCGGGAATGCAGGGGTAGGTCGTGCCGTGCCACTCGTTGCGAACGGTATGGAGGTCGGAGTGGCAGATGCCACAGAAGAGGATCTCGATCCTCACGTCCTTCGGGCCGGGGTCGCGACGGTCGATCTCGAGGCGGCCGAGAGGGGCGGCAGGGGCGGTGGTTCCGTAGCCGAGGCTTTTGATCATGGATTGTCTCCTTGCGGTGCGGCCGGGCGCGGCCGGGCGCATCCGGGCCGAAGCGTATACGACGGAATCCACGGTTTCGTAAAGCCCGGAGATTTCCGCCGGCACCCGGTCGCTTCGGGCGATCCCGAAGCCCCGGGCTGCCGAGTCTCCGCGCCAGGCCCGGGCCTCTGCTAACGTCAGGCGGTGCCACCTCTCGTCGCCGCGCAGCGCCTGTCGAAGGCGTTTGGCACCCGAACTCTCTTTTCCGGCCTCTCGTTCGGGATCGAGCGCGACGAGCGCATCGGGCTGATCGGGCCGAACGGCGCGGGGAAATCGACACTTTTGACGATCCTCGCCCAGGAGATCCCGCCCGACGACGGCACCGTCATCTTCCAGGGAGGCGTCTCCGTCGGCCTCGTCCCCCAGATCCCGAGCTTTGCGGAAGGGGCGACCGTGAGGTCCGTCGTCCTCGAGGGGGCGCAGGCCCACGTCTCCCACGGCGAGGACGTGGCGTGGGAGGCCGAGCTGAAAACCGACGAGGCGCTCGCGAAGCTCTCGCTGACGACCGGCGGCATCGGACCCGACAGTCTCGTGTCCACGCTCTCGGGAGGGCAGAAGAAGCGAGTCGCCCTCGCCCGCGAGCTCGTGCGGCAGCCCGACCTTCTCCTGCTGGACGAACCGACGAACCACCTCGACGTCGAGAGCATCGTCTGGCTCGAAGAACTTCTCTCGCGCGCACCGTTCGCGACGGTGACGGTCACACACGATCGACTCTTCCTGACCCGGGTGGCGACACGGATCCTCGAGCTCGACCGGCGCAACCCCGGCGGCCTCCTCTCGGTACCCGGCGGCTTCGAGAAGTGGCTCGAGGCCAAGGAGGTGCTCCTGGCCGCCCAGGAGAGCCGGGAGTCGTCCCTGCGCAACGTCCTGAGGCGCGAGACGGAGTGGCTGAGGCGCGGCCCGAAAGCTCGGGCCACCAAGCAGAAGGCCCGCATCGAAAGGGCCGAGGCCCTCGGAGACGAGATCGAGTCGATCGCCGAACGGAACGTCGCGAGGACGGCGAAGATCGACTTCACCGGGGCAGGGCGTGCGCCGAAGCGGCTTCTCGTCGCCGAGGGGATCTCGAAAGGCTACGGCGGGCGGACGCTCTTCTCGGGACTCGACCTCCTCCTGCGGCCGGGCAGCCGCCTCGGCCTCATCGGGCCGAACGGCTGTGGCAAGTCGACGCTCTTGCGCGTCCTCCTCGGTACGGAGCGGCCCGACACGGGAACGGTGACGCGCGCCGAAGGCGTCTCGGTCGCCCTCTTCGAGCAGGGGCGCGACTCGCTCGATCCGGACGCGACGGTGAAGGAGACGGTCTG
Organism: Holophagales bacterium UBA5066; assembly: GCA_002414905.1. GTDB lineage: Bacteria > Acidobacteriota > Thermoanaerobaculia > UBA5066 > UBA5066 > UBA5066. The sequence goes on along the minus strand of DIAY01000212.1, from coordinate 66,305 downwards.
CCCGGAGGGGGACCAGGTGGAGTACCGCGGGCGCTTCATCCACGTCCGCAGCTGGCTCGACCGCTTCCTCTTCTCACCCGAGCAGGCGGAGATGAAGGTCTCGCGCCTCTCGGGCGGCGAGCAGAGTCGCCTCCTCGTAGCGCGGCTCATGCTCAGCCCGGCACAGCTCCTCGTCCTGGACGAGCCGACGAACGACCTCGACCTCGCGACGCTGAACGTCCTCGAGGAGAGCCTTTCCGACTTTCCCGGCGCGCTTCTCCTCGTCTCCCACGATCGCGCCTTCCTCGACCGCGCCACGGACTCGCTCCTCGCCTTCGACCCCGAGGGAGGCAGCGGGGTGACGGCTCTGGCCGGCCTCGACCAGTGGGAGCGCTGGCGCAAGGAGAGACGCGAGAGCGCGGCGGCGGTCACGAAGGCGGAGAAGGGACGCGACGCGCGGCAGGAATCCGCCCCGGACGCGGCCGCCCCACCGGGGAAGACCGGGAAGCGCCGGCTCGGCTACCTCGAACAGCGCGAGCTGGGTGGAATCGAACCGAGAATCCTTACGGCCGAGGAGAAGCTCGAGGCGCTGAAGTCCGAGTGTCATCGGCCCGAGGTCGTCAGCGACGGGCCCCGCCTCGTCGCTCTCGCCCGGGAGATCGAGGAGTCTCAGGCCGAGGTCGACCGGCTCTACGCGCGCTGGGCCGAGCTGTCCGGCTGAAGCCGGCCCCTCGCGGGCGGGGCGCGCCCCTGGGGGAGAATGCCGCCCGCGGACGCGGCGCACCTGATCGCGAGTCGCGTACGGAAAGGGACGGATGAACCACATCTTCGAGGTCGTCAACAACCTCTTCGCGTTCTTCGTCCCGATCTCGGACCTCCTGTGGGACTTCCCGAAGAACGTCGCCGCGTGGGCGGCAATCCCGATCCTCGGCGAGTTCTCGCTCGCGATGCTCATGCTCATCGGGACGGGCGTCTGGTTCACCATCCGGACGGGCGGCGTCCAGCTCCGGCGCTTCGGCGAGAGCGTCCGGATCGTGATGGACCGCAAGGCGACGGAGACCGGAATCAGCCCGTTTGCCGCCTTCATGCTCAGCTCGGCCATGCGCGCCGGCCCGGGAAACATCATGGGGGTCACCGGCGCGGTGACGGTCGGGGGACCGGGCGCGCTCTTCTGGATGTGGGTCGCGGGTACGTTCGGCATGGCGACCGGCTTCGTCGAGGCGACCCTCGCCCAGCTCTTCAAGGAGAAGAAGGAGAGCGAGTTCGTCGGCGGGCTGCCGTTCTACGGCATGCGCATCCTCGGAAGCCGCCGCTGGATCGGCGTCACGCTCGCGGCGCTCTTCATCACCTACGCCCTCCTGAACGTCCCGAGCCAGACCTTTCACCTCTTCACGGCGCTCGGCTCGGTCGCGAGCACGATCGCCGGAACGCCGTACGGGAGGACCTCCCCCGTCTACTTCGTAATCGGGGCGCTCCTGATCGTCTCGGTCGCCGCCCTCGTCCTCGGGGGGCTCAAGCGCGTCATCCGCTTCACCGACCTCTGCGTCCCGTTCATGGCCGTCCTCTACTGCGGGGTCGTCTTCGTCCTCGTCGTCGTCAACTGGCGGCTCGTGCCCTACTTCTTCGCGTCCGTCTTCGCGGGAGCTTTTGCGCCCGAGGCGATTTTCGGCGGGGCCTTCGGCGTCGCCCTCCAGCAGGGGATCAAGCGCGGCCTGATGGTGAACGAGGCGGGGCAAGGAACGATCACGATGGCCGCCGCCGCCGCCGACAACCGGCACCCCGTCGAGCAGGGGCTCGTCCAGTCGATGGGCGTCTTCTTCGACACCGTGATCATCTGCTCGATGGCCGGCTTCGTGACGGTCATGGCGCGGCTCTGGACCGTCCCGGACGCCTTCGCGTGGGAGGCGAAGAAGGCCGACAAGCTCCTCGTCTTCATGTCCTCGGCGCGCCACCTCGTCCCGGGAACGTCCTTCGACGCGACGGTCCAGGTGCTCCTCTCCGTCAGCTACGCCCTCTTCGCTTTCACGACGCTCATCGGGATGATCGTCTTCGCCGAGATCAGCGCGAACATGCTCTCGCGGGAGAGGCGCTTCATCCTCGGCCTCCGCGCCGTCGGAGCCCTCGTCTTCGTGCCGTTCGGAGTCCTGACGGTCCTCGCCGACCTCCAGCTCGGCAACATCTGGTACGTCACCGATCTCGTGAACATCCTCGTCGCCTCCGCCAACGTCCCGATCATCCTGATCGGGGGCAAACACGTCTTCGCGGCGCTTCGGCACTACGAGAGGACCGGGGGGAAGGAAGGGTTCGTCTCCGTCCGGGACATCGGCATCGAGACGCCGTACTGGACCGGGGAGCGGACGAAAGGTTGACCCTCGACCGCGGGAGAGCGAGCGTTCACGCGGGTGTCGCCCTCGCGCTCGCCTTCGCCGGCGCCTCTCTCGCGCCGCGAGGCGCGCCCGGCCTCGGCACGGCATTCCTCGCGGCGGCGGCGGTGGCAGCCGCGCTCGCGACGATTCCCGGCGGGCTCCCGGCCTTCGGACGAAGGTGGGTCGGTTCCTTCTCGAAGTCGCCCGCGGGGGGCGTCCTCAGGCCCGCGACGGACTACTCTCCCGCCCCTGCCTTCGCGAGCCGCCCGGCCTGGGTCGTTTCGGGACTTCTCCTGGCCGTCGGCGCCGCCCTCTGGAACGGACAGAACCGCTTCACTCTCCTCGGGCTCTTCGCCTGGGGAGCCTCGATCGCTTCGCTCCTCCGGGGTCTCTCGGCTCCAGAGGAGGCAAGAAGACCGAATTTCGCGCTCCCGTCGCGAGCAGCCCTTCTGACGCTCCTCGCTCTCACGCTGGCCGGCGGCGCCCTGCGGTTCGGCGCCTTCTCCGCAGTCCCCCCCGAGCCGACGAGCGATCACGTGGAGAAGGCTCTCGATGCGGTCCGCATCGCCGACGGCGCCCGCCCCGTCTTCTGCGCCACGAACGGGGGGCGCGAGCCTCTCCAGATGTACCTCCTCGCCCTTCTCGCGCTGCTTCCCGGGTTCGGCTTCGGCCTCTCGGAGCTGACCTTCCTGACCGCGCTCGAAGGGACGCTCACGATCCCTCTCTTCTTCCTGGCAGCCCACGAGCTGGCCCGGCCACGCGGACGCCGTGCGGCCCAGGCCGCTGGCCTCGCTTCCGCGGGGCTCGCCGCCGTCTCCGGGTGGCACCTCGTCCTCTCCCGTCTCGGCCTGCGAATCGTCCTGCTGCCCGCGGTGACTCTCCTCCTTCTCACATTTCTCCTGCGCGCCGCACGGGAGGGCAGGAGACGCGATTTCCTCGCGGCCGGAGTCGTCCTCGGTCTCGGTTTCTACACGTACCAGTCCGTACGCTTCCTCCCCTTCCTCGTCGCAGCCGCGGCGCTGCTGGCCGTTCGTGATACCCGCCCGGCCCGGGATCGCCTCCGGCGCGGCCTCTTCGCCCTGGTGCTCGTCGCCGGCGCCTGCGTCGTGCCGCTCGCCCGCTATGCGGCGGAGTACCCCCGGGAGTTCTGGGCTCGCGCCCGGACCCGGGTCCTGGGCGACACCGACGCGTCGGACCCCTCGGGCGCCCTCCTCCGGCGCGTCCCGGATCTTCTTCACGGAGTGCAGCCAGCGCTGGCCGCTCTCCACGTTGCCGGAGACCGAGGCTGGTTCCAGGGTGCCCCAGGACGACCCTTCCTCGATCCCGTCACGGGCAGCCTCTTCGCTGCCGGGGTCGGGCTCATCCTGGCGGGCGCGCTCCGGAGGCGTGACCGGGCCGCCCTCCTCGTCCCCGCCTCGGTCGTCCTTCTTCTCCTCCCCTCCGCGGTCGCTGCGGCCCATCCAATCGAGAACCCGAGCACGACGCGCGCCAGCGGCGCTCTCGCGCCGGTAATTCTCGTCGCCGGCTCGGGGCTCGCGTGGGCCGTGCGAACGTCCCGCGCGCGCGGATGCAAAGCCGCATCGGCCGCCGTTGCCGCGCTCCTCCTGATCGGACCGGCCCTGTCTGCGCGCGCCGTTCTCCTCGAGGCCTGGCTCCCTGCCTACGCCGCCGCGGCTCACCCTCATCGCGAAATGGCGGCGGAGGTCGCTGCGTTCGTTCACAACGGAGGGCGGGCGGGAAACGTCTTCGTCGTCGGCGTGCCTCATGGGGCCGACGACCGGGCCGTGGCCATGGAAGCGGGTCTCGCAGGGCGTTCCCCGGGCCTCGGCCCTGCGGAGCGCCCGCTCGTCAAGGCGCTCGGGCCGGCGTTTGGTGGAGTTGATGAGCGACGCAAGGACTTCGATCCGGACGGCGCACTCCTCTTCCTCCTGTCACCGCGAGACGAAGGGGGCCTCGACGAGCTCCTGCGCCTCTTCCCGCGGGCGAACGTCCTGCGTGTCGCCGCCGCAGGGCCCGACCACGGCTTCCTCCGCGTCGAGGCGCCTGCCGAAACGCCTGGCGGCCGGGCCGCCCGCGTCGGCCTACCGTGAGCTCTGGTCGACGCGGACGCGGTAGAGCGTGACCCCCGGGTTGCGGTAGGCCACCTCGAGAATTCCCAGCCGCTCGAGCTGGGGAAGCTTTGCCAGCCCTTCCTCCGGGTAGACGGCTCGTTCGAGGAGACCCGCGACGACCCAGCGGACGCGGTTGTGCGCGAGGAAACGGCGCGCCTCGTCCACGGTGATGAAGCCCTCGGCGGGGACCTCCCCCGGAAGCGAGAGGCGTTTGCAATAGAAAGCAGCCACCTCCTCGATCCTCTTCGTCACGACGTCCCCCGGTACGGAGGCACGGTGCTGACGAACGTGCCAGCTCCAGCCGGCGAACGCCGGAATCCCGGTCTCGCTGCTGAAACGCGAACCCCAGCGGTATTCCGTCAGGACCGCCTCGAGAAGGGCGGGCGAACCCTTCTCGTGAGCTTGGAGCCATGCAATCGCCTCCCCATCCCAGCGAAGAGGGATGAACCGCCCCGACTCGCAGAGCGCCGCACCTCGGAGGAACGCGGTGCCATCGAGACCGTGGGGAGGACCTTCCACGTCCGCGCCGGGTGGTGCGGAAGGCGGTGTGGGGACGTCCAAAAACGGCACGCATCCGCTGCCGGGCTGAACGCGCGGGAAGCGCTGAGCCAGGCGTGCGGGCGTCGCCGTCAGCGGATAGAGCGCGGCCCCGAGAAGGAGGAGAGCGACCATGGCGTGCCACCCGCCGAATCTCGGAGCGGAGCTGGCGCGCAAGGCCGCGACGGTCCACGCGAGGGCGGGCCCCGACACGACGGCCAGAATCGCGAAGGCCTGGAAGGAAAGCTTGAAGACGGTGTTCATCCGATCGCCGCCAACGGCGAAGCGGTCGACGCCGATCGTGACGAGAAACGCAGTCGCGGCCAGGAGAAGCACGGCCCGGCGCTCGGGGCCGAGCCCCGCGTCGCGCCGGACGGCTGCCGCGAGCGCGGCCGCGGCGAGCGGCCAGGCGACGAGTGCCGCCGGGACGCCGGCCACGAGCAATGTGGCGAGGACGACGGCCGAGGCCGCGAACCCGAGAACGACCGGACCCCGCCAGAAGGCGGCCTCACCGAGGACGGACGCCGGTGTCTCGGCGAGGCGGCGGGCCAGCTCATAGGCGATGAGACCGGCCACGGCGAATGCCGGCACACCCCAGAGCCAGAGCCACGCGGCGAGGGGCGTCGCTTCTCCGGTGAATCGCAGGACGTCGGTGTAAGGAGCTGCGTAGGAGGCGCCGAACGGCCTGAAGAGGACGAAGGAGAAGAACACCGGTGCAAGCGCCCACGCGCCGGCGAGGCTGAACCTGCGCTGTCGCCCGGCTCCCGGCGCCCGGGCGAAACCCGCTGCGGCGGCAGCTGCCACGACGACGACGGTCAGGATCGGTCCGTCCCAGGGGTTCGTCGCGCGGACGGCACCGAGCGCGAGCGCCCCGAGCGCCAGTGCGGCAATCCACCCCGCGCGTCCTTTCGGGCTCCCGCCGTAGACCGCGAGGCCCCACGCGAGGAGGAAGAGGCCGAGTGGGAGCGCCATCAGGTGTGGGTGAAGGTCCGCGAAGAGGAATGTGAAGAAGGGAAACTCGGTGATCTCGTTCCCGCGACCGGCGACGGCGGGAATGAGCCTCGTCGCATTCCAGTACCACTCCTCGGGCCGGATCGGGAGGGGGGCGCCGAGCAGCGCCCTCAGTGCGCCGACGGCGGCCATGAGCGGGTCGAAGCGAGAGGTGGTACCTCCCCCGAGCGCCTGAAGCGCGCGCAGGAGGAGCCGGACCTGCCCGAGGTTTCCGAGAAGGACGAGCAGCGCGGTGGAGAGAAGGCCGGCGAGAAGAGGCCGCCCCGCCGCACGCGTTTCACCCCGGGCGGAGGCGGACCTCACGAGAGAGTGCCCCACCGCGAACGCGCCCACCCCGGCCAGAGCGAAGAACATCGGGACGGCGAGGTTGTAGGCCACAGCGGGGACGATGCCGAGGAGGCGCGCCGGCAGGGCCGAAAGGACGTAGCCGAAGTAGTAGTAGTTCAGCGTCCCGCCCGCGAACCAGGGGTGCTGCGGCGGGAATTCAGTCGTCCGGAGCAGGGTGTTGAGGAAGGCGAACGCCATCGGCTTCTCGCCTCCGAACGAGGGGTGCCAGAGGTCGGGGTTCCCGAAGCGCAGAAGCAGGCCGAGAGCAAGGAGAGCGTAAAAGAGAAGCTCCGTGGCGAGCAGCGTCCGCCGCTCGCGCCGCAGGAGCTCGAGGAGAGACACCCGGTTTCGCCAGGCCAGCGTTCCCGAAGCGAGGAGAACGAAGAAGAGCGCGACGAGAATCGCGCCGCGTCCGAAGGGGACGACCCGGAGCGAGGCGAGAAGCCACGACAGCCAGGCGGACAGGAGGAGGCCGGCGAAGCGCGCGAAGGCAAAGGCCGCCGAAGGGAGGCGGCTGAAAGCCGCCGCCGTGAACGGCAGGCCTGCGAGGCCGAGGAGCGCCAGAAGCGCAAGCCACGCCAGGATCGTGAGCGCGGGGGAGCGGTTCAGGCGGGAATCCGGAGAGGGCGCGTCGTTCCTCCCTTCACCGGCCGCGTCGCGCGCGAGACGATCGGGCGGGAGCATCAGCCCGTCGGGCGCCGCGCTCGCCTGGAGCGGCGTCTGCGGGACGACGTCGAGAAGGAGCGATGCGGGGAGGATCGCATCCAGCTCGGCCGGGCTTCGTTGCGCCACGCGCGTGAAGACCCAGACCGGGGCGTGATCGTAGACGAAGAAGGCCTCCTCCGCCGCGAACGGGCCCGGGGCCGCAAGCGGCAGGACCGGCGGACGCCGCCACGACATCGCGCCCGCCACGTCCGAGATCCAGAGAGGTCCGAGGCGCAGGGGCGCCTGGAACGGACTTGCGGGAGCGGCGGCGAAGCCGAGCCTTCCGTCGAAGAGGGCGCGGTAGTAGGCCATCGTGAACGGGTGATTCAGCGGAAGGCGGGGAACGACCCAGAGCGATCGGGGGCTCGAGAGGACGATCGCGTCGGCCTCGGCGACCGCAGCAAGGACAGCGTCCCTCTTGACGGCGTTGTCGGGGCCCCGAACGGCGAGGAGGCGTCCGTCGTAGAGACGGCCGTCGAGGCCGGCGAGAGCGCACGGCAAAACCTCGTCCCAGGTCTCGCTGAGGAGGACGGAGGAGGTGATCGTGACGCTCCCGCCGCGCGCCGAGAGGACGACCTCGTAGTCCTGGCCGGGCTGCAACGCGAGAGGCCCGACGGAAACGGCAGCCGCGTCTCCGAGCGGATGGTGCCGGGTCGGGGGAACGGGGAAAGTCCCTTCTGCCAGAGGGGCTGAACTGCCGCTCTTTCGGATCGCGATCCGAATCTCCGAGCCGGGGGGACCCCAGACGTGCGGGAACTCGACGCGACGAAGAGCGCCAACTGTTCCAGCAGGAATGGGAAGGCCGGTCGCTTCCTCCGACACGACGCGCGAGCGTCCATCGCGAAGCGGGATTCGTCGGGGACCCTCGCCCCCGTCGAGAACGACGTTCGCCGCCGCCGGAAGATTCGCGTAGAGATAGCGGGACGCGGCGATCCGCGTGTTGGGCCGCCTCCAGATGCCCGTGAATCCCCACGCCCAGGCGAGGGCGAAAAGGACGGCCGCCGCGGGGACGACCGCCGCGAGGCGGGCCCCTCTCGTGCGAAGCCTCTCCTCGAGCCGCTCCAGGGCGAGCGCACCGAAGAACGCGAAGAGGGGATAGAGCGGGAGAAAGTAGCGGACCGAGGAGACCGGGCGCATCGCCATGAAGAGAAAGAACGCGACGGTCCAGGCGAGGAGGACGAGCGTCCCGGGCCCCGCGCGGGCGCTCCCCTTCGCGATTGCCGCGAGGGAGAGACCGAGACCCGCGAGGGCGAGAAGACCGCCCGGAATTCCGAGGCCCCAGAGGAACGTGTTGAGCGAGGGGAAGAGAAGGCGGGTGCGGCCGGCCCACTGCTCGGCGGGGGGAGCGGAGGTCTCGAGGGCCGACTCCGAGCGGGCCAGCTCGACGTTGCGGAGCCAGTCGGCGTTGAGAGTGAGCGTGAACGGGGTCGTCTCTCCGCGGGGCGCGCGGAAGGACATCGGTTGCGTGACGCGGAACGTGGCCAGAAAGACGATCGCGCCGAGAAACACCGGGCCGGCGGCACGCCGAAGGAGAGCGGAAAGAGGGACGCCCCGTTCCCGCAGAAGGAGGGCCAGTGGCAGGAGGAGAACGATCGGAGCGAGGTTGAGGCGGGATGCGACCGCCATCGCCGCGAGGAGTCCGAAGAGCGCCGCCGGGGCCTTCGGCCCGCGCTCCCCGTCTCGGGGGGCGGCGATGCGAACGACCGGCAGGAGGGCCGCCGTGGCGAAGAGCGCGGCGAAGCCGTCGACCGTCAGGAATCGCGACTGCTGGAGCGCGAGCGGTGCGAGCGCCGCTAGAGCCGTTGCGAGGAGGGCCGTAGGAGGGCTTGTGAGCCGGCGAGCGAGCAGGAAAAGCAGCCCAAGAGTCAGGACACTCGTGACCGCCGAGAGCCTTCGTCCGAGGAGTCTGAGGTCGGCGAAGCGGGTGAAGTCCTCTCCAGGCGCTTCGGGCCGCCCGCTCAGAAGCTCGGCCGTGCCGCGAATCAGGAACTGGGGCCACTGCCCCCAGCGCATCGCCTCGTCTGGTGCCTTGCCGGGAAGCCGCTGTCCGTCTACGTCGTAGTGCGGATAGGGGCTCATCGGGGAGAGGCGCGTGTCGAACCACTCGGCCGCGTTCTTCGGAAAGGAGAGTCTGGTCAGCGTGCCGGTGAGCCCGTATTCGTCGGGGTGAAGGAGCGCTCCCTCGTCCCAGCTGAGCCACGACACCCGAAAGCCGATGCCGACGAGGACGACCGCCAGAAGGGCGAAGGTCCGGGCCGACGGCCGGCGCCGGAGGACCTCGACGGGCGTTGCGACCGGAGTCTCCCCGACCTTCGTCCGCCCCGCGAGGCGAGCGGCCTCGCCCAGCGCGACTGCGGAGACGACCCAGGCGAGGGGCCTCAAGAGAGAGACGCCCGGCGAAAGGAGAAGGCTCGCCGCCATGGCGAGCGAGCCAAAGGCCACCGCGACGAGGAGCAGGCGAAGAAGGCGCTTGCGCGTCGCGAGGCTGCGTACGAGATCGAGGAGCGAGGGCTCGTTCAAGGAAGTCCGCGGGACGATACCGGACCAGGCCTCGTCCTCTTCACGGGGAGCGGCGCGCGAGGAGCAGGACGTTCACGAAGGTCTTCCTCTTCTTTACCGCCTCGGCGTCGTTTCTTCGGTCCACGGCCGCAAGCAGGGCACGCAGGGGTGCCAGGAGGTCCACCCCGCGACGGGAGGAGTTCGGCGCTGCCGGGAGGCGGCCCAGGCGCCGACGCAGCGCCTCCGGGAGGGGACCCCGCTCGACGAGGGGCCGGCCGACGCCGTAGAGGAGGAAATGGGAGAGCGGGAGGCAGTGGTGCGTCGCCTCCTCTACCCGAAGGACCTCGAATCCTGCCGCGGTGACGCGCGCGGTGAGGTCGCTCGGCCGATAGAGCCGTTCATGTCCCGTCCAGATCCCGACGAGAGGACCCGTCCGGAAAGGAGCGCCTCCGAGCGCCGTCCAGGTCCGGTTGATGGGGTCCCAGAGGAAGGGGTAGTCCTCGTGCGGGACGGAGAGCGCGAGGAGGCCGCCCGGCACGAGGACCCGGTGGAGCTCACCGAGCGCTCCCGCGTCGTCGGCAATGTGCTCGAGGACTTCCGCGGCGAGAACCCGGTCGAAAGTGGAATCGTGAAATGGCAGACGAAGCGCATCACCTCGCGTGAGCGGCGCGGGCGTGGGAGCTGCCCGAGCCTGGAGCAGACGATCCATTCCCGCATCCAGGCCCACGGCTTTCACGCCGGACGTCGACGCGGCGAGCGCCCTGAGGAGGACCCCCGGCCCGCAGCCGAGGTCGAGCAGGGAGAGCCCCGGCCGCAGGGCGAGGGCGTCGAGGAGCCAGAGGACCCGGCGCCGGAAGGCCATGTCGAGGTCGTCCGCGAGGAACGCCTCGAGGCGTTCGCGATCGAGCCCGTGGCCGTACCCGCTGTCGTGCCCAGGTCCGGGTCCGGGCAAGGGATCGTTCTTCAACGCGCAGAGAGTAACGGGTCCGCCCGCCTGCTACCCTCCCGGCACTTCGAGGCGCGCCATCCGCATCCTCTCCGTCCTCACCTATTACCGCCCGCACTGGACGGGCCTCACCGTCCACGCAGTAAGGCTGGCTGAAGGTCTGGCCCGGAGGGGACACACGGTGACCGTCCTGACGACGCGTCACGAGCCGTCGCTTTCTCGCGAGGAAGTCGTCGACGGGGTCCGTGTGGTGAGGCTCCGGCCGCTTGCCGGCTTCAATCGCGGGATGATCGTTCCCGGCCTCCCCTTCGCCCTCGCGCGGCTCCTCTGCGAGACCGACGTGGTCCAGATCCACACGCCTCTCCCCGAGGCGCTTCTCGTCGCGGGGCTGGCCCGGGCGCTCGGCGTCCCCGTCCTGATGACCCATCACGGGGACGTCGTCATGCCGCCGAGCCTTCACGAGAAGGCAATCGAGGCGGCCGCCTTCGTCGTCCTCGCGGGCGCGGCCCGGCTCGCGAACGCGGTCACGACCTACAGCGACGACTACGCCGCCTCGTCACGCCTCCTTGGCGGCGTCCGCGAGAAGGTCCGGGCGATCGCACCCCCGGTCACCCTCCCTGAGCCGGACCGTGCCGCCTCGGCCCGCTGGAGGGCCGATCTCGGTCTCACGGGAAAGACGGTCGTCGGCTTTGCCGGCCGGTTCGTGGCGGAAAAGGGCTTCGACGTCCTCCTCCAGGCCCTCCCGCTCCTTCGCACCCTCGTCCCCGACGTCCACCTCGTCTTCGCGGGCGAAGCGAACGTCCACTACGAACGTTTCTTCGAGAAGTGCCGTCCGCTCGTCTCCGCCGCGGGGGACCGGCTCGTCCTCCTCGGCCTCCTGCGCGATCCGCAGCGGATTGCCGACTTCCACGCGATGTGCGACGTCTTCGTTCTGCCGAGCCGCTCCGAGATGATGGCTCTCGTCCAGGTGGAGGCGATGCTCGCCGGAACGCCCGTGGTGGCGACCGACATACCGGGAGCCCGCGTCGTCGTCCGCGAAACCGGCTACGGCCTCCTCTGCGAGAGCGGATCACCGGAGGCCCTCGCGCGGACTCTCGCCCAGGCTCTCGCCCGGCGGGCCGAGCTGCGTCCAGACCCGGTGCGCGTCGCGAGGCTCTTCGCGCTTGAAGTGTCGATCTCAAGAAACGAGGCCCTCCTCGTCGAACTCACCTATGTTGCAAAAGAGTGCGGCGGTGACTAAGATTTCGAGACGGGATTTCGAAATTGGAAATCAGAACCGCCCGGAGGGGACGATGACTGCGAGAGTCTCTGGTACGCAAGGGAGCGTTCGGATGTGTGGTTCCGCCGTACTGGCGGTGCTCCTCGTCGCGCTCCTCCCCGCCGCGGCGAAGGATCGCGACTCCGCGAGGGCACCTGTGCCGAACGTGCGGGCGGAAGCCCCGATCAAGGCCCTGGCTCCGGCCCCGCCGGCTGCCGTCGGGCTGAACGTGACGACAGCAATCCCCGGGCAGCCCCTCGTCGCGGCAGGTACGGTGCCCGACGTGGCGCTCACCTACACGCTTTGCCTCGTCCCCAACGGCATCTGGACGATCGGAGGCCTGACTCCCACTCCGACGCCGACGTTCACGCCCGCCAGCACCCCGACGTCCATCCCCAACACCCCGACGTCCATCCCCAGCACCCCGACGTCCATCCCCAGCACCCCGACGTCCATCCCCAACACCCCGACGTCCATCCCCAACACCCCGACGTCCATCCCCAGCACCCCGACGAACACCCCCACCGACACCCCGACGTTCACGCCCGTCAGTACCCCGACGGACACGCCCCCGGCTGTCATGACGAGCACTCCGCTTCCCCCCCGTCCTCAGCTGCCCGGCTCCGCCCCCTCGACGGCGGCCCTTATCGGCGGCGCATACACTGGCCCGTGCGTCCTCTCGCAGCCGTTCAGCACCGCGACGAATGCTTTTTCGGGTGTCCTGCTTGGCGCGGCCCCGGGTCCCGGCGCCTACGATCTGCTTCTTCTCGCTCCTGACGGCACCATCCTGGCTGCACAGGACGCCTCTGCAGCCGCTGGACTCCTTGTCGACGGCGCTGCAGCGATTCCTGCAGGAGGCCGCTCTGGACTCCTCGGTTTCGCGCTCCTCATCGCCGCCGGGGCGTGGGTCCTGCTCCGTCAGTTCCGCTGAGGCATCCCCGGGCTCGCGCCCGGGGTCCCCGAACCGCCTGACCGGCTCCCTGATCCTCTAATCTTTAGAGGCGAAGGCGACGTCGAGAAGCTTGTTCTCGAGGACCTGCGGCGAAGCGGGCGACTCCAGCCTCAGGTAGTGCTCGGCAGTGCCGACGAGGGCCGCCTGCGGGACGAGACCGACGATCTCGGAGCCGACGACCGGCACGCCGAAGCGCTCGGCCTCCGAGCGCACCGTCTCGAAGACGCGGTGGAGCGGCGTCTTCTCGTAGTTCGTCATGTTGATGGAGACCTGGACGATGCCGCGCGCTTCGAGCTTGACGCCCATCGCCTTGACGAACCGGTAGCCGCCGGAGAGGTGGCGGATCGACCTCGCGATCCGGTCAGCGATCGAGAGGTCGGCCGTCCCGAGGTTGATGTTGTAGGCGATGAGAGGCGAGCGTGCCCCGATTACGGTCGCACCCGCCGTCGGGTGCGGGGCGTCGGGCCCGAAGTCGGGCTTCCACTCGGGGTTCTTCATCTTCTCGCCGAGCCCCTCGAACTCGCCCTTGCGGATCGTGGCGAGGTTCCGGCGGACCTCGCTCGAAGCGGCGTCCTCGTAAAGGTAGATCGGCAGGCCGTGCTTCTGTGCGAGCCGGGCGCCGAGCTCCTTCGCCAGGGCGACGCAGTCGGCGGTGGTTGCGTTCCGAATGGGGACGAACGGGATGACGTCGACGGCCCCGAGCCGCGGGTGAGCCCCCTCGTGCTTCGTCAGGTCGACGTGGACGAGGGTCTCGGCGACCATCGCCTCCATCGCCCGAACCAGGGCCGGACCGTCCCCGAGGAAGGTCAGGACGGAGCGGTTGTGGTCGGCATCGGACGTCCAGTCGAGAAGGAGAACTCCCGGACCGGACGAAACCGCGGCGCTCGAGATGGCCGCGACCACTTCCGGGCGGCGTCCTTCGCTGATGTTCGGGATGCATTCGATCAGTGTGGTCATCGGATTTCCTCCCCGCTTCCGGACCGAAGATCTTACCGCGGGGGGCGCACGGCGCTTGCCGCCGGAAAGGCGCCTTGTTACGCTGGGTTCGAAGAGGTTCCCATGCCCGAGCCCGTTTCCTACCAGGGGAGTCCCTCCCTCTCCGCCGAGGCCCGCGAGAAGGTCCTCCAGACGTTCCGTCACACGCTCGACATGGCGCGGGCGGGCCGCAACGAGGACGCTCTGCTCGGCTGTGACTTCATCCTGAAGATGGACGCGCGTTTCGCGCCCGCGCGGCGCCTCCTGTCGTCCCTTCGAGGCGTCGCCGCAGGAACCGTGGTCGACCTCGCGGAGTTCGACGCCTTCGGCTCGGCGCCGGCACCTTCGCATCCGGCGCCCGCTCCGGCAGCACCCTCGGCTCCCGGCCCGGCCACGCCCGCCGCCGGTTGGGCCGTTCCCGCAGCCCCGTCTCCCGCCCCCGATGCGTTCGGGGCCAGCGGCTCCGGACTCGACGACCTCGGCTTCGAGGACCTGGGTCCCAACCCGTTCGCGCCCGCCGCCCCGGTCGCCCCGCCGCCGTCCACTCCTCTGGCGCCCTTCTCCTCCCCAGGCTTCAGTGTCGACACACCCGGAGCCGACGCCTTCAGTGCACCCGCTCCCGAGCTCTCGTTCTCCGGAGCTCCGCTTCCCGCCGGCGATCCGTTTGCATCGCCCGCCCCTTCGGCCGGCCAGCCCGAAATCGCACCCCCGGCGAACCCTTTCGCGCTATCGGAACCCCCGTCCGACCTCTTCGGCTCCGCCGAGCCCCCGGCCGATCCGTTCGCTCCCGCCGCGAACGTCCTTTCGTTCCCTGACCGGGCGGCCGCCCCGGGTCCCGCAGCCACCGTGGACCCGCGGATCTCGCAGTTCCTCCGGCAGGGCGACGATGCCGCGGCGCGAGGCCACCTGCAGGAGGCGATCGACCTCTGGAGCCGCGTCTTCCTGATCGATCTCTCGAACGAGGAGGCGTCCCGGCGAATCGACGCCACCCGGGAGAAGCAGAACGATGCCGCGCGACAGCTCGACGTCCTTCTCACCGAGGGCGTGCAGCGCTACGAGGCGGGAGACCTTCCGGCGGCGCGCGCGGCCTTCCTCCAGGTCCTGACGGTCTCGGAGTCGGACGCGACGGCGCGAAACTACCTGAACCAGATCGATGCCGCCCTCGCCGTGCCCTCCGCGAACGGGGCCGCCTCCCCCGAGGCATCCCTCTCCGACGTGCCGTACATGGGCGACGAGCTCGAGTCGCCGCTGCGGCCCTCCTTCGCCGACGACTTCCCGCTGGTCGAGGGACCGGGTGAAGACGGCGGCCGCGCGGGAGCCGGAACCGACCGCCCGTCGCGACGCGAGAGCGCCGCTCCGGCTCGCGGCGGTGGTATCGACGGACGGGTCCTGATCGGCGTTGCAGCGCTCGTTCTCGTCGGAGTTGCCGTGGCCGCCTGGTTCTTCTTCAAGCCGAAGGGCGACGCCCCGGGCGCCGGGACCGTCGAGGCACCCGTGGCGACGGCTCCAGCCTCGCAGGATCCGCTCGAGAAGGCCCAGAACCTCTTCAAACAGGGGAAAGTCGACGAGGCACTGGACATCCTGACCGCGATTCCGTCCAGCGACCCTCGGCACGACAAGGCCCTCGTCCTGCTCGACCAGTTCAAGTCGTCGGCCGAGCCGCGCCCGGAGACCGGCCCCGCCGTGAGCGACGCCGCGATCGACGAGGCTCGCGTGGCGGGCCTGGCGAGTCTCTCGTCCGGCCGCTACATCGATGCCGTAAAGGCCCTCGACCTCGTCGTCAAGGCCCGGCCGGACGACGCCGAGGCGAGCCAGGCGCTCGCACGCGCCCGCGAATCGGTTTCGGCCCTCGGCTCGGCAATCCGCTCCTACAACGAGCAGGACTACGAGAGCGCCCTTCGGCTCCTCTGGGATTTGAGAAAGCAGGATCCGAAGAACCAGGACGTGGAGGAGTACCTCTTCAAGAGCTACTTCAACGACGGGATCCTGAACCTGCAATCGGGAGGAATGAAGAAGGCCGCCGAATCCTTCCGGGAAGCGGCCGCCCTCCGTCCGCAGGACGTGGAGACGCAACGGCACCTGAAGTTCTCGCGGCGGTACGCCGGGGGAGCGGACGACCTCCTGGCACGCATCTACGTCAAGCACGTCTCGCCGAGGCCGTGAGCGCGGACCGATGACTGAAAAAGGCCGCGACCCGCTCGCCGAGCACCCTCTCGGAGGGGAGCCGGCTCCTTCGTCCCGGAGGCCGGGAAAGACGCTGAGCCTTTTCCCGGATGTCTCCGAGGCACCGCTCTCGTCCGCCCCCGGTTCTCCCGATCCGGCCCCGGCGTCACGCGCCGCCGCCATCGCGCCGCCGGACGTCGCCGATACCGACGAGCCCGGGGAAGTCATCGACGAGCCGGGCGCCGAGATCCCCGTCGCATTTGCCCGGCGTTTCGCCGCCGGCCTCGCCGATATCGTCATCCTCGCTCTTTTCGGCGCCGTCGAGCTGGCGTCAGGCGCGATTTTCCTCGAGCTCCGGTTCCCTCCCGCTGCGCTTCTGGGCCTCGGCGCCTTCCTCTTTCTGGCGGCGCTCGTCCTCCTCGTCCTCGTTCCGTTCGTCTGGGGCGCCACCCCCGGGATGGCGCTCGCCGACCTTCGCGTCGCGGCCGCCGACGGCCATTCGCCGACACTTTCGGCCGCATCCCTCCGCTTCCTGGGCGCCCTTCTGACAGGAGCTCTCGCGGGTGTGCCCCTCCTGGTGGCCGCTTTCGATCGAAAGGGGCGGACCCTCTCGGACCTCTTCTCCGGCACCACCCTGGTCCCGGCCCGCTGATCCGGCGGAGAGGGGGCGTTACCATCCGCCCGATGCGCCTCGCCCTCGGCCAGATGAACGCCACGATCGGCGACTTCGCCGGCAATGCCGCGAAGATCGAGGAGCTTTGGCGGGAGGCCGAAGCCGCCCGGGCCGATCTCCTCCTCGTGCCGGAGATGGCGCTCTGCGGCTACCCGGCTCGGGACCTCCTCGACCGCCCCGCGTTCCAGGCCGAGACGGCCCGCATCCTGGCCGAGCTCACGCGCCGCGCCGGGAAGACCGCGCTGCTCGTCGGGACGTTCCTTCCGAATCCCTCGAAGACCGGAAAGCCTCTCTTCAACGCGGCAGCCCTCCTGCGCAACGGCCGCGTCGTCGCCGTCGGGAGGAAGTGCCTCCTTCCCGCCTACGACGTCTTCGACGAGGTCCGGCACTTCGAGCCCGCCAGGAACCCGACCCTCGTACGGCTCGGCGGCCGGAAGATCGGCCTGACGATCTGTGAGGACCTCTGGAACGACAAGGACTTCTTCCGCGAGCGCCGCCTCTATCGCGGCGACCCGGGAGAATCCCTCCTCTCGCGCGGGGCCGACCTCGTCGTCAACGTCTCGGCCTCGCCGTTCTCCGAGGGCAAGCCGCGCCTGAGGCGACGGATGCTCTCGCGGCTCGCACGCGACGGCGGCGTCCCCGTGGTCTACGTGAACCTCGTCGGCGGCAACGACGAGCTCGTCTTCGACGGCGGCTCGATGGTGCTCGACGGGCGCGGGCGCGTCCGGGCCCGGGCGGCGCTGTTCGAGGAGGACTTCGTCGTCGTCGACCTCGACGGGTCGCACGTCACGCCCGTCGCCGGCTCGGAGCCCGCGGATCTCCCCGATGACGCCGAGGACGAGCCGCTCGAGTCCCTCCGCCGCGCCCTCGTCCTCGGCATCCGTGACTACGCTCGAAAATGCGGGTTCGGGACGGCCGTCGTCGGCCTCTCGGGCGGCCTCGACTCCGCCCTGGTCGGGGCCCTCGCCGTCGACGCTCTCGGCGCGGGCGCCGTCACCGGCCTCGCCCTCCCGTCGCGCTACTCGTCGGAGGGCTCGGTCACCGACGCCCGCGCGCTCGCCGCGGCCCTCGGCATCCGGCTCGAGATCGTCCCGATCGAGCCGCTCTTCGCCGCCGCGAAGGCGACGCTCGCGCCCCTCTTCGCCGGGCTCCCCGAGGACGTCACCGAAGAAAATCTCCAGGCGCGCATCCGCGGGATGCTCCTGATGGCCTACTCGAACAAGCTCGGACCGCTTCTCCTCACGACGGGAAACAAGAGCGAGCTGGCCGTCGGCTACTGCACCCTCTACGGCGACATGTGCGGAGGCCTCGCTCCGATCTCGGATCTTCCGAAGATGCGCGCCTACGCGCTCTCGCGGCATCTGAACCGCCGGGCTGGCCGGGAGATCATCCCCGCGGCGACGCTCGAGAAGGCCCCGTCGGCCGAGCTGCGCCCCGGCCAGACCGACCAGGATTCGCTCCCGCCCTACGAGCTCCTCGACCGCCTCCTCGAGGGCCTCGTGGAGCGGAACCGGACCCCGGGCGCCGTGGCCCGCGAGGCCGGGACGGCCGAGGCCCTCGTCGCCGGAATCGCGCGGCAGATCGACCGGGCCGAGTACAAGCGGCAGCAGGCCGCTCCCGGACTGAGAGTCTCGATGAAGGCCTTCGGGAGCGGCCGCCGTATCCCGATCGCGCAGGTCTCGAAGGCGTGAGATACACGGGAGAGCTGCCGCGCTCGCGGTACACCTGGAAGGAGATCCCGGGCTCGTCCCACGACATCCTCCTTTCCCGCATCACCGCGCTCGGGGAGGGCCTGTCCGTGCTCGACGTGGGATTCGGAGCGGGACATCTGGCGCGCAGGATCCGCACCCGCTGCCGATACCTCGCCGGAATCGAGCTGGATCCCGACGCCGCCAGGGAAGGGGCGGGCTTCTTCGACGATCCTCTCGTCGACGACGTCATCTCGGGCCTCGCCGGACCCTGGAGGGAGCCCTTCGACGTCATCGTCGCGGGAGACATCCTCGAGCATCTTCCCGAGCCGGGGCTCGCCCTCGACCGCCTGCGGCCGCTTCTGAAGCCCGGGGGCCTCCTCCTCGTCTCGCTTCCGAACGTCGCGAACGTCACCGTCCGGTTCGGCCTGCTTCTCGGACGTTTTCCACTCTCGGATCGCGGCATACTCGACCGCACCCACCTCCGGTTCTTCACCCGGAGGACCGGGCGGGAGCTCCTCGTCCAGCACGGCTTTGCCGTCCTCGGCGAAACCCCGACCGCGATGCCTGTCGAGCTCGCCCTGCCCTCTCTCGGCCGGCCTCCGCTCGCCGGCCCGGTCCGCACGATCGCGAGGCTCCTCGCGGCCATCTGGCCGGGAATGTTCGGGTACCAGATCGTCTACGAAGCGAGGCCCGCCTGATGCCGTCCCCCGCCCTGTCCCTCGTCATACCCGCCTTCAACGAGGAGAAGCGGCTCCCCGTGGCCCTCGCGCGGATCGCCGAATGGCTCCGTTCCCACACGCCACCGCTGGCGTCCGAGGTTCTCGTCGTCGACGACGGCTCCTCGGACCGGACGGCCGCGGTGGCCGAGAAGACCGCCGCCGGCCTCGGTCTCTCGTTCCGCGTGATCCGCCTGCCGGAGAACCGCGGAAAGGGGGCCGCCGTCCGGGCCGGCGTCCTCGAGGCGACGGGCGCTCACGTCCTCGTGACCGACGCCGACCTGTCGACGCCCATCGAGGAGCTCGACAAGCTCCTTTCCGCGGGCGCGCCGGTGGCCATCGGCTCGAGAGGTGTCGACACGACCCTCGTGAAAGAGCGGCAGTCGCTCTTTCGCGTCGCGAGCGGAAGGGTCTTCAACCTCCTCGTGCGGCTTCTCGTCGTCTCGGGCATCCGGGACACCCAGTGCGGGTTCAAGCTCTTCAGCCGGGATGCGGCCCGGGAGGTCTTCTCCCGAGCCACCGTCGACCGCTTCGCCTTCGACGTCGAGGCGCTCCTGCTCGCTCGGCGCCTCGGCTACCGGATCGCGGAGGTGCCGGTCCTCTGGTTCAACTCCCCGGACACCCGGGTCGGCCTCGGCGGCGGGTTGGAAGCGTTCGCGACCCTCTTCCGGATCCGCCGGCGCGTCTCCCGGACGATGCGGGCCAAGCCCGGCCCTCCGCCGGCCTGAGGCGGCCCCCCGCAAGAGTACGGCGTCCCGCACCTTCCCCTTTCGGCTCCTCTCCCGATACGATCTCCGCTCGACACCGGAGGTGCAGCATGAAGCCGAAAGTCGGAGTCCTCCTCTCGGGCTGCGGCGTCTACGACGGCGCCGAGATCCACGAATCGGTCCTGATTCTTCTGGCCCTGGATCGGGCCGGGGCCGAGGCCGTCTGCCTTGCTCCCGACGTCGCCCAGAAGCACGTCGTCAACCACCTGACGGGGCAGCCCGCCGCGGACGAGACCCGGAACGTCCTCGTCGAGTCCGCGCGTATCGCTCGCGGGAAAGTGAAGAGCCTCTCCGGTTTCGACCCGTCGACGCTCGACGCCCTCGTCCTCCCTGGAGGCTTCGGCGCCGCCAAGACCCTCTGCGACTTCGCGTTCCGGGGGGCCGACTGCGAGGTCCACCCCGACGTGGCGCGCGTCATCCGCGCCGTCCACGCCGCGGGCAAGCCCGTCGGCGCCGCCTGCATCGCGCCGGTGGTCCTCGCGAAGCTCCTCGGAGGAGAGCAGCCGAAGCTGACCATCGGGACCGATCCCGCAACGGCCGCGGCCGTCGAGAAGATGGGCGGCCAGCACGTCTCCTGCGGAGGCGGCCGCGCCGTCGTCGACGAGGAGAAACGCCTCGTCACGACTCCGGCCTACATGCTCGACAGCCCGATCTCCGAAGTCTTTGCCGGAATCGAGAAGCTCGTCGCCGAGCTTCTCCGCATGGCCCGGCACCAGTAGGACGTCTCGCGCCTTCCCTGACGGCTCGCCGCGGGGACCCGGGCCAACCCGGGTCCCCCGGGAACGTCAGTAGATCGGGAAGGCTGCGGTCAGCTCCTTGACTTTCGCCTTGACGGAGGCTTTCACGGCCTCGTCGTCCGGAGCGGCGAGGACCTCGCCGATCCAGGCGGCGATCGTCTCCATCTCGGCGAGCCCCATGCCTCGCGTGGTGACGGCAGGGGTTCCGAGACGCAGGCCCGAGGTGACCATCGGCGGGTTCGGGTCGAACGGGATGGCGTTCTTGTTGACCGTGATCCCGGCGTGGTCGAGCGCCTTCTCCGCCACCTTCCCCGTGAGCTTCCTCGGACCGAGGTCGACGAGGAAGAGGTGGTTGTCGGTCCCGCCGGAGACGATCCGGAAGCCCTGCGAGGCCACGGCGGTCGCGAAGGCTTTCGCGTTGTCGAGGACGGCTTGCTGGTACGTCGTGAACTCGGGCGAGAGCGCCTCGAGGAACGACACGGCCTTGGCCGCGATCACGTGCTCGAGCGGCCCGCCCTGAAGGCCCGGGAAGACCGCCCTGTCGATCTCCTTGGCCCACTCGGGAGTGCAGAGGACGAGCCCGCCTCGCGGCCCGCGAAGCGTCTTGTGCGTCGTCGACGTGACGAAGTGCGCGTGCCCGACGGGCGAGGGGTGGAGGCCCGTCGCCACGAGGCCCGCGATGTGGGCCATATCGACCATGAGGAGCGCCCCGACGGAATCGGCGACCTGCCGGAACCTCGGGAAATCGAGGATCCGCGGGTAGGCCGAGGCCCCCGCGATGATGAGCTTCGGCTTCTCGGCTTCGGCGACCCGGGCAAGCTCGTCGTAGTCGATCGTCTCGGTCTCGCGCGTGACGCCGTAGGAGACGACGCGGTACTGCTTGCCCGAGATCGAGAGCGGGTGCCCGTGCGTCAGGTGTCCGCCGTGCGCGAGAGACATCCCGAGGAGCGTGTCTCCGGGCTTGAGACAGGCGAGGTAGACGGCCGTGTTCGCCTGCGAGCCGGAGTGGGGCTGGACGTTCGCGTGGATCGCGTCGGGATCCTGCGGTGAGAAGAGCTTCCGGGCGCGAGCGATCGCGAGCGACTCGGTGACGTCGACGTTCTCGCAGCCGCCGTAGTAGCGCCGGCCGGGGTACCCCTCGGCGTACTTGTTCGTCAGGACGGAGCCCGTCGCCTCGAGGACGGCGCGGGAGGCGTAATTCTCGGAAGCGATCAGCTCGAGGCCATCGCGCTGGCGGACGAACTCGGCATCGACGGCGGTGGCGACTTCCGGGTCGACGACGGCGAGGGAGCGCCCCATCAGGCGGGGGCTCGGCGTGAGGGTCGTGCTCATCGGGGGTCTCCTTCGACGCGCGGCGGGAGGGAGTCGAGCTTGTCGACGCGCTTCTGGTGGCGCCCGCCGGCGAATGGTGTCTTCAGGAATGTCTCGAAGATCGCTCTGGCGAGCGGGGCGGCCGTGGCGCGCGCACCGAGGCCGAGGACGTTCGCGTCGTTGTGCTCCCGCATCAGCTGCGCCGCAAAGAGGTCGGTCGCCACTCCGGCCCGAACGCCAGAGGCGCGGTTGGCGGCGATCGTGATGCCGATCCCGGTGCCGCAGACGACGACGCCGCGTTCGGCGCGGCCCGAAGCGACGGCGCGTGCGACGGCGAAGCCGAAGTCGGGGTAGTCGACGGAGACGGTGGAGGAGGAGGTGCCGAGGTCGATCACCTCGTGGCCCAGATCGGTCGCGAAACGGGCGAGAAGCTCCTTCAGCTCGTAGCCCGCATGGTCGGCGCCAAACGCGATGCGCATCGGTGAATCCTAACCCGCCGGCGTTCCCGCGGGCCGCCGCGGGTAGGGGGCGAAGAGCGCGTCGTACTCGCCGAGCGCGTAGCTGTCGGTCATGCCGGCGATGTGGTCGGCGATGCAGCGCAGGACGGCCGGCTCCTCGCGCCAGCGACCGGCGATCACGGCCTCCACCTTCTTCAGGGGAATCTCCCTGAGGAACGGGAGTCCGGAAAGCTCGGTAACACGGGCGAGGACGGCGTCCGGCAGGAGGCGGGGGTTCTTCGCGTACGCGTCGAAGAGGCGGTTGACGACGAGCTGCGCCCGGAAATCGTGCTGGGAAACCGCCTGGCTGTGGATGATGTGACGGTAGACGAACTCCTTCAGCTCGAGGTACCGCTTCTCTCCCTCGCGCGAGAGGGCGACGAGGGAACCGGGGAGCTTCCTCCTGTGCGCGGCGAACTCCGCAGGCGTCGTCACCTTCTGCGCGGCGAGCCACTTCTCGATCGCCACGCGCGAGGCGACGACCAGGTCGGTGACGAGGCGGTGGATCAGGCCGCGGATCAGGAGGGCTTTCTGGACCGCCGGGTCGGAAGCCTCCCGCCATCGGGCGCCGAGACCCGCCACGATCTCCCGCGCGAGCGGGATCTCTTCCGCCTTGCCGATGCCGACGAGGCCGAGGCCGTCCTCGAGGTCGTGCGCCTGCTGGGCGATCTCGTCCGCCCAGCCGACGGCCTGCCCCTCGAGATGACAGCCGGAGCCGAGGTGGAGGCCTTCGGGATCGAGGACCGGAAACGGAAAGTCGCGCTTCCAGGTCGTGTGCTTGAGGATCCCCTCCCGCGTCTCGTCCGTCAGGTTCAGTCCCGGCTCCTCGTACCGCTTCTCGAGGAGGTCGACGACGCGGACCGACTGGTAGTTGTGCTTGAAGGCGCCGACGAGTGCGACGGCCTTCGGCGAGAGCGCCACGGCCGGCTCTCCGCCCGTGAGGATCCGGTTCAGCGCCTTTTCCCCAGAGTGGCCGAACGGTGTGTGCCCGAGATCGTGCGCGAGGGCGCAGGCTTCCGCGAGGTCCTCGTTGAGGCCGAGCGTCCGCGCCACGGTCCGCGCCACCTGCGTGACCTCCAGGGTATGCGTCAGGCGCGTCCGATAGTGGTCCCCCTCGAACGGGATGAAGACCTGGGTCTTGTGCTTGAGCCGGCGGAAGGCCTTCGAGTGGACGATCCGGTCACGGTCGCGCTGGAACTCGGTCCGGTAGTCCGCTCCGTCGGTCTCGGGCGCGATCTCCCGGCGGCGTACCGCAGCCGCGGCGCGCGAGGCGTAGATCGTGAGCCGCACGTCCTCGAAGGCTTCGAGCTCTCCCTTAGTGTAGGCGACGGCCCCCGCGGATTTCCCTGTGACCATCCGATCCTCCGGGCGCCCGGACGCCTCAAGGTTCGCGGGGCTCAACGAGCGCCAGAGCCTCGCCGGCGAGGACGAGCGACCCGGCGACGAGTATAGGGGCGTCTCCCCCGCTGCCATCGAGGCCAGCGATCGCGTCCTCGAGCGAGGCGGCCTGCGGGAGATGCGGCCGCCCGAGGCGCGCGGCGAGGGCCTCCGGCGGAATGGCGCGAGGAGAGGCCGGGGCGACGAGAACGACCCGGCGCGCCCGCGTGGCCAGCGACGCGAACATTTCCTCGAAAGCCTTGTCGCCGAGAACGCCGAAGACGAGGTCGATTCTTCCCGACAGTCCGGCGGTATCGAGGTAGGCGGCAAGGGCTGCCGCTCCAGCGGGGTTGTGGGCGCCGTCGACGAGGAGCGGGCGAAGACCCGGGCGCGGGACGTTCTGAAGCCGCCCGGGCCAGCGGATCGAGGCGATTCCTCGCCGGACGGTGGCGTCGGCGAGAGGGGCGAAGGCGCGTGCCGCCGCGACGGCGAGGGCGAGATTCGCACGCTGGTGCGCGCCGGGGAGGGGCGACACGTCGTCCCACGCGGGCGACGGAGGGATCTCGAGGAGGCGTGCCCCGGTCTGTCCCGCCTCCAGGCGCAGGACGTCGAGCCCGGCGCCCGTTGCCGCCGTCAGCGCCGGCTGGCCTCGCCGGAAGATCCCGGCCTTCTCGCGCGCCACGTCGGCGAGCGACGGTCCGAGCGTCTCGAGGTGGTCCTCCTCGACGTTCGTCACGACGGACACCTCGGGGTCGAGAACGTTCGTGGCGTCGAGCCGCCCGCCGATCCCGACCTCGACGACGGCCACGGACACGCGCGCCCGGCGAAACAGCTCGCACGCGGCGACGACGAGCGCCTCGAAGTAGGTCGGGCACAGCGCGCCCTCGCCGGAGACGGCCGCCACGAGCCGGAGGGCCGAGTCGAGCTGCGCACCAGAGACGTCGCGGCCGCAGAGGCGAACCCGCTCGGTCACGCGGACGAGGTGAGGCGAGGTCGTCAGACCGACGCGCAGGCCCGCCGCGTCGAGGATCGACGCCGCGGCCGCGGCCGTCGACCCCTTGCCATTCGTCCCGCCGACGAGGAGGACCCGGTAAGAGGCCTGCGGATTCCCGAGTGCGGCGAGGAGGGCGCGCGTGCGCGCGAGGCCGGGACGAATCTTCTGCGGCCCGAGCGCGTCGAGCCAGCCGAGGCCGGCGCCCGGGTTCACGCGGCCAGGAGACGGAGGACGTTAGCGAGGGCCGCCTTCAGCTCCTTGCGCGGAACGACGACGTCGACGAAGCCGTGGTCGAGAAGGAACTCGGAGCGCTGGAACCCCTCCGGGAGGGTCTGGCGGATCGTCTGCTCGATGACCCGTGGGCCGGCGAAACCGATCAGCGCCTTCGGTTCGGCAAAGGTCACGTCGCCGAGCATCGCGAACGAGGCTGTGACCCCGCCCGTCGTCGGATCGGTCAGGACCGCGAGGTAGGGGACGCGCGCCGCGGCGACCCGGCCGAGAGCCGCCGAGACCTTCGCCATCTGCATCAGGGAGAGGATCCCTTCCTGCATCCTCGCGCCGCCCGAGGCAGTTACGAAGACGAGGGGAACCCTCTGCTCGCACGCCCTCTCGGCCATGCGCGTCAGGACCTCACCGACCACCGACCCCATCGAGCCCCCCATGAAAGCGTAGTCGAGGGCCGCCACGAGAACCCGGGCCCCCTCGAGCTTTCCCTCTCCGGCCGCGATGGCGTCGGGCCGGCCGGCCGACGCCTCGTAGCTGCGGAGGCGGTCCCGGTACCGCTTCGTGTCCCGGAAGCGGAGGGGATCGGTCGCACGAAGGTCGCCGTGCAGGGGCTGGTACGTCCCTTCGTCGAAGAGGAGCTTCAGCCGCTCCTCGACCAGGAGACGGAAGTGGAACCCGCATTTCGGGCAGACGCGCTGGTTCCGCTCGACCTCCTTGGCATAGAGGGTCTCGCGACAGCCGTCGCACTTGAGGAAGAGCCCCTCGCCGAGCGAGGTCGCCTTTCCCATGTCCCTCAGCGCGCGGGGGGCCTTGTCTTTCCGGAACCAGAGCGCCATGAAGCCGCGATCTTACCCTCTCCCCTGCGGGGGGTTGCCCGGAGGAGTCCCGAGCGTGACGAGGGGCCTGCCGTCGGCGAGCGGCGTAACGCACGCCAGGACGCCGAAGAGCTCCGTCAGCAAGCGTTCCGTCACGCTCTCCCGAACCGGGCCCGAGGCGAGGACTGCGCCTCTCGAGAGGAGGACGGCGTCGTCGGCCGTCCGGGCCGCGAGCTCGACCTCGTGCGTCGAGAAGACACACGTGACGCCCGTCGCGACGCGGCGCTTGAGAACGTCGAGGACCAGGAAGCGGTGGCGCGGGTCGAGGCTCGCGGTCGGTTCATCGAGGAGAAGGACGCGCGGTTCGCCCGCCAGGACGCGCGCGAGATAGACCCGTTGCCGTTCGCCGCCCGAGAGGCTCCTCACGTCGCGCTCCTCGAGTCCCCCGGCGTCGACCTCTCCCAACGCTGCCCGGGCGACCTCGACGTCCCTGCGGGAGGGCGTGGCGAAAGAACCGAGAAATGGCGTGCGTCCGAGGAGGACGACGTCGAGCGCTGTCGCCGGAAAGAACGGTTCGAAGCCCTGCGGAAGGTACCCGAGGACGCGGGCCGCCATTCGGCGCGGGACCCTCCCGAGCGGCACCCCCTCGAGGAGGACCTCGCCGCGCGTGGGAGGGAGGAGACCCGCCAGGACCTTCAGGAGCGTGGACTTCCCGGAGCCGTTCTCGCCCAGGAGCGCGACGAGACGCCCCGGGCCGAAGGCGAGCGTGATGCCGTGCAGGACATCGAGACCCCGGGCGTAGCCGGCGAAGGCGCCTGCCAGGGCGAGGGGCGTCAGGCCCGCCTCCGGAGGAGGACGAGGAAAGCCGGCGCGCCGAGGAGCGCCGTGATCGCGCCGACCGAGATCTCGTTCGGGGCGAAGAGTGTCCGGGCGAGGAGGTCGGAGGCGACGAGGAGGATGCCTCCTCCCAGGAAGGAGCCGAGGAGGAGCGCCCGGTGACCTCGCGTCAGGCGCCTCACGACGTGAGGGACGAGGAGGCCGACGAATCCGATGATTCCCGCGTGCGCGACGGCCGCCGCCGCCAGGAGCGAGGCGGCGAGGTAGGCGACGCGCTTGGCTCGCTCCACGGGGACACCGAGAGTGAAGGCGGTCTCCTCGCCGAGCGTCAGCGCGTCGAACGCGCGCGCGAGGGGAAGAAGGATGGCGAGGCCGAGCGCGCAGTACGCCACCAGAGAGAGTACGGCGTCTCCCGTGGCGCCGGAGAGCGAGCCGAGCATCCAGAAAACGAAGCCGCGTGTGCCCGCGGCGTCGCTGAAGGAAAGGAGGAAGAGGAGGATTGCCGAGGCGAGGGCGTTCACGACGACGCCCGAGAGGAGAAGGCGCCCGCGGTCGAGCCGCCCGCCCACCGAAGCACCGAGGCCGACGAGGAGGACCGCACCGAGGGCTCCGGCGAGAGAGGCGATCGGCAGGGCGAACGAGCCGAGAAGCCCTCCCGCTCCGACTCCGAGTACGACCGCGAGGAGGGTGCCGCACGCCGCTCCCCCGGAGACGCCGAGGAGATAAGGGTCCGCGAGAGGATTGCCGAGGAGGGCCTGGAGGGCCGCACCCGAGAGTGCGAGCGCTCCTCCGACGAGAAGGCCGAGGAGGGCACGCGGGAGGCGCAGGTCGCGGACGATGGTCACGGTGGCCGGATCTCCGGTTCCCGAGAGGGCGACGAGCGCGTCCGCAGGGGCGATCCGGACGCTGCCGACGAGGAGCGAAATGAGCAGCGCGGCGACGCAGAGAAGGAGAAGGACGAGGAGGAAAGGGCCCGGGCGTCTCACGGCAGAACCCCCCGCAGCTTCTCGACGAGGGCCTCGAGGGCGTCGACGAGCCTCGGACCGGGGCGTTCGAGCCAATCCCCGGGCAGGACGACGACGCGACCGTCCCGCACCGCAGGGAGGAGGCGCCACCGGCTTTCCGGCGCGAAGGCGTCCCGGAACGCGGCTCGGTTCTGCGCCGTATCGGGCCTGACGAGAAGGCGCGGGTTCCAGGCGACGAGCGTCTCGTGCGAGATGCGCGGCCACTGCCCGGCGGACCGCGGGACGACGTTGTCGAGCCCTGCCAGTGAGAGGAGGTCCCCGACGAACGTCGAGGGACCAGCGACGACCGGAGGGTCCGGCCAGATCACCGCAAGGGCGGTCCGGTGCCCGGTCATTGCCCTCGCGGGCGAGCGGGCCTGCGCGTTGTCGACCCGGCGTTTCAGCGTGGCCACGAGCCGATCCGCCTCGACCGTCTTTCCGAGGGCGCTCCCGACCGTCCGGATGTCCTCGAAGACGCCGGCGAGCGAGGTGGCGTCGGTAACGACGACGCGCACCCCGAGCGATGCGAGGCGGTCCGCGGCGCGCCGGTCGGTCCCGTCCCGCGAGACGATCGCAAGGTCCGGCCGAAGGGCGGCAATCCTCTCGAGGTCGGGGGAGAAGCCGCCGAGCCGGACCTTTCCCTTCGACTCCGGGAGGTCGGCCGCGAAATCCGAGACTCCGACGACCCGTTCCGCCGCTCCGAGCGCGTAGATGATCTCGGCCGCCGACGGGGCCAGCGCGACGACCCGCCGGGGGATGGCGACCGCGGCGGGCGTCACGGCGACGAGGAACCCGAGTACGAGCCCGCGGAGAGATCGGAACGGAAGGCGCATGAGGACGGGAGAAGGCAAAGGCCCCGGCACCGTCACGTGAGGCGGGTGCCGGGGCCCGTCAACAGCCGTCGGGACGACGGGCGCCGGGCGCCCGTCAGGACTCCTCGGACTCCTCGAGATCGTTCTGGATGCCGAGGCGGAGGCAGGCCGCAGCGTACATCTGGCGCGCTGCCTTCTGACCGTTCTGAAGCTCGGCGAGACGCTCCTTCACCTTGGCCAGCTCTTCCTGGATCTGGGCTTCCAGGTCGCTGATCTCCTTCTTCGTAACCCGGAGCGTGTTCTCGTAAAACTTCCTCTGATCGTCGTTGAGACTCATGCGGAAACTCCTTCTCGAATTCCCATTCAGGCTTTCTCAGGGCGCCCGGAGCGCCACGGTCTGTCTTGTTTCGCCACGAGCGTCCGCCTCACGGCTTGACGGTGACGCTGAACGTCTTCCACATCTTCACCCGAACCCCATTCTTCGTGGCGGGTTTGATCTGAGATCCCTTGAGGGCCGAGAGGGCCGCCTCGTCGACGAACTTGTAGCTCGACGCTCGGACGACCCGGGCGTCGGTCACCTCTCCCGTCTCGGTCACCAGGGCCATGATCGCGACCGTGCCGAGTCCGGACGGGTCGTTTCGCCGAGCCTGGATCTGCCTGGCCTGGGCCGGCAGAGCCGGGAAGCGCCCGAGCCTCACGATCTGCGGCTCCACGACTCCTGCTCCGGGTCCCACCAGATCGCCTTCGCGCACGGCGGCGGGTGCAGCCGCAGCAGGAACGGCCGCAGCGGGCACCGCCGGGCGCGGAACCTCGACGACGACGGGAGGGATTGTCGGCCGCGGCGGAACGGGGGTCGGTTCCGCGGCCTTGGGCGGTTCGGGAACCGCCGTCGGCAAGGGAGTGGCCTTCGGCGGCTGGAGCGGCTGGCTCGGTGCGAGGGAGACGGCCGGAGCGGCCGGCTGCACCACACCAGGAACCGTTGGTTTCCCTTGTTCGACCGCGGCCTTCTGCGCCGCATCGCGAAGCTTCTTCGCCTCTTCGGCCGTGGCCTTCCGAAGCTCGGCTTCCAGGGCCTTCGAGTCGATGACCTTCTCGGGGCTTGCGGGCTCCGTCACCGTGGTTGCGGGCGCCGCCTCGGTGACGACCGCCGGGGTCGGGACGGGGACCGGAACCGGCTCCGGCGGCTTGCCGCGGGTAAGGAAATAGGCCGCGGCGATGAGGACGACGGCTCCCACGCCGATTCCGGCAAAAAGGCCGGTACGGCTCTTGCCGGGCTCCTCTCCGAAGCTTATTGCGGGCTGAGAGACCTCGACCGGCGCGGGGACGGGTGCGACCTCGACCGCCTTCTCCTTCTTGGAGATGACGAGCCCCTTGCCCTTCTTCTTCTCCTCGGGTGCGGGCGCCGCCGCGACCTGGGCAAAGGCCGCGTCGATCTGCGCGTCGGACGCCGCCGTGCTCGCCTCGACGAGGCGGTGCATGAAGATCGCGAGGTCCGCCGGGCCCGGAGCGGGCTGGAAGGAGTAGAGGACGGAGTTGATGTCCTTCTCCATCTCCGAGGCGTTCTGGTAGCGGTCCTGCGGGTTCTTCGCGAGGGCCTTGAGGACGATCTGGTCAACCCTTTTCGGGACGTCGGGGTTCTTGACCGACGGGGGCTCCGAGCGAGCGTCTCGCACCTGCTCGAGGATCGTCAGGTCGGTGTCTCCGCTGAAGAGCCTCTCCCCCGCCAGCATCTCGAAGAGGATGATGCCGAGAGAGAAGATGTCGGTCCGGCGGTCGACCTTCTTCCCCCATGCCTGCTCGGGGGACATGTACTGGAGCTTTCCCTTGAGGGCGCCCGCCTGGGTCTGCTGGACCTTCGTCGCTGCCTTGGCGATGCCGAAGTCGCAGAGCTTGATGTCGCCCTCGAAGCTGATCAGGACGTTCTGGGGCGACACGTCGCGGTGGACGAGGTTCAGCTCCTTGCCGTCGAGCCCCATCCGCCGGTGCGCGTAGTCGAGGGCGTTGGCGACCTTTGAGGCGATGAAGAGCGCCAGCTCGACCGGGAGCGGGTAGCCCTTTTCCGACGCCGTCTTCAGGATGGAGCGAAGGTCCTTGCCCTCGACGTACTCCATCGCGATGTAGTGGTAGGCGTCTTCCTTGCCCAGATCGTAGATGTGGATGATGTTGTTGTGGGTTAGCTGGGCCGCGAGCTTGGCCTCGTCGATGAACATCGTGATGAAGTCATCGTTGTCGGCCATGTGAGGAAGAATCCGCTTGATCGCGACGATCTTCTCGAAACCCTCTTCCCCGCGCATGCGGGCCCTGTAGACCTCGGCCATCCCGCCGGCAGCGATCTTCTCGAGGAGCTGATAGCGGCCGAAGCCTCCCGGGCCACCGGGGCCACCGGCGCCGGGCCGGGCCTTCGGAGCTGTGGGCGTCGCGGGCTTCGGCGGGGGAACGGGCTCCACCTTCGGGGCGGGCGCGGGAGCCGGCTTCGGAGCAGGCACCGGAGCGACGGCAGCTTTCTCTGCCTTCTCCGCGGACTTGATCGGGCGCAGGCCCGAGAGCGTGTCCGTGAGCATTCGGTCGACGGCGGTGTCGATCTTTGGCTTCGGGGCCGGGGCGTTCGGCATCGAGCCGGAGTCCACCCGGAGAGTCCGGTCGGAGAGCGGCTCGGGGGGCGCGACGGGGCGCACCGGGGCGGCAGCGTCCGGCTTCGGAGTCGAGGCCGTGGGCACCTTCGCCCCGGAGCGAGAGAGGATGCCCGAAAGCGTCTGCTCGAGCTTCCTGTTGATCCCCGCGTCGGTTCCGGCCGGCACGGCGGCCGGGGCGGGGCGGGCCCTCGCCTCCTTCTCCGCGGCTTCCACACCGGAGATGACGTCCGAGAAAATGTCGTCAGCCGAGAGGAGAGGCTGAGCACCCGATCCCGGGAAGGGGTCGTGGCTCTTCTCACCGAGCGCCGCGTTGATCTCGGCGAGAAGCGACTCTTCCGCGAATGGCTTCTCCAGGATGCCCGTGGCGCCTTCCCGGGCCGCGTCGGCCTTCTTGTCCTTCCCCTTGTAGCCGGAGGCCATCAGGAGGACCGGCGGCGTCGATCCGAGAGCCTGCATGCCGCGGATGACGTCGCGCGTCCGGAGCTTCGGCAGGACCGTCGAGATCAGAACGAGGTCGGGCCGGCCTCGTCTGTAGGCCTCGAGCCCGTCCTCGCCATCCTTGGCGACGACGAGATCGAAGTCCTTCCCGGCGAGATAACCTTTGATCCGGTCGAGGTATCTCGGCTCGTACTCAATCAGGAGAATCGTCTTCGCCATACGTCGTGAGGCCTGTGGGCCGGTCCCCTCCGCACTCCGAAGTCTCCTCCGGAAAGTCATCTATTATCGCCCCGGAAGTGGGCCTGTCAACGACGTTTACCGCACTGGACCCGCTGTCGGGACGCGCCCCCCGAGGCTATGTCGTTCAGGTTCTCGGATGCAAGGTGAGCCAGATCGAAGCCGGGCACATCGGCCGGATTCTGGAGACCGCGGGACTGTACCGGACCCGTCCGCCGGCCACCGCGGACGTCGTTGTCCTCCACGCCTGCACTGTTACCCAGAGGGCGGACCGCGACGCGTTTCGCCTCCTTCGGCGCCTCCGCCGGGAACACCCCGCCGCCCTCCTTGCGGTGACGGGGTGCCTTGCCGAGCGCGACCCGGATGGCCTCGCGCGGCGCCCCGAGGTAGACCTCGTCGCCGGCCACCGAGCCGCGGCAGCGCTTCCGCGACTCCTCGAGGACGCGGCCGCGGGGCTCCTCCCGGGAAAGATCGCCGCACTCGGCGTCTCCCCGGAGGAGGTCCTCCGTTCTCCCCTCGCGTGGACCACTGGACCGGGGCGCACGCGTGCGTTCCTGAAAATCCAGGACGGATGCGGCCGGCGCTGCGCGTTCTGCATCGTCCCTTCGCTGCGGGGAGAGGAGCGGAGCGCGCCGTCGACCGAGGTGGAGAAGGCCATCCGGGCGCTCGGCGAACTGGGAGTCCCCGAGATCGTCCTCTGCGGCGTCCACCTCGCGGCCTTCGGAACGGACAGGGGCGAGAGCCTCGTGGCGCTTCTGGAAAATCTCGTTTCGCGCCCTCCACCGTGCCGGATCCGGCTCTCCTCTCTCGAGCCGATGGAAGCGGGCGAGGCCCTCGTCGATCTCGTCGCCTCCGGTGGCGTCGTCGCGCCACACCTGCACCTGCCGCTCCAGTCCGGCTCCGACGCCGTCCTGCGCCGGATGCGACGCGGAATGACGGCGGCCCGGTTCCGCGCGCTCCTCCTGCGCGCGTGGCGCGCCAACCCCCGTATCCACCTCGCGACGGACGTCATCGCCGGCTTCCCCGGAGAGTCGGACTCCGAGTTCGCCGAGACGGAGGCTCTGCTGGGCGATCTCCCCCTCGCCTCGCTCCACGTCTTTCCCTTCTCTCCCCGTACGGGGACCGCCGCAGCAAGCCTCGCCCCGGCGACCGGCGTGCCCCGCGCCGTCGTGTCGCGCCGCGCTGCCCGTCTCCGGGCTCTGGACGCAGAGATCCGGACCCGGTTCGCCCGTTCCCACGACGGTCAGGAGGCCGACATCGTCGCACTGAACGGGAACGTCGGCCTGACCGAGACGTACGTGGAGGCCGCGCTCCCCGCGGGAAGCCCTCCGGCCGGGGAACGCTTCCGCGCCCGTCTCGTCCTCCGCGCCGACGGAACGCTGGAGACCCGGCCGGCGCGTTCGGCTCCTGATAGACTTCTGAGCTTCTGAATCCTGGCCCAAGCGGCCCGCATCCCTCGAGGTGAGCCATGTCCGGACACAGCAAGTGGAGCACGATCAAGCACAAGAAGGGCGCTGCCGACGCCAAGCGCGGCCGGCTCTTCACGAAATTGATCAAGGAAATCACGATGTCGGCCAAGGTCGGCGGCGGCATGATCGACTCGAATCCGCGGCTCCGAAGCGCGGTCCTCGCCGCCAAGAGGGCCTCGATGCCGTCGGACAACATCGACAAGGCCATCAAGCGGGGAACGGGCGAGCTCGAGGGAGTGACCTACGAGGAGATCGTCTACGAGGGCTACGGTCCGGGCGGCGCCGCGATCCTGATCGAGGCGATGACCGACAACAAGAACCGGACGACGGCCGAGGTCCGCCACCTCCTCTCGAAGTACGGCGGGAACCTGGGGGCGACCGGATCGGTCGCGTTTCAGTTCTCGAAGAAGGGCTACCTCGCCGTCGAGAAGAGCGCCGCCTCCGAGGACGCGCTCATGGAAGCGGCGCTCGAAGCGGGCGCCGAGGACTTCCAGGCCGAGGATTCCGACGTCTACGAGATCATCACCGACCCGGCCTCCTTCGAGGCGGTGAAGTCGCAGCTCGAAGCGAAGAAGTTCGTGCTCCAGACCGCCGAGCTGCAGATGATCCCGTCGACGATGGTCGCTGTCGGCGACAAGGCCCCGGCGCTCCTGAAGCTCCTCGACATGCTCGAGGACAACGACGACGTACAAAAGGTCTGGTCGAGCGGCGACATCGACGACCAGTACCTCCAGGACGCCTGATCGCCCCGCCGCGGTGAGGATCCTCGGCGTCGACCCGGGGAGCCGCGCCGCCGGCTGGGCTCTCGTCACGTTCGAAGGCCCGCCGCGGCTCGTCGCAGCCGGCGTGCTGCGCCCCGCCACCGACACGCCCTTCGCCGTCAGGCTCCTTGCGATTTACGACGGCCTCCTCGCCGTGATCGAACGCGAGCACCCCGATGAGGCGGCCGTGGAGCGGGTCTTCTCGGGCGTCAACCCCCAGAGCCTGATCACGCTCGGCGAGGCCAGGGGAGTCCTCCTGCTCGCCCTGGCCCGGGCTTCGATCCCGGTCCACGAAGTCACGCCCGCAGAGATCAAAAAGACCATCACCGGCACGGGCCAGGCCGGGAAGGAGCAGGTTCGACGGATGGTCCTCTCCCTCCTCGGCTCTCCCCCGGGTCACTCGCGTCTGGCGCTCGACGCCGCCGACGCGGCCGCCGCCGCCCTGACCCACGGCTACCAGACGGCGGCCGGGCGGCGGGCGAGCCAGCCTTCCGCCGCGTTCTCGACGGTCAAGCCTCGCGTCGGCGGTTGAGCATCCCGGGGGCGGGTGCTATCGTCCACCGTCGCGAGACTGCGTACCGATGTCTTTCCAAGGATCCCTCAAAGAGCTCCCCCTCGCTGACATCGTGCAGCTCGTTGCCGTGTCGGGAAAGACCGGGATGTTCTCGCTGACGCGCGGTGCCGAGCAGGGCGCCGTGTACATCCAGAACGGCCAGATCACGCACGCGAAGGTGAACGAGACCGGAGGCGAGGACGCCATCTACGCCCTCGCACTCTGGAACGAAGGTCAGTTCCAGTTCTCCGCCGGCATCGAGCCCGACGTGAGGACCATCACCCGTTCGAACACCAATCTCCTCATGGAAGCGGCGCGGCGCAGCGATGAGTGGAAGATCCTCTCGAAAAAGATTTCCACGACGGACGCCGTTCCCAGGCTCATCTGCCGGGAGGGCCTCAGCGAACCCGTGACGCTGACACCGATGGAGTGGCTCATCGTCACGGGAATCGACGGCGGCAAGTCCATCGAGGAGATCGCCCGGGCCGCGCACCTGTCGGCGTTCGACGTCGCCAAGACGCTCTACGGCCTCATTACCGCCGATCTCGTGGCGATTCGCACGAAGGTCGACGCTCGCGAGGCCGTCGCGACCGCAGCTGTCGGGCCGGCGGCCGCCGGCCCGGTCGTTACGACGCACAGTGGCGTCTTCAACGCCGTCACCCGCGGTGACGAGCGCCGGAGCCTTCAGATCCTCTGCACGAAGGTAAAACAGGAAGCCGAGAGCGCCGCTCTCGCGCCGGGAGACCCCGCGATCGACCGGCTCTACCGCGCCGCCCTCGGCGAGGTCGACAAGGGTCGGGGCCTGGACGTCGTGAGGGAGCTGATCCGGAGCCTCGAGCAGACGGTCGCCGCCCTGCGCGGACGCGAGGCGAGCCTCGCGTTCCGCGAGAAGATGGCCCCCCTGCTCTGAAGTGATCCCGGGAAACCCGTGGCCGGGTTTCCCGGACCCTTCCGCGCCCCGAAGCAGGACCAGAGCTCCCCTTCACGCCAGTTCCCGTTCGATTCGTGGCCGGGTT
>DIAY01000212.1:28814-30740 GCA_002414905.1 Holophagales bacterium UBA5066 | reverse complement strand
GTTCGATTCGTGGCCGGGTTTCCCGGACCCTTCCGCGCCCCGGGACGTGCCGCCGGCCAGCAGCTTCTTTCTATACTTCCTGCTCGTGAGACGGATCCTTCTCGCCGCGTTCCTGCTCTGCCCGGGGCTGATGCTCCGCGCCGAGGAGCCGCGCGACGAACCCGCAGGCTTCATTCCCCGGATCTCGGTCTTCGTCCCGGAAGGGCAGGCCGAGATCCGGCTGTCGAAGCTCGTCCGCAGCTCTCTCTACGAGACGCAGTTCGACTACGACTTCGTCTCCGGAGACATCGGCGCGTTCCTTCGCTACAAGTACTACGGCTCCCGCCAGAGCTTCACGCTCTCGGCATTTGACCGCGTCTCGTTCGCCGCGCTCGAGTCCCTCTCCCTCGGATACGACCGGGTCCGCGGGCTGAGCGGATTCGTCCGCCGGCCGGTGGGTCTCTACGGCCGGCTCGTCCTGCTCACCGAGGTCGACCGCTACAACGTTTCAAAGCCGGACAAGCCGAACGAAAACGCCGACGACGGCCGAACGAACCTCTTCGCGAAGGTCGGGTTCCAGTGGGGGACCGAGGACGACAACTTCGGCAACAGGATTTCCGGCGATCCGAACGATCGCATAAAGAACCTCTTCACCGTCGCCCGCTCGTTCGCCCCGGGGGGACGAGGCCTCTCTCTCGGCGTCACCTACGGCGCACCCGTTCTCGACTACGATTACCTGAAGGTCGAGGGGGAGGCGATCCAGGCGTTCGACATCGGCCGTGGCCGGCTCGTCGGCCGCCTCCACGGCGGATGCTTCCCCCTCAAGCCCCTCGCGGCCCCGGGCGAGCCGACGGCCGGCCTTCCGTATCAGATCCCTGCGACCGAGTATTTCTCGCTCGGGGGACGCGACGCGCTGAAAGGGCTCCGGGAAGCCCCGTTCGGGACCGAAGAGGTCCATGTCACGATCGAAGCGTTCCTGCCCGTCTTCGTTGCCCGCAACGCCGAGTTCCTGAAGGTCTCCTGGGACACCCTCTACGCCGTCGTCTACGCCGGGACGGGAAATGCGGGCGTCGGCGGGTCGGTCTACACGAGACTCGGAGACTGGCGGCAGGACGCCGGAATCGGTTTCGAAGTCTCCTTGCGCGTCCTCCGCTATCGAGTCTTCGCCTCGGCACTGGCGGCCCGGGAGATCGGGGGTCCCGGGTCACCCCGATTCCTCATGACGATCCGGACGGTCAATTGACTTTGCCGGAAAATCCCGTCCTGCTAGACTCTTGACAACTGATCCGAGCCTGAGACACGGAACCGCTTCACCTTCCCCGGTACGGGGGGTGACTCGCCCGGTCCCCGGCTGGAAATAAGGAGACTCGATGCGACGGATGCGGACCGGACTCCTCCTCGCGCTGGCCGTGGCACTTTTCGCGGCCTCTCCGCTGAGCGCTCAGGTGGCTCCCACCCTCACCGGCGAGACCGGGCTCTTCGGCATCTTCGACGCGCAAACCGTCCCCCAGGGACGTTTCGCGTTCTCCATCTTCTACAGCATGACGGACCGAACCGCCGCGCCGGTGCCGTACGTGCTGCCCTATCCGGACGACCCCATGCGGTACAGCTCCGACAAGCTCGGGCTGACGATGGCGTTCGGTCTCCTCCCGAACTGGGAGGCGTCGTTCTCAGTCGGGCAGCGGTACTTCTCCGCAGACAACCGCATGTGGGGCGGGAACATCAACGGGCGGAACCGCTACGGCGAGGTCGACCACGACGAGACCGACAAGATGAGGATCGGGACGAAGGTCATCCTCAACCCGAAGGACCCGGTCAAAGTGGCGCTCTTCGGCGCAGCCTACATCCCCACGCAATCGCGGAACGACCCGCAGGCCCTCTCCAGCTACCGGACCGACTGGGAGTGGGGCTTCTCGGGAACCTACGGGATCTTCACCGGGCAGTTCG
>DIAY01000212.1:13831-28619 GCA_002414905.1 Holophagales bacterium UBA5066 | reverse complement strand
CTGAAGGGAATCTTCGAGATCCACCGGACGATGTACGACGGTGGCACGACCGAGCCCCCTGACTTCACCGACGCCGTCCTCGGTGCACGGCTCTCCCTCGGAAACAGCGGCCTCGTCGCGGGCGCCGGCCTCCGGACGAACATCGACCGGTGGGTGAAGTACGGCACGTCTCCGGGCAACGTCGGCGGCATCGTCCAGCTCTCCTGGATGCCGCAGCCGGCGAGGGTCGTCGCGCCCGTCGTCGTCCCGTCGCCTCACGAGCCGCCTCCCGTCGAGCCGGTTCTCGCACCCGCCCCCGTCGTTCAGCCGGCGCCGGCCCCCGTCGTCGAGGCCCCCCCCGCTCCGCGGCCCGAGACGTCCACGACCGACGAGATCCTCTTCGACACCGCGAAAAGCCGCCTGACGAACATCGCGAAGGCGATCCTCGACGGCGTCGCGCTTCGCCTGAAGAACAACCTCTCGGCCACGTGCACGATCGTCGGCTTCACCGATCCGAAGGAGAAGGGCGACCACGCCGTCCTCGCCAAGGCGCGCGCCGACGCCGCGAAGGATTACCTCGTCAAGAGGCACGGCATCGACGCCGCCCGGATCCAGATCGACGCCCGGGGCGACGCCGAGGCCGGGGACGACGCGACCCGCAACCGCCGCGCCGTCGTCACGGTGACGTTCCCCTAGGTCTCTCGTCCTCTAATTCTCTGGTTCTCTGATTCCCTGATCCCGCCCTCTCTCCGAGCCTCTCCCGGCGGCCGGCCTCGCGCCGGCCGCTCGTGTCTTTGCCCGTCGCGCTAAACTGGCGACGCTTGGACAGCAGCGGCGCATTCACGACCGGAACGAGCCCCGCGCTTGGCGGGGCTTTTCAGTCCCGTGCGCTCGTCGTCCTCGCGACGACGGCCGTCGTGGGGATCCTCTGGGCCGGCAAGATCCTCTTCGTCACGCTCTTCTTCGCGCTCTTCCTCTCCTTCGCTCTCCACCCCTTCGTGGAGCTCCTCGAGAAAATCCGTGTGCCCCGGTCGCTCGCCGTCTTCGTCGTCCTGCTGCTTCTGTGCGCGCTGGTGGCGTTCTTCATCGTCAACGCCCTCGGCCAGGCGCAGGCCTTCTCCCGCGACTGGCCCTCGTACGAGCGGAAGATCCAGGGGCTGACCGCCCAGGCGCGCGGTCTCTTCTCGCGCATCGAGGAAGGGACCCGGAGACTCCTCTCCGACGGCGAGCGGGCCGGCGTTCGTGCCGTCCGTCTCGAGGAGGGCATGCTCGACTCCGTCGCGCGCGTCGTCCTCCAGGTGAGAACGATCTTTTCGCTCGCCCTCTACACGGCCGCTGTTCCGATGCTCGCCTTCTTCATGCTGAAGGACCGCGAGAAGTACGCCGGGGCGCTCACGCGGATCCTCCGGCGAAAGGGAGGCCGGGCGGCCTCGGACTTCGCCGACAACGTCGCCCAGGTTCTCTCGGGCTACGTCCTCGGCGAGCTCTTCGTCGTCCTCATCACCGCCTGCATCACGACGGCGGGGCTCCTGGTCCTGCAGGTGCCCTACAGCTACGTTCTCGGCCCCCTCGCGGGCCTCTGCGTCCTGCTTCCCTACGTCGGAGTGATCCTGTCGACGACGCCCGCGCTCTTCGTGGCGTTCCTCGGGACCGACGAGCCGTTCCTCGCACTGAAGGTCATCCTCTTCTACTCGGTCGTGCAGTTTCTGGAAGGCAACGTCCTGACGCCGTTCATCGTCGGCAGCCGCGTGCGGCTCCACCCTCTCGCCGTCCTCGTGGCGTTCCTCTTCTGGGGAATCCTCTGGGGCCTGCCGGGCGCGATCCTCGCCGTCCCGCTCACGGCCGCGATCAAGGTCGTCGGTGAGCGATTCGAACGGTTTGCCCCCTGGGCCTCGCTCCTCGGAGACCGGACGCCCGATCCGGAGCCCGAACCCGTGGAGGAGAAGAGAGAGCCGGACGAGAAAGCCGCGGGGTAGCGCCGTGTGCGGCCGTTACGTTCAGACGAGTCCCGCCGAGGCGTTGGCGGCCCGGCTCGGTGCCAGGCTTGCCGAGGGGATGACGTGGACGCCGAGATGGAACGTCGCGCCCGGCACGAGCGCCGCGGTCGTCCGTGACGACGGTGCCGGTCCCGTTCTCGCCGGCTTGACGTGGGGGCTCCACCCCTCGTGGGCCGCCGACGATTCGAGCCTCCGACCGATCAACGCGCGCGCGGAAGGGATCGGCGGCAAGCCGATGTTCCGCGACGCGCTGAAACGCCGCCGGGCCGTCGTCCCGGCGGACGGTTTCTACGAGTGGAAGGCCGACGTGCGAGGGAAGACTCCCTGGCACTTCCGGCTCGCGGGGGGCGCGCCGTTCAGCTTTG
Organism: Holophagales bacterium UBA5066; assembly: GCA_002414905.1. Classification (GTDB taxonomy): domain Bacteria; phylum Acidobacteriota; class Thermoanaerobaculia; order UBA5066; family UBA5066; genus UBA5066. The sequence goes on along the minus strand of DIAY01000212.1, from coordinate 26,278 downwards.
CCGGGCTCTGGGAGCGCCGCGAGATCCGCGGTTCCGGGCCGATCGAGAGCTTCGCGATCGTCACCACGGCGGCGAACGACCTCGTCCGGCCCATCCACGCACGGATGCCGGTCCTCCTGGACACGGAGGCCGAGGCCCTCTGGCGGCGGGAGGGGCCGCTCTCGGCGGCCGAGCTCGAACGCTGCTTCACTCCGTTCGAGGCGGGTGCGATGGAGGCGTGGCCGGTATCGACCTGGGTCAACGCCGCTTCTCACGACGGACCCCGCTGCATCGAACCCGCACCCTGACGCCCTGACGCCCCGGCGCGCGGACCCCGGCCGGCTCTTCCGCGATCTCGACGCAAACCTTCCAATGAACCGGTCGTGCTCCTAGACTGCGCCGCAATGCACCCTGCCTTCCGCGACGCCTACAACCGCACATTCACCGAAGAGCTCTACCAGCGACAGTCCGCCAGCCTCGTGCGGCACGCAGGCGCGCAGGCGGGCTTCCGGCTCGCCGAGACGCCCGTCTTCCTCACGCGCGACCTCGAGGACCGCCTCGTCTCGGCGGCGCACGGGATCCTCGAGCAGATTTCGCGGCCCGAAGCTCTCCTGCGGCTGCGGCGCTTCGTCCCGCGCGATTGGGACACCCCCGGCATGGACGCTCTCCCGTCCGTCGCGCAGGTCGATCTGGCGATCGTCACCGGCCCGGACGGCTCCCTGGAGCCGAAGCTCGTCGAGCTGCAGGGCTTCCCGTCGCTGTCCGCGTTCGAGGTCCTGCAGGCCGACGCCTGGAACGAGGCGCTCACGCAGGTCCCGGGCCTTCCTCCCGGCGGGTTCAGCCCCTTTTTCTCGGGGCTGACGCGCAGCGGCTTCCTCGACCTCTTCCGGCGAACCGTCGTCGGCGAACGAGACCCCGAGCACGTCGTCCTCCTCGACCTCCACCCCGAGACGCAGAAGACGTACGTCGACTTCACCGCCACCGAGAGGCTGTTGGGGGTCGAGCCGCTGTGCGCGACGAAGGTCGAGAAGGAGGGCCGGAAGCTCTTCCGGACGAAGGCCGGACGGCGCATCCCGATCGAGCGCATCTACAACCGGGTCGTCTTCGACGAGCTCATCCGGTCAGGAGAGACCCTTCCGTTCGACTTCCGCGACGACCTCGACGTGACCTGGGCGCCTCACCCGAACTGGTTCTGGGCCTGGTCGAAAGCCGCGCTCCCCCTCCTCGACCACCCGGCGGCGCCGCGCGCACGGACTCTCGCCGAGATCGACGACCTCCCTTCCGACCTCTCCTCCGGCTGGGTCCTCAAACCTCTCTTCTCCTTCGCCGGCGGGGGCGTGAACATCGAGCCGACCCCGGAAGACGTTGCGCGGATTCCGCAGTCCGAGCGGGACGTCTGGTGCCTCCAGGAGAAGATTTCGTACGCACCCTGCCTGCGTGCCGCCGACGGCGGCGGAGTGAAGGTCGAGATCCGGATGATGTTCTTTCGCCCCGAGGGCGAGACGTCCTTCACGCTCGGCCTGAACCTCTGTCGCCTCTCCCGCGGCCGGATGCTCGGTGTCGACTTCAACAAGGACTTCACCTGGGTCGGTTCGTCGGTGGCGCTCCGGCCGGAGGCCGGCTACTGAGGAGGCGCCCCCGGGCCGCTTGACAGGGGCCGCCCGGGCAGAGATCGTCCCGATGACTACGGGAGGTCAAGTGACGCAGAACCTGAAAGGCATGAAGGTGCTCTTCCTCGTCGCGCCGAAGGGGTTCCAGGACGAGGAGCTCGAGCACCCCCGCCGGATCCTCGAGGCGGCGGGCGCCGAGGTCGTCATCGCATCGTCTGACGCCGGCCCCGTGTCCGGCCAGGGCGGCGCAACCCTGACGGCCCTGTCTATCGTGGAGGCGCGCCCCACGGATTACGCCGGAGCTGTCGTCGTCGGGGGCCTGGGCGCCGTCGACCTCTGGGAGAACGGCCTGGCCCACAAGTTCTTCCGCATGATCGCGCACGACGGAAAGCCCGTCGGCGCGCTGTCCCTCGGCGTCGGCCTCCTCGCGAAGGCGGGCCTCCTCGAGGGCAAGGCGGCAACGATCTGGCTCACGTCCGACGCGCTGCGCGCCCTCAAGAACGGCGGCGCCCGCTACGAGAAGAAGCCCGTCGTCATCGCGGCCGGCATCGTGACGGCAGACGGCCCGACTTCGGCCGAGACCTTCGGCAACATCTTCGCGGAGCTCCTCGACGGCTCCAGGACACGGTCGGGGCGCGTCACGCGCTGACCTTGCCCGGGCGACAGCGGGCGATCAGATCCGTGCGATCGCAGCGCCCCAGTGCAGCCCCGCACCCAGGGCCGTGAAGCCGACGAGCGCTCCCGGCCCGATCCGCCCGGTTGCCACCGCCTCGTCGAAGACGAGGGGAAGCGTCGCGGCGGTCGTGTTCCCGTACTTCTGGATGTTGTTGAAGACCTTCTCGTCGGAGAGACCGAGGACCTTCTGGACCGATTCGTTGATCCTCAGGTTCGCCTGGTGCATCAGGAGGAGATCGAGCTCCTCGAGCCGGTAACCCGTCTTCGCGAGAGCGTCGCGCACGGCCGCCGGCATCAGCTGGCTCGCGAGGCGGAAGACCTGGCGTCCTTCGACGATCGGGATCGTCCCGAGGCTCTCGAACATTTCCGGCGTGAAGTAGGGGCGGGACTTGCAGCCGCCGCCGGGGACGTAGAGCTTGTCCCAGTGGGCGCCGTCGGTCTTCATGACGAAGCCGAGCAAGCCTCGGCCGTCGCCCGACTCGTTCGCCTCGAGGATCATCGCGCCTGCGCCGTCTCCGAAGAGGACGGCACGGTCGCGCATCCCGGTCGCCCTCTCGAACCAGTAGGGATCGCACGGTCCCTCGCTCCGCCCGAGCATCACGTCCCAGACGGACTCGGGCCACGGCATCAGCCCGGAGTGCACCTCGGCGCCGACGAGGAGGATCCGGTCACAGGTCCCCGAACGAATGAACGCATCGGCCGTCTGCAGGCCGGAGAGGAAACCCGCGCACTGCATCCGGATGTCGAGCGCGGGCGTCGTCGTCATCCCGAGCCGGGCCGCGAGAAGTCCGCCGCTCCCCGGGAAGTAGTGGTCCGGCGTCATCGTCGCGAAGACGACGAGACCAACGTCGGCGGGCGTCAGCCCTGCTTTCTCCAGCGCCGCACGGGCCGCGTGCTCGGCCAGCTCGGCAGGGCCGATCCCCCGCTCGACGAACCGGCGCTCGCGGATTCCGGTTCGCGGGACGATCCACTCGTCGGTGGTGTCCATGATCCGCGAGAGCATCTCGTTCGTGACGATCTGGGGCGGAAGGTAGCTGCCGGAGCTGCGGATGACGGTCGTTCTCTGTCTGAAGCTCATGCGAAGGCGGCGAGTCTAGCCCGGCCCTTCCAGCGGTGCGAACGCGGGGCCCCGGCGGCGGGCCCCCAGGCACCCGTCTGGCGGCTCGGGCCCGGACCCGGAACGTCCTCTTCCGTGTCGCCCCGCACGGCATCGTGCCTGTGCGCCGGTTGAAGGGGACGGCGCGCGGGGGGAGAATGTCCTTTCTACGGAGGATCGATTCATGAAGAAGAACCTCGCCGTGGCGCTCGGCCTCCTCGCGGCCCTCGCCTCGTCCACCGTGGCGGCCGCGGCCAAGCCGCGGGTGGCCGTCATCGAGTTCAAGGACAAGACCTCGCACTACTCCTGGTACCGCGCGGGAGAGGCCGCCCAGGACATGCTCGTCACCGAGCTCGTCAAGAGCGGGAAGTACCGCGTCATCGAGCGTGAGCAGCTCGCGGCGATCATGCAGGAGAAGGGCCTTTCGCTCTCCGGCGACGTCGATCCGAAGACCGCGGTGAAGGCGGGCAAGCTGCTCGGCGTCGAGTACATCATCACAGGGGCGCTCACCGAGCTTGGCGTGGCCGACCGCGGCGCCCGAGTCCCCGGCGTCTTCGGCATGCCGTCCGTCCGGGTCGGGTCGCAGAAGATGGACGCCGCCATGGACGCCCGGATGATCAGCACGACGACGGGCGAGATCGTCTGGGCCGACTCCGCCAAGGAGTCGACCTCTGACGCACAGGTTTTCGTCGCGGGCGCCGGCGGCGGCGTCGAGGACAAGCGCAAGCTCGACCGGGTCCTGCGTCCCGTCGTCGTGAAACTCGCCGAGTCCATGGGTAAGGTCGGCGCCCCGACCTCGGGCCTCGGGGGTGCAAGCGACGCCTCGGGCATCGCCGGGAAGATCGCGAAGGTCGAAGGCAGCTCGGTCTTCCTGAACGTCGGCGCCGAGGCCGGCGTCAAGGAAGGCGACACGTTCGACGTCTACCGGGTCGGCAACGTCATCAAGGACCCCGACACCGGCGAAGTCCTCGGCTCCGACGAGGCGAAGGTCGGCCGCGTGAAGATCACGAAGGTGATGGGCGCCCGCCTCTCGACGGCCTCGATCGTCAGCGGCTCGGGCTTCAAGGCCGGAGACATGATCAAGAACTGACGAGACCGACACGGGCCGGGTCCGGGCGCGACGGTTCCCCGTCGCGCCCGTTTTCGTAGCCGGTTTACCGTCGGCCGAGGAGCAGACAGGCCTCCTCGATTCCCTCCGAGCAGCCCTCCCTGAGGAGCGCTGTGGCCTTTCGGCCGTCGCGCACTTCAACCGCCCTCAGCCCCCTCGCGAAGAGGACTATCTTGTTCCCGGGGGCTCGCTCGGCGGCCGCCTCGAGCTCTTCGTCGAGATCTCCGCGTACGTCTCCGAACGCCAGGCCGAGGATCCAGTTCCCGTCCGGCCCGGGGTTACGCCCCTTCCCACGCATGATCCTTCTCACGAAGCGCAGGACCCGGCCTCCGGCGGCGCCCGTCGTATCCACTTCGAACGCCAGGTGGAGCTGTTGCCAGGCGGTGGCATTGTCGCCGCTGGCGAAGGCGTTTCCCGCCCGGGTGTAGAGGTCGATGAAGCGGGCTTCCGGTTCGTCGCTGGTGGCCGTGATCTCACGCGCCACGCCACCCGCCTCGGCGAGGGCCGCGCGGGTCAGCGATCCCTTCGTCCGGGTCGTGTCGAGAGCGGCATAGGCCCGCTCGACGCGGGAGTCCAGAGCCCAGCGCCCTCCGTCCACGAGGGCCTCGCGCCGCGGAAGGGCGACCTCGCCACCTTCCGCCTGCACCTGCTCCCGCCCCGTCCCTCCCGGCCTCCGGGGCCGGTTTTCGCCACGGGACATCGTCGGACCGGCCAGGCCCCCGGACGGTCGCCCGTCGGAAGGGCCCGTGGAGGCGGCCGGGCCCGTCTCGGCGACCTGTCCCATCGGGGACTCTGCGCCCGCGGGCGTCCCGGTGGCGTCTGGCGGCGTCACAGGAGAAGGTCCGGCGGAGGCAAGGCCTGCCGTCCCTGCTTCCGTCCCTGTTTCCGTTCCGGCTTCCGCACCCGATCCGGCGGCTGATGCCATCGTCTCTGACGGCTCGGCTGCCGGTTCGACGTTCGCAAGGGCCGCCACCTTCCCGGGTACGGCCTCGCCGTCCTTTCCGGGCGCGAAATGAGACCACGCGAACCAGCCGCCGCCGCCGAGCACCGCGAGGACGAGGACAGCCGCCACGGCAAGCAGGGCGGGATTCGTCCCTTTCTTCGCCCCGGTGACCGGCGGGGGAGGCGGTAGAGAAGCCGCAGCGGCCATCTTCGCTTCGGGCGACGAGAGGTTCCCGCCCGAGACGACGTTGGCGTTCGCCGTCACCACCGTCGGGAGGTTCTCGACGGCAGAGGCTCCCTGCGACTGGATGAACGTCGGCGCGCCGTGAATCGTTGGCGCGCCCGGCGGCGGCGGCGGGACTGCACGCACCGGAGCCGAGGTCGCGGCGGTCGTTCCGAGAGACAGACCGAAGACGGCGGCGAGCGCCGACACGAGCTGGGTGCAGCTCGCGTATCGCCGGGAAGCGTCCTTCGCGAGCGCCCGCGAGAGGACGTCGTCGACCGCCGGAGGCAGACCTCCGATAAACGAGGTCACCGGCTCGGGCGGAACACTGACGTGCTGGTGGAGCACCGCGAGCGGGGTGTCGGCCTTGAAGGGGACCCTTCCCGTCAGCATCTCGAAGGCGATGCATGCGAGGGCGTACTGGTCGGCCCTCGCGTCGAGCGCCTTCCCCATCGCCTGCTCCGGCGCCATGTAGGACGGCGTTCCCATCACGGTCCCCGTGGCGGTCAGACCCGATACCGAGTCGGCGCTGCGCGCGAGGCCGAAGTCCGCGAGAAGGGGCCGGCCGGAGGCGTCGAGGAGGACGTTACCCGGCTTGACGTCGCGGTGGAGGATCCCCTTCGAATGCGCGTGATCCAGGGCGGCCGCGATCGCCGCGAGCCAGGGTACAGCCTCCGCGGGCGCAACCGGCCCCCTGATCCTCTCCTTCAGCGAACCGCCGGAGACGAGGGGCATGACGAGGTACGAGACGTCCTTCCCCCCGAGGGGCGCCGTACCGAAGTCGTAGACGGAAAGGATGTTCGGGTGCTCGAGCCCCGCCACGAGTCGCGCTTCGCGCAGGAAGCGCTCGGCGAAGGTCGGGTCTGCGGCGATCGGGTCGTGGATGACCTTCACGGCCACGGTGCGGTGGAGGGTCTGGTCCTCGGCGCGCCAGACTTCCGACATTCCGCCGGTGCCGGCGCGCTCGAGGAGACGATATCGACCCAGGAGGGTTCCGGGGGTTACTGCCATGGCGACCTCGTTTCTCTGCCTTAGCATACGACCCTGGGGCTCCCGTGAGTGAGAAGCGCGTCACGTCCCGTCACGATCGAGCCGCCTCGGGGCGGCGATTCGTCTACGTCGTTCGCTCACGCCGGTCGGGAGGGCTGTCCGTCGGGATCAACCTCGACCCGCAGCAGACCTGCAACTTCGACTGTGTCTACTGCGAGGTGATCGACCGGCGCGCAGTCGCCCGCCACGCGAGACGCCCGCCGGTGGCAGCCGCCGAGGTCATGGCGGAGCTCTCGATGGTCCTGGCGTCCCTTCGCGGCGGGCCCGAGAGCCCCCGTGACATCGCCTTCGCAGGGGACGGCGAGCCATCGACGTTTCAAGGATTCCTCCCGCTCGTGCGCAGCGTGCTCGATGCGCGGGACAAAGCGGGATTCCCGGGTGTCCCGCTGATCCTCATCACGAACGGTTCCGGGCTCGGCCGGACCGAGATGCGCGAGGCGCACGACCTCTTCGCCGCCCGCGGAGGCTCGTTCTGGATCAAGCTCGATGCCGGAACCGAGCCCTTCTACCGTGCCGTCTGCCGCACTTCGGTTCCGTTCCGGCGCATCCTGACCAACCTCACGGACGCCGCGCGCCGGCACCCCGTCGTCGTCCAGTCGATGTTCTTCCGGTCGGACGAGTCCGGTGTCCCTTCCCCCGTGGAGATCGCAGCCTGGGCCGGCCGCCTCGCCGACGTCGTCCGAGACGGTGGCTCCCTCTCCTGCGTGCAGGTCTACACGGTGGCGCGGGAGACGATGGAGGCAGGGGTCCACCCGCTAGGGGCCGAGGCCCTCGAGGAGATCGCCCGCGTCGCACGCCGCGCCGTGGGCGGCGTTCCCGTCGAGGTCTTTCCGTGAGCCGATTGCCGGGCTAGTAGGCGTCGTCGAGGTCTGCCTCGGCGAGCGCCCCGTAAAGGGAGATCGTCCCGGGACCGCTCCGCACCGCGTCGTCCAGAGCCTCTTCGGCGCGCGACAGGAGGCTCGCGGTGTCGAAGGCGTCTTCCGGGTAGCCCGCGAGCCCGATCGTCAGGGAGAACTTGAGGCCGGTTGCCTCGAGTCGCGGGTCGAAGGCCGACGTGAAGTTCTTCTGGATCGCATCCGCCGCCCGCTGCGCCGTGGCCTTGTTCGCCTCGAAGATGAGGATCCAGAAACGGTCTCCCTTTCCGCGGCCGACGATGTTCACGGACCGCGTCGCCCGGACGAGCTGCGCGGCCACCTTCGGCAGGAGCGAGTCGCCGTACGGCACGCCGAAGCGCTGGCCCGCCTCGGCGAGGCCGTCCACGCAGATGTGGGCCACTGACAGAGGCTGGCCGCTTCGTTCCGCGCGTCGCAGCTCCGACTCGAGCCGCCTGAGGATCGCTCCCTGGTTGTGGAGGCCGGTCACGCCGTCGCGTTCGGTCTGCTGCTCGATGATCTTCATGAGCCGCGAGTTGTGGAGGGCGACGGCGGCCGCGTCGGCGAGGAGGGAGAGCCTCCCGCCGAGCTCCGACGGCCAGGCGTCGCCCAGCGAGTGGAACGTGAAGGTCAGGACTCCGATCTGCTCGTCCTGATAGAGGAGGGGGACGGCCGCGGCGCGCAGGCTCGCAGGGGTCGCGCTGCCCGACGCGGGCGGGTGGAGCGCTGCCACCTCGGCCTCGCTCACGAGGACGAGCGTCTTCTCGAGCCAGGCGCGAACGACGGGGTGATCGGTGTTCTCGGTCGGAACGGCCCTCTGCCCCTCGGCTCCCCCGTCGCCTCCCCATTGCGCGAGGACCCGAAGGGATTTCGTCTGTGCGTCGGCATCCCAGAACTGGGCGCTCGTGCCGGAGAGAAGCGCGACGGCCTGCTCGCAGAGCGTGTGCCGGATGCGAGCGCTGTCGAAGGTCGTCGTGAAGGAACGCCCGACCTCGCGCAGACGGTCGAGGAACCGGTAGGACTCGCGCTCGCGCTGCAGGAGGCGGGCCGACGTCACGGCGAGGGAAACCTCGACCGCGAGAGCCTGGAAGGACCGGAGCAGGGGCGGGCCAAAGGCCCAGGGACGGCCGGCACCCAGCCCGACGAGGGCGCCGACGATCTCGCCGCGCGATGCGAGCGGGACGGCAACGAGACTGAGCGGTCGCGGCAGGTCCTTGGCCGTCTCCGGCGCCGGGACCAGATCGAGCCCCTGCTCTCCGGACGCCACGTCCGGCAGCAGGGCGTACGCTCCCTCCGCCGAAAGGACCTCGAACAGCGCCCGCGGGATCTCGTCGCGGCCGCGTCCGTGAGGAACGCCCCCTTTCCAGCTGAAGGCCGATGGTCCCGGGAGCTGGTCGAGCGGGTAGAGCTGCACGGCGCAGAGGTCGAGGTCGAAGTGGGAGCCGATCTCCTGGACGGTCCTCTCCAGGATCGCGTCGAGCTCCGTCAGGCCGCCGAGGGCCGCGTGGACGCGATTGACGAAGGCGACCCGTTCGGCGTTGCGCCGCTCGGCGTCGATGAGGCGAGCCTTCTCGAGCGCCCCTGCGGCGAGGCGGGCGAGCTCCTGGACGAGTCGCATCTCCTGCGGGGTCAGGACGAACGCGCCCCGGCGCGACATCGTCAGGAACCCGAAGACGACCTCTCCCTGCTCGAGCGGGATGGCCAGGCGGCGGCGGCGGCGAGGGCCCTTGCTGTCGTCGGCGTCGCCGTCGTCGTCGTCGAAGGCAGGGCCGTGCGCCGCGAGCGCGCGGACGAGGATGCCGTCGTCTTCGATCGGCCGGCGGTGTCCCGGAACGAACCCGGCACCGGAGCCCGAAGAGGTGCCCTGCCCGAGGATGTGCTCGATCTCCCTCTGTTCCGCGTGGTAGCGGTAGGCCTGGACCTGGTCGAACTCGAGCTGACGCTGGAGCGAGGCGGACGTGAGCCGGACGACCTCGTCCGCGTTGAGCGTGTGGAGCGCGCCAGAGGCGAGCTCGAAGAGGGCGACGGCCTCCTCGCGCCGCTTCACGAGGGTCGCAATGCTCCGCTGGCGTTCCAGGATCCTCCCGAAGATCTGGGCGAAGGAGCGAATTCCCTCGTCGACGTCGACGCCCTTCCCCGCCGACAGCGGAAGGGTGACGCCGAACGCGCCGCTCACGACCTCCCCCACTTTTACGGGGGCACAGGCGAAGACGAGCCCGGACTCGGCCACTCGTTTCTCGCGTCCCTCCGTCAGGAGGCCCTCGAGGACCCGGCCGAGGCGTTGTTCGGCAGCGGTCGCGACGATGGAGACACCCGCGCGACTGATTGGCGGCGCCCCTCCGGCCGGCTGCAGCGCGACGGCGACGGCGTCGAAGAAGCGCAGGGCCGTATCGAGGATGGTCCCGATCGACTCGTCGAGGAACCGCCCCTCGGTGAGGACGGTTTCAAACCCCTTCAGGAGGGCAAGGTCGCGATTGGTCGGCACGGCTCGGGACGTTCTCCGCGTATTGCTCGGGGCCGGATCATAGCCGGGTTCCCTGCTTCGAGGGCAGGCGGGAGTCAGGCCGCGCTGTCGGGCTCCGCCCGGTTCGCTCCGAACAGTCCCTGGGCGACGAGCAGGAGCATCCCGAGGTCGCGGAGGATCACGCCCCTCATGTCGCTGAACCGCTCCTCCACGCTCAGATCGGCCGCCAGCACGTCGAAGCAGCCGCAGTCGATCGCGTTTCCCCTGAGGAGGTTCACGGAGATGGCGACGATGAAGACGAGGAGAAGGGCGCCGACGAGCCAGGCCGCCGTCCTTCGCCAGATGCCGCAGACCAGGGCAACCCCCATCAGCAGCTCCATCCAGGGCAACGTCAGCGCCGCCGGGTTCACGAGCGGTCCCGGGAGCAGCCGGTAGTTGTAGATCATGTGGGCGAAGGAGGGCGGGTCGGCGATCTTCGGGAGAGCGGCCACGACGAAGAAGACTCCCAGCGCGATCTGGGTCCTCACGGTGAGCCAGGGATGGGTCAGGGCCTCCCTGAACGTCACGCCGCGCCCCCGGCGCGGACCGGCCCGCCGCGCTTGAGCCAGTCGGGAAGTCCGTCCCGGTAGACGAGCAGGTTCTCGAAACCGGCCCCGAAGAGGGTCTGGGCGAGGAGGTGCGAATCCTCGCAGTCGCCGCCCGAGCAATAGAGGACGACCGGAAGGGAGGAGTCGCGGCCTTCTGCGACCAGCGCCTCGACCCGGCCCTTCACGACCTCCGACTCCCAGATCGGAAACGAGCGCGCTCCGGGGATGTGCCCCTGCGCGAAGTCCTTCGAGCGGCGCGCGTCGAGGAAGAGCACGCCACGGGCGTGAAGCCACGCGGCGGCTTCCCCCGTGATCTCGACGAACGGCTGGCCGTGAGCAGGGAATCGGCCGAGGAGGTCCGCCGGGGTCGCCGTCGGCGACTGGGGCGGCGTCCCGCCCGGCGGAGGAGCAGGGACGTTCCTCTGCGCAACGGGCTGCCGGCTGGCCGGAGGCCCAGGCGGGGAGGCGATCGTGGCTCCAGTGGAAGGGTGTTCCGTTTCGGGCGCCTTCGCAGTGGGTTCGGGCGTGCCCGGCGCGGCGCCGTTCGGCTCCGCGTCGAACGGGGCGAGCGGGCGCGCCTCGGCCCTGGCGGAGACCTTCGTCGCGTTCGGGTAGTCGCCCGAGAGCGCCAGCTGGCGCTCCTTGCCGGCGAAGGCGTTTGACACGAGGGCACAGGCGACCGCGAGGCCGACGAGGGCCCCGGCTTCGGCGAGAAAGCGTCGGAGGTTCATTCAGTGTCTCCGTAGGGGGGGCACGGGCCCGCCGGAACGTCTATGCAAGCCTCCAGCCCCGACCCGATGCGCCGGAAAGGCGCGCGAACTCCACGATACAGACCTTTTCGGGACTAGAATTGCCAGTCCAATCCAGCGTGCCAAGGAAGGGGAAGGGGAAGAGGATGAGCGAGAACACCCTGACTATTCGGGACAACCGGACCGGGAAAGAGTATGTCGTTCCCGTCGAGAACGACACCATACGGGCGATGGACCTCCGGAAGATCAAGGTAGATCCCGGCGACTTCGGGATGATGACCTACGACCCCTCCTACCTCAACACCGCCTCGTGCATCTCGCGCATCACCTACATCGACGGCGACAAGGGGATCCTCGAGTACCGGGGCTACCCGATCGAACAGCTGGCCGAGAAATCGAGCTTCCTCGAGGTGGCATGGCTCCTCTGGCACGGCGAACTCCCGACGAAGGACGAGCTGAAGGGATTCACGAGCCACGTTACGACGCACACCTATCTCCACGAGAACATCAAGAAGTTCACGGAGGGGTTCCGTCACGACGCGCATCCGATGGGGATGCTCCAGTCGACCGTCGCCGCGCTCTCCACCTTCTACCCTGACGCCAAGCTGATCCACGACGAGCGCAAGCGGGCCCATCACACCATCCGGCTCATGGCGAAGATGCCGACGATCGCGGCTTTCGCCTACCGCCACTCCATCGGCTTCCCCTACGTCTACCCCGACAACGAGCTCTCCTACACCGGTAACTTCCTCTCGATGCTCCGGAAGATGTCCGAGCCGAAGTACATCGTGAATCCGGTTCTCGAGAAGGCGCTCGACATCCTCTTCATCCTGCATGCCGATCACGAGCAGAACTGCTCGACGAGCGTCATGCGCGGCATCGGTTCCGCCCAGACGGACCCGTACGCGTGCGTCTCGGGCGCGATCGCCGCGCTCTACGGCCCGCTCCACGGCGGTGCGAACGAGGCGGTCCTTCGGATGCTCCGGGAGATCGGCGACGTAAAGAACATCCCCGCCTTCGTGAAAGAGGTCAAGGAGGGGCAGGGAGAGAAGAAGCTGATGGGCTTCGGCCACCGGGTCTACAAGAACTACG
>DIAY01000212.1:12838-13670 GCA_002414905.1 Holophagales bacterium UBA5066 | reverse complement strand
GCGCGCGAAGGTCATCAAGGGGCTCGCCGAGCAGGTCTTCGAGGTGACGGGAAAGAACCCGCTCCTGACGATCGCCGTCGAGCTCGAGAGGATCGCCCTGCAGGACGACTATTTCGTCAAGCGGAAGCTCTACCCGAACGTCGACTTCTACTCCGGCCTCATCTACGAGGCGATGGGCTTCCCGTCGGATTTCTTCACGGTCCTCTTCGCGATCGGCCGCACCGTCGGCTGGCTCGCGCAGTGGGACGAGATGCTCCGCGACCCCGAGCAGAAGATCGCCCGCCCCCGCCAGGTCTTCCTCGGGCAGGCCCGGCGCGACTACGTCCCCGTCGAGAACCGCTGATCCGGCGGAGTGTCCGTTCGGACGGGGGAGACGGAAACGCCTCCCCCGTTTTCTTTTCTACCTCCGGGAAAACGCGAGGACCGAGGACCCGAGGACCCTAGGACAAGGACCCGAAGACCGAGGGCGCTCCAATTCACCTCACCGTGCCATACGAGTCGCGGAGGGAGGGGTGTCCCACGGCGGCTCCTGCGCTCCCGCGACCCGCATCGGCCCCGCGTGTGCTCGGACGCCGCTCGTGGGACACCCCTCCCCTCCGCTCAGACCCCCGGGGCTGAGGGTCCAAGGTTGGGGGTCAGGTCTTGAATTTATATTGTAAACGGCGTTTCGTACCAGAGCGTAGACCAGACCCTTTGGAGCTGCAGCAGACCGCAGAGGCCGGGTCGCCGGAGGCGGCTCCCCGCGAATCGCTGAAGCTCGCTGGCCGCGGGTGGGGCGGTGCGTCTCGCGAGCCGCCCCCGAGCACCGGCGGGGACCCGCTCGAGTTCGCGA
>DIAY01000212.1:0-12668 GCA_002414905.1 Holophagales bacterium UBA5066 | reverse complement strand
CGGGCGGGGATCAGGCCCGCGCGCTGTTTGAGCGAAGCGAGTTCGCGCGGGCCCCCCGCCCAGCCGCAGCGAACTCGGAAGCGGGTCGACGGCGCGCAGCAGGCGGCCGTGAGACGGACCGCACCGCTCGCGGCCCCCTGTCGACGCGACGTGACGGTGCAGCTGGCTCTCTCCCGGTCTCCCGGTCCCCCGGTCCCCCGGTCTCCCGGCCGGCTCAGCCGCAGTCGGTGCAGACGCCGTCGAGCGTGAGCGCGAGGGTCCGGACGGAGCGCCCGTCCGGCAGGACACCCCGTTCCGCGACGCCGAAGTCCTGCCACGCAACGTCCTCGACCCGCCCGCAGGCCCGGCAGACGAGGTGATGGTGCGGGACGACGTGGGCGTCGTAGCGGGTCGCACCGTCCTTCACGCTCATTCCGGCCACGAGTCCGGCCCGCGTGAGCGTGTGGAGGACGTTGTAGACCGAGGCCCGGGAGACGACCGGGCCACCGGCGTTGACGGCCGTCTCGACGTCCTCCGCCGTCGGGTGCCGGTCCGTCGAGGCGAGGTAGGCGAGAACCGCCACCCGCGGCTCCGTCACCCGGAGCCCCCTCTCACGCAGCAACCCCTTCAGGGCTTCGGCATCGATCTTCACGAGATTTAGAATAATTCCAAATGGAAGGAACCGCAAATCCCCCGTTGCCGGCCCGGCAAAGCCGGTGTCAGGGCTTCGCGTCGGCAGCCGACGTGATGAACGCCCGGCCGAACCGGGAAAACCTCGGCCCCTCGGTGAAAACGGGAGGCCAGCTCCACATCACCCCGACGGCCCGGCCCAGGAGGTCGATGACGGGACGGGTGCCAAAAAAGCGCGCGTCACGGCTCTCGTCCCGGTTGTCCCCCATCAGGAAAACCTCTCCCTCCGGGACGGTGATCGGCCCGAAGTTCCGGAGCGCGGGCTTCTCGGGAAGGACCCGGATCGGGTGCGTGCGGCCGTCGATGCCCTCCGTCCCGAGGATCTCGATCTCGCCGTCCTCGAGGGTCCGCGGCGGAAGGAACTCCACGCTCTGGGGCTTTCCGTTGACCAGGAGCGTCTCGTTGCGGAGTTCCACGACGTCGCCCGGAAGGCCGATGAGCCGCTTGACGAACGGAACGCTTCCGCCATCGGGGTTCCTCACGACGACGACGTCGCCGCGCCTGGGAACCCCCGTCTTCATCAGACGGACCTTCGAAAACGGAAAGCGGATCTGGTAAGCGGACTTCCAGACGAAGACGCGGTCCCCCTCGAGGATCGTCGGCTTCATGGAGCCGGTCGGAACGACGTACCAGTCCGCGAGGACCGACCGTCCCGTCAGGATGATCGCGGCCATGAGGACGAGCTGGCGAACGTCCTTCAGAATCTGCTTGCGTTTCTCGGGCGAAATGGCCATCGGGCGCGGAGTGTCGCACATTCCAGGCCAACGGCCGTCCGGGCTATCCTCCCACCATGACGACCGGTTACACCGACGATCACGCTGCCTCCGGAACGAAGGCGGCGCTTCCGGAGCTCGAGACGTGGCCCTCCCAGTACGGCGACGACTACGAGGTGGCCATCACGGTCCCGGAGTTCACCTCGATCTGCCCGAAAACCGGCCTCCCCGACTTCGCGACGCTCGTCGTGACCTACGTTCCCGACGTTCTGTGTGTCGAGCTGAAGTCCTTCAAGGAGTATCTCCTGGCCTACAGGAATCTCGGGATCTTCAACGAGAACGTCGTCAACCGCATCCTCGCGGATCTCGTCGCTGCCACTCACCCACGTCGCCTGACCGTGCGTGGCGTCTTCACGCCGCGAGGCGGCATCCAGACGACCGTCGAAGCGCGCTGGCCGCACGCATCAGGAGCTTGACAAAGCCCATCCCGGAGCCCAGATTTTCTTCCAGGCACAGGGGTTCTTTCCCACGAAAGAAATTTCTTTCCGGGGCGATCCAGATCGATCCCCGCGAAGGAAAGACGGGCCGCGGACGCGGCTCACAGGGACGAGAGCGATCGTGAGTTCGGAGGACCCGTCGCTCTCAGGTCACGTCCCGGCCGGAGTGATCAACCGGCCGGGATTCTCATTTTTTGGCGTCCCGCAACGTCCCGGACGTCACCGCGGAGGCGCTGAAGGTGTGGGTTCCGGGATCATGGCTGGAGCCGGCCTGGTGACAGCAGGCGCCGCTGGCCCGGCGAACGTGCCGTCCGGCTGCATCCGGCGGTAAAGCGCGAGGATGTTGGCGTTGTCGGCACGGGCCGGGCAGTAGTCACCCAGCTTCTTGAGCGACAGCTCCCCGGCGACGCGAGCTTCCGGCGCATTTCTCGCCTTCTGCTCCGAGAGGAACCGGATCACCCGGTCGAGGTAGGCCCTCGCCTGCTCGAGCTCCTGGGACACCATCTTCGTCGGCTCGCCCCGCGACGCCACCAGACCGCCGGGGTGGAGCTTGTCGATCCGGTTGAGCATCTCCAGCCAGCCGACGGGATCGGCCGCCGGACCCTGAAGGTTGACACAGCGGCCGGGCGTCACGAGATCGCCGACGAACGCGAGTCCGTTGTCGTTGCAGAGAACCACGAGGTCGTGGGCCGAGTGGGCGGAGCCCGGGGCGGCGACGAGTTCGACCCGGCGCTCTCCCGCCTTCACGACGAGCTGGTCGGTCACCCCGACGACCGTCGGGCGCTTCTGGCCCGGGGCGCCGCGGAACAGACTGCCCGAGAGCAGGTCCGCGGCGCGGGCGTGGACAAAGATCGTCGCGTCGGTCGGGAGGAAGGCCTCGATCCCGCCATTGGAGTCGATATCCGTCTGCGTCATCACGATCCAGCGGACGGGCTTGCCCTTCGTCTTCTCCTTGATCTGTGCCTTGAGGTTCTCGGCGTCCTGCTTCGTCCACCCCGTGTCGATGACGAGGACGCCGTCGCCCATGTCGATGAACGCGCAGTTCGTCAGGCCGAAGCGGCCGTACCAGGTGAAGGAGTTGTACTGCGCGACCTCGAACGCCGGGATGCCCTCCGGGAGAGGAGGCGGGGTCGGGACCGCGACCGGCGCCTGGGAAGAGGCGACGTTCGCGAGAACGGTCACGGACAGGAGTGCGGTCGAGAGGACGGTGCGGATGGTCATGCGGGCTCCGGTTTCTGGTCGGAATCGCGGACGGACCTCGAGGAGGTCTCGACGGCGTCCGGGTTTCCGAGCGGGGATTCGGCGTGGCGAGCGGCGCGTCGGCGCACCGCGTCGAGGAAATCGAGGAAGAGCGCCTTTTGGTCCGGCCTGTCGACGAGGTTCTCCGGATGCCACTGCACCGCGGCGAGATACGGCTCCCCGCCGCGGGCGAACGCCTCGATGAGGTCGTCCGGAGATGCTGCGAGCGCGATCAGTCCCGGTGCCAGGTCCTTCACCGCCTGATGGTGCCGGGAGTTGACGAAGACTCCGTTCGCCGCTGCCAGCACCGCCGCAAGCGGGAGCGTGCCAGGCAGGTCGTGGGGAACGCGGACGACGTGCGCGGGATGGGCGCGGTCGTGCCCGTCCCGGCTCGGGAAGGAGTGCTCGACGCCGGGCGCGCGCTGCGTGGGGAGATCCTGCCAGAGCGTTCCGCCGAGAGCGACGTTGACGACCTGGAGCCCCCGGCAGATGCCGAAGACCGGCGCCTGGAGGCGATCCGCCCTCGAGAGCAGCTCGAAATCGAGCTCGTCCCGTCCGGTGTCGAAGTGGACCGAGTCGTTCACGGGCGCCTCGCCATACAAAGACGGGTTGACGTCGCTCCCGCCCGAAAGAAGGAGCCCGTCGAAGTCCTCGGGGAGCGCGTCTCCCGGCTGGACGATCTGCACCTCCTCCGGGAGGGCCCCGGCGGTGAGGAGGGCGTCCCGGTAGCCGGCGTGCGGCTGTCCGGGGTCGATGGCGAGGACGATCTTCATGCGTCGAATGGGGTCGTTCCGGCAGGTTTCACCGGAGGGCACCCAGTCTAGCAAGAGGCATTCCACGGACCGTTCCGGCTCAGACCGGCGGCTCCCAGAAGCGGGAGAACATGTACCACTGCTCGCGGTTCTCCCGGACCGTCCGCTCAAGGATCGAGACGAACTCAATCATGGCGGCCTTCTCCGCCTCGTCGCGCTGCCCGCGAGGAGAGGCCCGGACGTGGATCGGCGCCTCGACCACCGTGCGATAGGTCCCGTCCTTCTCCCGGAGGACGAAGACCGGCAGGAGCGGTACCCCCGAGGCCGCGGCGATTCGGAACGGGCCGACCGGGAACGACACGTTCCGGCCGAGGAACGGCAGCAACCGCCCGGTCCGGGCGTAGTCGCGGTCTCCCTGGATCGCGACGAAACACCCCTCGTCGAGACTTCGAAGGATCTTCACCGCGGAGAGCTCCGACGTCATCGACAGCGACCGGATGCCGAGCCGGTCGCGTGCCGCCATCCGGTCCCGTTCGACCACGGGCGAAGGATCGGGCAGGTAGACGACCGCCACCTTCAGACCGAGCTCCCCGAGGAAGAAGCCGCCGATCTCGAAGTTTCCGACGTGCGCCGTCAGGAGGATCGCCCCCCGCCCGGCGTCGCGAGCCGCGAGGAGGTGCCCGGTCCCAACGCGCGTCGGGACGACGGCCTCGAGATCCGTCGGCGGCTGCGCGGAGAAGCGGAGCAGGTCGATCCAGGCGCGCGAGTGGTGACCGAGCATCGCGAGCGCGGACTCCTCCACCTCGCGCCGCCACGCGGGAAGGCCGAGGAGAGCGGCGTGGTTCGCGAGGATCGCCTCCCGGACCGGCTCGCGCCCCCAGATCGCTCGCTCCGCAGTGGCGGCCGCCAGGCGCGCCACCCACTCCGGGGGGAGTCGGAGGACGAGCCAGCGAAAGAACGGGAACCAGAGGCCGAACGTGGCGTTCGTCAGGCTCGAGACGATCGGCGCGGTGCCGGCGCGCCGGCCCGGCGCGCGCGGGGGGTGAGCGGGACTCTGTGGCATGGCAGGCGGCGCTGCACGGCGCCGGGCGGGTGATTCTAGACTCCTCCCCCATGCGGGACCTCTCCGAAATGCGGCGCGCCCTCACCGCCGACGAGCTCTCCTCTCTCGCCGCCATCGTCGGGGAGGCGCACCTCCTCATTTCCCGCGACGACGTCGAGCCCTACACGCACGACTGGACCGAGGACTTCCTCGCCGCACCCTCCGCCGTCGCCCGCCCCCGGGCGGTCGAAGAGGTCTCGGCCCTCCTTCGCTACTGCTCGGAGCGGCGGATCCCCGTCACACCACAGGCCGGGCGGACCGGTCTCTCGGGAGGCGCGCTGGCGCTGCGCGGGGGGCTCGCGCTGGCGGTCGACCGGATGACGTCGATCCTCGAGATCGACGAGTCGAACCTCGTCGCCGTCGTCGAGGCCGGCGTCGTCACGCAGGCGCTCCACGAGGCGGGGGCGCTCGACGTCGTCCTCGCCACGGACGAAGCGAAGCGGCGTGAGCTCTGGGAGGTGCGCCGCGGCATCGGCGAGGCCGCGCGCGAGGTCGTGCCGTTGCGTCTCGCGCCCGCCGTCCTCGCGGCGATGATGGCCGTGAAGAGCGCCCTCGATCCGCTCGGCATCCTGAGCCCCGGAAAGATCTTCCCCTGAGCCCGCCTCCCCGCGCCGGGGACGCCGCCCGCTCGGCTAGACTCGTCATTCCAATGCCCTCACACGAGTTCGAAACGGTCATCGGGCTGGAAGTCCACGCGCAGCTGAAGACGTGGACGAAGGCGTTCTGCGCGTGTCCCGTCGTCTTCGGCGCCAGCGCGAACACCGCCGTCTGCCCCGTCTGCCTCGGCTACCCGGGCGCTCTTCCCGTCCTCAATCGCGAGATGGTGAGCCTCGCCCTGCGCCTCGCGTTCGCGACCGGGTGCCGGGTCCACGAGACGTCCGTTTTCGAACGGAAGAACTACTTCTACCCCGACCTCCCGAAGGGCTACCAGATCTCGCAGTACGACCGGCCGCTCGCCACGGGAGGCGCCGTCGAGGTCCGCGGCGAGGACGGCGCGCCCCGCGTGATCCGCCTCAACCGGATCCATCTCGAGGAGGATGCCGGCAAGTCGATGCACGAGGTCCCCTGGGACGACGTGCCGACGGGCGTCTCCCTCGTCGACCTGAACCGCGCCGGCACGCCGCTGGCCGAGATCGTCACCGAGCCCGACCTGAGGTCACCGGAGGAGGCCTACGACTATCTCGTCCGGCTCCGCCGGCTCGTCCGCTGGGTCGGCGCCTCCGACGGCAACATGGAGGAAGGGTCCCTGCGCTGCGACGCGAACGTCTCGTTGCGTCCGGCCGGAACCACGGCGCTCGGGACGAAGGTCGAGGTCAAGAACCTCAACTCCATCGCTCACGTGAAGAAGGCGCTCGAGCACGAGATCGCCCGCCAGACCCAGATGCTCCGCAGCGGGGGCGAGGTCCTCCAGGAGACGCGCCTCTTCGACCCCGGGAGCGGCGCGACGCGCCCGATGCGGTCGAAGGAGGAGGCGATGGACTACCGCTACTTCCCCGATCCCGACCTCGGCCCGCTCGTCGTCGACGCGCACTGGGGAGCGCAGGTCGCCGCCTCGCTCCCCGAGCTGCCGGAACCGCGAGCCGCGCGGTTCGTCTCCGCCCTCGGCCTCCCGCCGTCCGACGCCGCCACGCTCTGCGCGACGCGCCCCCTCGCCGACGCCTTCGAGGAGGCCGTCGCGCTCCATCCCTCCAACGCGAAGGGCATCGCGAACTGGTTCCTCGGCGACCTCCTCGCGAGGATGACCGACGCAGACCGGCAGGAGGGGCGCTTCCCCGTCACTCCGGCCGCCGTCTCGCGCCTCGTCGCGCGGATCGATGACGGAACGATCTCGGGAAAGATCGCCAAGGAGCTCTTCCCTCTTCTGTGCGAGCACGGCGCCGACGTCGACACGCTCATCCGCGACAAGGGGCTCGTCCAGGTGACGGACGAAGGGGCGATCCGCGGCACCGTCGAGGCGGTCGTTGCCGCCAATCCGGCGCAGGCCGCGGCCTATCGCGGCGGCAAGGCGGCCGCCTTCGGATGGTTCGTCGGCCAGGTCATGAAGGCCAGCGGCGGGAAGGCGAGCCCCGCGCTCGTGAACCGCCTCCTGCGGGAGATTCTCGACGCGTGATCGAGTTCTACGGCGTCTCGAAGGAGTATCACGGGCGGCGCGTCCTGAAGAACCTCTCCTTCAAGGTGGCGCAGGGGGAGTTCGTCTTCCTCACGGGGCCTTCCGGCGCGGGGAAGACGACCGTCCTCAAGCTCCTCTACCGCGCCGAGGGGCCGGGCGAGGGACAGATCCTCGTCAACGGCCGAAACGTCGGCGCGATGACCCCCGGGCGCGTCCCCGAGCTGCGCCGGACGATGGGAATCGTCTTCCAGGACTACAAGCTCCTCCCCTCGAGGACCGTCTTCGAGAACGTCTCGTTCGTCCTGAAGTTCCTCGGCGTCCCGCTCGCCGAGCGCCGCCGGCGCGCCTACCAGGTCCTGCGCCTCGTCGAGCTCCACCACCGTGTCAACGCCCTGCCGGAGGAGCTTTCCGGGGGCGAGCAGCAGCGGGTGGCGCTTGCGCGCGCGCTCGTCAACGAGCCCGAGCTCCTCATCGCCGACGAGCCGACCGGGAACCTCGACCACCGCCTCGCCCAGGAAGTGATGCGTCTTTTCTCGCAGATCAACGTCCGGGGGACGACCGTCCTCGTCGCCACGCACGACGTGAACCTCATCCGGGAAACCGGCCGCCGGTGCCTCACGCTCGACCGGGGCGGGGTCCTCGAAGGGCTCGTCGAAGCCGCCCTCCCGCCCCAGGCGACGTGGCGGCGTGACAGCGGCGTGAGGCTCCCGCCCCGGGACGAGGAGAGCCGGTGAAACGAGGAGCGGCGTTCGCCTCCCTCCTCGACGAGGCTCGCGCCGGCCTCTGGCGAGCCCGGCGCGTGACCGTCGTCTCCATCCTCCAGATCTCCTTCTCCCTCTTTCTCGTCGGCCTCTTCCTCCTCGCGGCCGAGAACCTCGGCGGTGTCGTCGACACGCTTCGCGAGGAAACGGCCGTCACGCTCTTCCTGCGCCCGGGCGCGGACGAGGCGGCGAAGGCCGCCCTCGAGCGGACAGCGCTCGAGTCGAAGCTCGTTGCCGCCGTCCGGCGCGTCTCGGCCGAGGAGGCGCGTGGCCGGTTCGCCCGTTCGTTCGGCAGCCTCACGGGCGTCGCAGGCACGCTCTCCGGGAATCCCTTTCCGGCGTCCGTCGAGCTGGATCTCCTCCCGGGCGCGATCTCCTCTGCGGCCCTGCGCCCCTTCCTCTCGAACCTGGCGGCCAATCCGGCGGTCGAGGAGGTCCATTTCGACGTCGACTGGATACGGCGCCTCCGCGGCGTCGTCCGTCTCGCCGCCGCCGCGGGCCTGGCCACCGGGATCTTCCTCGCCCTGGGAGCCGCTTTCACGATCGCCAACGTCGTGAGGCTGACGATCCTCCTTCACCGCGACGAGATCGACATCCTGCGGCTCGTCGGTGCGCCGGAGATCCTGATCCGCGGACCGTTTCTCCTCGGCGGCGTCATCCAGGGGCTCCTCGGGGGGCTCGTGGCCCTCGGGCTCCTCGCCCTCGCCTTTCGGGGGCTTCTCTTCTTCGTCGCCTCGACGGAGAACGTCCTCCTCGGAGTCTTCCTCGTGCGATTCCTTTCCCCGGCCACCTGCGGCGTCCTCGTCCTCGGCGGCGTCCTGGCAGGCCTCCTCGGCGGCACGATCGCTTCCCGCCGCGGGCACGTCTGAGATGGATCGGGGGGACCCGGACCGCCGGGTCTCCCCGCGGCGCCTTCAGCGCCTCCCCCTCCACGCGGAAAGGAACGCCCCCCGTTCCGAAGCCGGCCTCAGACCGGGGACGAACGCTTCAGCCGCGAGAAGACCGCGGCGGCGATCTTCGGCGGAAGGGTCCTCGGGACGAAGCGGCCGGTGAAGATCCAGGCCGAGTCGAGGAGGTTCGGGACGACGATCGCCTTGCCGCGCGAAAGGCCGTTCAGACCCGCCTCGGCCACCGTCTTCGCCGAGAGCGACGGAAACCGGACGCTCGCCCCCGGCGCCAGCCCTGCCACGCGGTGGAAGTCCGTCCGCGTCGTCCCCGGGCAGAGCGCCGTGACGACGATGCCCCGGCCGAGAAGCTCCTCGTGGAGCGCCTGCGAATAGGAGAGGACGAACGCTTTCGTCGCGGCGTAGACCGCCATGCAGGGCACCGGGAGGAACGCCGCGGTCGAGGCGACGTTCAGGACGTATCCGCTCCCCCGCGCGCGCATCGGCGCCAGGAGACGGTCCGTCAGGTCGACGAGCGTCTCGATGTTGAGCTTCAGCATCCGGACCGTCCGGTCGAGGTCCTGCTCTTCCTGCGGCCCGTAGAAGCCGAATCCGGCGTTGTTGACGAGAAGCCCGACCGGTTTCCCGGCACCTTCCGTGGCGGCGGCGAGACGCCCGGCGGCACCGTCCGCGGCGAGGTCGAGGACGATCGTCTCCACGGCAACGCCCGAGAGGGCGCGCAGCTCTTCCGCGAGCGCGGCGAGCTTCTCTCCCGAGCGCGCGACGAGGAGCTGCGGCACCTTTCTGCGCGCAAGCCCTCTCGCGACCTCCTCGCCGATCCCGGCCGAGGCGCCGGTGACGAGGGCGAAGGTCCCCGCCGGGATCGCGATCATCCGATCAGGTCTTCGGTCCCGTCGACGCCGAGGACGTTCCCCGTCAGCCAGGCCGTCTCCGGGCGGGCCACGGCGACGATTACGTTCGCCACGTCCCGGGGCGTCGTGAGCCGGCCCGCGGGGTGGACGGCCAGGACCCGTTCGATCATCTGCACGTTGCCCGGGATCTTCCGGAGGGCGGGCGTGTCGGTGACCCCGGCGCGGATCGCGTTCACGGCGATCCCCTTGCCCACGAGCTCCACCGCGAGCTGCCGGCAGTGGCTCTCGAGCGCGGCCTTCGCGGCCGAGACGGCGCCATAGGACTGCCAGATCCGGTGCCCGCCGGCCGACGTCATCGCGAAAACGTGCGTGCCGGCGCCGAGGAGCGAGGCGGCGACGAGGTCCTGCGTCCAGTAGACGAGCGAGTTGGCCATGACGTCGAGCGTCATCTCCATCTGCGCCTTCGTCATCCGTTCCTTCTCGTCGCCCAGGAAAGGCTTCAGCGTCCCGAACGCCAGGGAGTGGAGGACGACGTCGACGGCGGACCCATCCGCGGCGATCGCCTCCTTCATGCCGGCGATCACCTCCGCCCGCTTCTCGGCGTCGGCGGCGTTCACGTTCCAGAAGACCGCCCGGCCGCCCACGGCCTCGATCTCCCCGGTGATCCGCTCCACGTTCGGCAGGGTGGCGCGACGGTCGAGGTGGACGCCGAAGACGTTTCGGCCGGCCTTCGCGAGGGCGACCGAAGCCGCTTCGCCGAAACCGGAGGACGCACCGAGGACGAGGGCCCAGTTCCGCTTCGGGTGAGACATGGCGCGGATTATCTGCACCGCACTCGTCCCTGTATAGTCATCCCAGAGGCGGTGCCGATGCGCTTCGAAGCTGTTCGCAGGCTCCTCGAAAGACTCCAGCAGAGCGGAAAGAAGACCCTCGAGCTCGAGGAAGTCGCCAGCAACTACACCGACAGCGAGATGGCGTTCGGCCGGCTCGTCCTGCCTCTCCTCGAGGACATGGACGCCATGAAGAAGCTCCTCGAGGACCTCTCCCGGCGCGCCCGGGCGATGCAGTTCGTCCTCGACCGCCTTCCCGTGGCCGCTCTCGTCCTCGACGCCGAAGGGAGCCTGCTCGCGATGAATACGGTTGCCAAGAAGCAGTTCGGAGGCCCGGCCATCACCTCGGCCGTCCTCCGGGCAGCCCGGCGCGCCCTCCACGGAGACGAGGAATCGGCCTCGACCGTCGACGACCCGCGCCGGAGCGGGGGCACACTGAGGCTCGTGGCGGCCGACGTGGCGGAGGAGTCGGCGGCAGGAGCCACCGGCAAGCCCTCCGTCGTCTTCGTCGTCTCGAACGATTCTCCCCCGCCCATCGACGAGGCGGACCTCGTCGCCCGGTTCGAGCTCACGCGGGCGGAGGCATCCGTCGTCGCGCTCGTCGCCCACGGTCTGGCGAACAGGGAGGCGGGTGAGCAGATGGGGATCTCCGTCGAGACGGTGAGATCCCACCTCGCGAGCGCCTTCCGGAAGACGGGCGCGCGAAATCGCGCCGGCCTCGCGGCGCTCGCCTACGGCGCCCGCTTCGGGCAGGGACCGATCTCCGGCGCCTTCCCTCCCGTCGAGGATTGAACGCCACTTCGGTTCACGCCCTCCTCGCCCGGCGGCCGCTCCTCCTCGACGCCGCCCTCGGGACCGAGCTCTCCCGGCGGGGCGCCCCGTATGCGCCCCCTCTCTGGAGCGCGCGCGCGGTGCTCGAACGGCCCGACCTCGTCCTGGCCGTGCACCGCGAGAACGTGGCCGCCGGGGCCGACCTCCTCACCGCGTGCACGTTCCGGACGCAGCCGAAGCTCCTCGGCAGCGAGGCGCGCCGCGCCTCGGAGCTTGCGGTCGCCCTCGCGCGGGAGGCCGCGGCGCAACGGCCCGGTCTCCTCGTGGCCGGCTCCCTTGCTCCGGTCGAGGACTGCTGGCGCCCCGACCTCGTCCCGGCCGACGCCGACCTCGCCCGGCTCCACACCCTCCACGCCGAGGCCCTCGCGGCGGCCGGAGCCGACCTCCTCCTCCTCGAAACCTTCGGCACGGCGCGCGAGTGGCTCGCCGCGACCCGCGCGGCCACCGGCACCGGCCTCGCGGTCGTCGCCTGCGCCACCACGCGCGAGGACGGCACGCTCCTCTCCGGCGAGCCGCTCGGGGAGTCGGCGCGCCGGCTCCTCGACCTCTCCTCGCCACCCGTTGCCCTCGGCGTCAACTGCGTCCCGGCCCGGCGGCTCGGCGCGAGCCTCGCCCTCCTCGCCACCGCTGCACCCGGTATTCCCCTCGCCGCCTACGGGAACACGGGGCTCGCGCTCGACGAGGCGCTCGGCGTCTTCATCGAACCGATCGCGCCCCACGACTACGCCGAGCTGGCACCTTCCTGGCTCGCGCTCGGCGCCCGCGTCGTCGGCGGCTGCTGCGGGACGCGGGCGGAGCACGTCGCGGCACTGAAGACGAGGCTCGCCGCCCTCTACGGGAAATAGCCGCGGATCGTCTTCGCCTTCAGCCCGGGTTTCCCCAGCCGGACCTCGACGAGCCGGAACTCGTCTTCCTTCTTCTTCGACTCGTTGAGGTAGCTCAGGAAGTACTGCGAGCGGACCTCGGCCTCGATCTTCCGGTAGACCGCCGGCAGCTCCGCCGCCTTGCCGATGAAGAACGTCTCCCCTCCCGTGTCGTCGGCGAGCTCCTTCAGGCGCGACTTCAGACCCATGTCGAAGATCCCGAGGTCGAGGCCGATGAAGAAGATCGGGACCCCCGCGGTCCGCGCGTAGCGCTTGAGCGTCGGCCAGTCGGTGGAGGAGTGGTTGTCCTTGCCGTCGGTCAGAACGACGAGCGCCTTCTTGCCCGCGAGCGGCCGGAACTGGTAGAGGCCGAGAACGACGGAGTCGTGGAACGCCGTCGCGCCGCCGGCGCGGGTCTCGCCGATCGCCCGGATCAGGTCGGTCCGGCGCGACGTCATCGCGGCCAGGAGCGTCGGCCGCTCGCGGAACTCGATGACGAACCCCTTGTCCTTCTCGCCGATCAGGTTCGAGACGAACTCCGTCGC
>DIAY01000049.1 GCA_002414905.1 Holophagales bacterium UBA5066 | reverse complement strand
CTCGAGGCGGCCGGGGCTTTTCGGCTGAGACCAGCAAAAACCCGAAGCGGCGAGCGCATCCGCCCCACCAATTGCAGCGGCATCGACCTCATGTGACCTCGATCACCCTGAGGAATGGTCGATCCGGTATCCGAGACAATTTCTCGATTTCGGCAGAATGCTCGTCTATTCTTCCGACCAAACTACCGGAAAGAAAATGAGGGAGGATTCATGCCCAAAAAGGACTGGATGACGTCTCTGCTGCTGTCGATCTTTCTCGGCGCTCTCGGGGTCGACCGCTTCTACCTCGGGTACACCGGCCTCGGAATTCTCAAGCTCCTTACCTGCGGGGGCCTGGGGATCTGGGGAATCATCGACATCATCCTGATCGCGACCGGAAAGATGAAGGACGCCCAGGGGAACGACCTGCTCAAGAAGTAGAGTGTTCCGGCAGGAACTCACACGGAGGCTCCGGGGGCGGCGGGAACAGGCGCTGCTCGCCCTCGGAGCCTTTCTTCTCGTTCTCCTCGTCCTCGTCTTCGTCGATCCGCGGACTGCGCCCTTCGCTCCGATCTGCCCCGTTCACGCGGCGACGGGCCTGCACTGTCCCGGCTGCGGGACGGGCCGCGCTCTCCACGCCCTCGTTCACGGGGACCTCCCGCTCGCCCTGCGGCTGAACGCCCTGACGGTCGCCGCAATTCCGGTCTTCCTCGCGCTGACCCTCCGTGCGGCGCTCCTTCCGAAGAAACCTCTTCCGGTCCCGCCCCTCTGGCTCCGCCTCCTCATCTACGCCGTCCTCCTCGCATTCCTCGTCGGCCGAAACCTGCCGTTCGAGCCTTTTGCGAGCTGGGCTCCGCGGTAACCGCGGCGCCGGACAGCCCTATCCGATATCCTCCCGCGCTGGCGCGTGTCCCCCGGGGGCCCGCGTCCGGGGGGCCTATGACCAACACCGCGCGTCTCGTCGACGCCGCCTCGGGCGCTCCGCGCCCGGCCGTCGTGACCTCGTCCGAGGCTCTGGAACGTGCCTTTCTCGACCGACTCAGGACACGAGTTCTCGGCGCCGGAGCGACGATCCCCACTCCCTCTGGTCCGAAGCCGCTCCACTACTTCGATTTCATCGCCTCGGGGCGTTTCCACGCCGACGTCGAGGAGGAGCTCGCCGAGAAAGTCCTCCCGTTCATGGCGAACACCCACACCGAGAGCAACCACACCGGCCGCCTCATGACGCGTTACTACGAGAACGCCTTCGCGAAGATCGCCGGCTACGTCGGCGCTTCGAAGGAAGACGTCCTCATCCCCGTCGGCTCGGGCTCCACCGGGGCGATCAACCGGCTCATCTACATCCTTGGGCTCAGAATCCCCGACCAGCTCGAGGAGCGCCACGCCCTGACCCGGCATATCCCCGCGGACGCCCGCCCCGTCATCTTCCGTTCGATGATGGAGCACCACTCCAACGACATCGCCTGGCGCGAGACGATTGGCGACTCGGTCTATGTCGACTTCGACGAGGCCGGGCGCATCTCGGTCGAGGACCTGGACGCGAAGCTCGAGAAGTGGACGCACCGCCCCTGGAAGATCGGGACGTTCAGCGCGGCCTCGAACGTCACCGGAATCCTGAACGACGTGCACGCCCTGGCGCGCGTTCTCCACCGCCACGGCGCCCTCGCCTTCTTCGACTACGCCGCGGCCGGTCCGTACGTCGACGTCGACATGAACCCTCCGGGCGATCCCGGCGCGCGGCTCGACGCGATTTTCTTCTCGGTCCACAAGTTCCTGGGTGGGCCACGGACGCCCGGGCTCCTCGTCGCAAACCGGAGCCTCTTCACGAACCGCGTCCCGGCCGAGCCGGGCGGCGGGACGGTCCTCTACACCTCACCATGGGACCACCGCTACCTCTCGGCCATCGAATTCCGCGAGACGGGCGGCACCCCACCGATCGTCCAGTCGATCCAGGCCGGCCTCGCTTTCGACCTGAAGGCCGCCGTCGGCATGCCGCGCATCGAGAGGATCGAGCACGACTACCTCTCCCGCGCCCTGGGTGAGTGGAGCGGCCGTGATGACCTCTTCATCCTCGGAAACCTGGAGACGAAGCGGCTCGGCGTCCTTTCGGTCATCTTCCGCGACCTGCACCACAACCTCGCCGCGACCCTCCTGAACGACCTCTTCGGCATCCAGGTGCGCGCCGGCTGCATGTGCGCGGGACCCTACGGCCACCTCCTCCTCCACATCGACGAGGACCGCTCGGCCGCCATCCGGAACCGCCTCGACGAAGGGCACATCGGCGAAAAGCCGGGCTGGGTGCGTATCAGCCTGTCGCCGACCGTGAGCGAGGGGGAATTCCAGGCTCTTCTCGAGGCGGTGGACCACGTGGCGAGGAAGGGACGCAGCTACGAGGCCGAGTACGACCTGAGCGACGCGACCGGAGAGTGGACGAGGAAGGCCCCGTCGCGAATCGGGGTCTGATCCCCGGCCGGCGAGCCTACTTCCCCTTCTTCGACTTCTTCCCCGCCCTCTTTCCCGCCTTCGCCGCAGCCTTCCCGGCCTCTCGCAGGACGTCCTCGATCCAGGAGGTCCCCATCATCGTGTGAGGGAAACCCAGGGTCGTCAGACCGAGGAGCGCGACGCCACGGACCTCCGTCGCCGTCGCCCCCGCTTCGAGCGCGCGCCGCGCGTGCGAGTGGACCGCGCCCTCGAGGCGGGAACCGAGCGCCAGCGCCAGCTTCACGAGCTCGGCATCCTTCTCGGAGTAGCCGGCCGCCTCGCGGCTGGCCATTGCGAGCGCCTCGTAGGTCATCCCGCACTCCGGGTAGGCCTCCACGAACTTCCG
This sequence comes from Holophagales bacterium UBA5066, assembly GCA_002414905.1. GTDB lineage: Bacteria > Acidobacteriota > Thermoanaerobaculia > UBA5066 > UBA5066 > UBA5066. The sequence continues at coordinate 21,628 of DIAY01000049.1, read as the reverse complement.
GAACGGACCGGGCACTTTCTTCATTGAAACCTCCAAAAGGCCATTGTAAAGGCCCTCGGCCACGACGGCTCGCCGCCGGACCGGTGCGGGGCAGGAGCGGTCATGGCCAGAGCCGCTCACGCCCGTCGTGCCAGTCCCTCGTGACGTCGAGCCAGAACGCCAGCCCTGCAAAGCGGCCGAAGGACGCATAGAAGCGCGTGACGCGGGCGTCCTTCACGGGACGGTCCCGGAAGCGGAGCCCGGCGACCTTCTTCCGCGACCAGGAGTCGAGGCCGAGATGGCCGTGCTGCCCGAGGAGGCGAAGGAGCGTCTCGGCGGCGTACGGGCCGAACCCCTTCTCGGCCCGGATCCGCTCCATCACGACCGTATCGGAAAGCGACGGGTCTTCCCAGCCGGAGAGATCGAGGTCCCCCGAGGCGACACGCGCGGCGAAGGCGTAAAGGAACGGAGCGCGGTAGCCGACCTTGAGCTCCTCGCGGAGCCGGCGCTCGGGAAGCGCTGCCAGAAACGCCGCGTCGGGGAAGGCCCCGCCACGATCGAAGGCAGCGACCATCCGCGTCACCATCGCCTTCGTCAGGCTCCATGAGCAGTTCGTCGTACAGAGAACCTTGACCGCGTCCTCGAAGAGGGTCGGGGAGCGCAGGATCCGTCCGGCGAGCCGGTCGGCCATCCACCCGAACCCCTCCTCGCGACGTGCCTCACAGAGGGCGTGGAACGCGGTGATATCAGTCCCGAGGTCGAGGACGCGGGCGACGACGGGCCTCACGACCGACAAGGGCGCGGACGAGGAAACACCGAGACCGCCGGACCGGGACGCGAGCAGGACGGCCACGGGCGCGCCCTCGTGCAGGAAAACGAACGAGAGTCGCCTCGTCCTCTCGTCCCACGCGAACGGCGGGAGGTCGTACCAGCCATGGCTCCGGGCCACGAGGTCGAGGTCGATTCCGGAAATCGTGAAGCGGGACCCGGTCACCGCGGCCCGTCGGTCCCTTCGACAGGAGGGAGGCCCGGCCCTCCCGGCGGGGGCGTGCCCCCCTCGGCGTGCACGGTGCAGCGCTCCGTCGGTTCCGTCCCCGCGAGGAACAGCTCATTGATGGACGTGGGGCAATCCTCTGTGACGAGCATCCCGGTCGTCGGGTCGACCGAGACCGTGACGACCCCCGGCACTTCGGGGAACGGCTCCTCGAAATAGTGGGAGGGCAGACGCCGCGCGAAGTCGGCGTAGATCGGCACTGCGGCCGTCGACCCGGAGAGGTTCAGCCCGCGGCTGTCGTCGAAGCCGACCCAGACCGCCACGAGGAGACGAGGCGAGAAGCCGATGAACCAGGCGTCACGCCCGTCGTTCGTCGTCCCGGTCTTTCCCGCGAAGATCCCCTGTGCGCCGCGCCCCCGGGCGGAGGCCCCCGTCCCGCGGTTGACGACCCCCTGGAGAATCGAGTCGAGGACGGCGATTGCGGCAGGGTCTGCGGCCCGCTGGAGGGGAACGTCCTTCCGGTCGATCCGTCTCCCCTCCGGGCCGACGAGGCCGAGGAGGGAGTTCGGCCGCACGAGGATGCCGCCATTGGCAAAGACGGAGTACGCCGCGGCGATCTCCATCGGCGTGCACTCGAAGGCCCCGAGGGCGAGCGAGGGGTACGCCTTCATCGGGGACGTGATCCCCGCCTTTCGCGCCGTCTGGATGACGTCCGGCAGGAGGGTCTTTCCGCCTCCCGTCTCCCAGACCGCGAGGCGGATCGTGGGCACGTTCAGCGAGTGCTCGAGGGCGTACCGGACGGTCACGGGTCCACGGAACTGTCCGTCGTAGTTGCGCGGCGACCAGGTCTGCTCGTCCTTCTTTCCGAAGACGAGCGCGATCGGCGAGTCCTGGAGGATCGTGATCGGCGTGATGGGCGGGACGAGGTCCCGTCTCTCGAACGCGGCGAGGTAGACGAACGGCTTGAAGAGCGAGCCGGGCTGGCGCTTCGCCTGGACGACGCGATTGAACTGGCTCACCTGGTAGTCCCGCCCTCCCACGAGGGCCCGGATCGAGCCCGTGAGGGGGTCGAGGGCGATGAGCGCCGCCTGGAGCGGCTCCTGCCCCTCCTTGGTCCGGAGCTTCTTGAACCTCTTCTCGAGATCCGCCAGGCCCGACTGGACGGCCGCCTGCGCCGCGGCCTGCATGTCGGGGTCGAGCGTCGTATAGAGGGACAGGCCCGCTCCCGAGAGGTCGCTGCGCGACTCCTTCACCTGGGTCAGGACGAAATCGACGAAGTGCGGGGCCTCGATGCCCGTGACCGGCTTGCTGACCCTCGTGAGCGGCGCGGCGAGGGCCGCGTCGTAGGCGGCGCGATCGATCTTCTTCTCGTCGAGCATCCCCTTCAGGACGAGTGCGCGGCGCGCCTGGGCCCTCTCGGGATTCCGGAACGGAGAAAATCGACCGGGGGAGGAGATGAGCCCGGCGAGCATCGCGGCTTCGGGGAGGTCGAGCTGCGAGACGGGCTTGCCGAAGTAGAACCGTGCCGCTTCCTCGACTCCGGTGACCGAGACAGACCCGCGCTGTCCGAGGTAGATCTCGTTGAGGTAGGCCTCGAGGATCTCCTCCTTGCCGTACTTCGCGTCGAGGATGACGGCCAGAAGCGCCTCGACGGCCTTCCTGCGAAGGGTCCGTTCGGGGGTCAGAAAGAGGTTCTTGACGAGCTGCTGCGTGAGCGTGCTCGTCCCCCTCACCGACCGCCCGCGGACCAGCCCCTGCAGGACGGCGCCGACGAGCCTCTTCGGGGCGAGTCCCGCGTGCGTGAAGAAGTCGCGGTCCTCGGTCGTCAGGATCGCGTCGACGACGACCTTCGGCACCTGCGGAAGGTGGACGAGCGTCCGGTCCTCCATCTTCATGTCGAAGACGGAGCCGACGACCTCCGGCTCGAAGACGACGTACGGAATCGGCGCGCCGTCGGCCTCGCGCTTGAGCGCGGCGATCCGCCGCCCCGAGAAGTCGATCCGGGCGACGAACCCGGGGAACCGGCCGTAGGCCGTCTCGTGGGGATTGATGCCGACGACCATCCGGCTCCGGGTGATGAGGTACCGGCCTCCGGGGACAGGCGCGGCCGGGACCGGTGCGTATCTCAGACGGGAGAGGCGCCGCTCGACATCGTCCGGGCCGAGCGCGTCGCCGGGCCGGAGGACCCAGACGTCGGAGTAGAGGCGCGACGGGACGCTCCACCGCCGGCCGTCCATCGTTCGGGAGACGACGCGGTCGTAGTAGGCCACGACGAGGGTGAGGGAGACGGCGAGAAGGACGACGAGACCGCCCGCTCCCCAGAGCGCCCACTTCGGGATCGCCGCCCAGATGCGGCGGACGCGGGCGAGGAGACCGGACCTCACCACGGGAGTGTAGCGAACGCGGCGTTCACCCCGCGGGCCGGCCGGGCGGCGTGGCCCCGGAGAGAAGCGAGACGACCTGCGTGTCGGTCAGGGACCGCGGGCCGCCGAGGAGACGGGCGGCGAGCGTGACCTTCGCGAGGTGCTCGACGCGCTCCATCCGGTGCAGGGCCTCCCTCACGTCCCGGCCGAGCGTCAGGACGCCATGGCTCGCGAGGAGAAACGCGTCGTGACCGTCCACCCACGGCTCGAGCGCCTGGGCGAGCTGCTCGGTGCCCGGCGTGGCGTAGGGAACGAGCGGGATCGTGCCGACGGTCAGGACGATCTCGGGCATGACCGGAGCGTCGAGCGGTACCCCCGCCGCGGCGAAAGCGGTGGCGATGGGAGGGTGCGCGTGGACGACCCCGCCGACGTCCCCGCGCCGCCGGTAGCAGAGGAGATGCATCGGCATCTCCGTCGACGGACGCCCCGCCCCCTGGACGATCCGTCCCTCGAGGTCCACGAGCAGGAGGTCCTCCGGCGAGAGCTCCCCCTTCTCGCGTCCCGCGGGGGTGACGAGGATGACGTCGGCGCCGAGCCGCACCGAGACGTTCCCGTCCGTTGCGGGCGTGAAGCCGAGCACGTCGAGCCTGCGGCCACACGAGACGAGGGCGGAGCGGCCGGCGGCATGGTCCATCACGTCCTCACCTCTTCTCACGAGACCGGAAGGGCCGCGCGCCCGTCCCGCGGGTCGACGGAGAACGGCGGTGTCCCGTCCGGCCCCGTGAGGATCAGTCCGGACCCCTCCCTCCGGATCCTGGTCTCCACGGCACCCCTGCGGACGACCGCCTCCAGCTCCGGCCTTTCCTCGAGCGCCTTCTCTAGGAGGAGGAGGGACGCCCGATTCACCATGCGGCAGAAGCCGTCGTCGTAGAACGCCTCTCCCGTCGACCTGCGGAAGTCGGCAAGACCGGCGGGGCAGAGGTTGCAGAGGTCGAACGCGTCGAGGCAGCGGCCACAGGAGGCCGGGGTCGGCGCTTCGGCCTCGGCGAAGAAGCGGTCGAGCCCCTCCAGCGACGGCAGCGTCCGCCAGGTGGGGAAATCGGAGCAGTACCAGGCGACGTAGCAGTCGGTGAACCGGCCGTCGGGCAGAAGGCTCACGCCGAGACGGTGGCAGGTCCAGTCGCGCTTGAGTCCGAGGTGCCATCCCCCTTCCTCCGGCGCGCTCAGGAGCCTGAGCCCGCGGCGGGAAGCCTCGTCGAGAAACGCGGACAACTGCTCGATGAAGTCTTCCCGCTCCGTGTCGTTGAACGAGCGCTTCACGGGCCGGAACGCGAAGGGCGTCGGGTCGAGGTCGAGGAGAGACTCGAAGTTCTCCTTCAGGTGTCGCGCGTCCCGCGGCGTGACGCACGCCGACAGCTTCACCGTGACGTGGGATGCGCCGGCGAGGCGGGCCTTCATAGCCCGGAACGACTCCTCGACCTCCTGCCAGATCCTCCCGTTCCTCTCGGATCGACGACCGTCGTAGGAGAAGAGAAGGAGGACGGGCGCAGGCGAGGCCACGATCGCGTCGAGGACGCGCGCCGTGTGCTTCGAGAGCCCGCCGGTGAAGGCCATGACCGGAACGTTCAGCTCGCGCGCGTTCAGGGCGAGGAGCCATTCCCACAGCTCGGGCTGGTCGAACGTCTCGCCGGCCCCCACCTCGAGCCCGGTGATCTCGTACCGCGCTGCGACCTCTCGGATTTTCGGCTCGGCGACAGCCGGATCGAGACGGCTCCGGCGGACCCGGGGGAACCCGCGTGACTTCTTCAGGGCACAGTACGAGCAGCCTCCGGCGCAGTCGAGGCCGACGACGACCTTCAGGACGCGCTGGGGCCGCTGTCCCACGGCGGCCGCAACGGTACTGACCTCGGTGCCGGGAGTTGCCACCGCGTCACTTGTACCGGTTGCAGGCGGCCCGCGTCAGAAGCTCGGCCGGGTCCAGGGGCGACAGCGCATCGCGCGGGCTGGCGCAGATGGGGCAGACCCACGAATCCGGCAGATCCCAGGGCGTAGGCTTCAGACCCTCGACGGGAGGGGGCGTCTTCCCTTCGGTTTCCACCATGTAGCTGCAGGTATCGCAGAGCCACTTCGGCATGGGTCACCTCTCTTCGGCAGCGTCCGAGGCGTCCATCAGGAGATCCCGTAGGCGTGCAGCTTCTTGTAGAGAAGCGGGCGGGAGATCCCGAGCAGCTTCGCCGCCTGGAGCTTGTTGTTGTTCGTCCGCGCCAGCGCAAATCCCAGTGCGCGGCGCTCCGTCTGCTCGACCAGATCCGCGAGGCCACAGTCGTCGGAGAGGCAGAATTCGTCGCGCGTCTCCCGCGCGCCGGCCATGATCATCCTCACCTGCTCGTCGCTGACGACCGGTTCGACGACGATCGTCACCGCCCGCTCGAGGACGTTGTGCAGCTCGCGGATGTTCCCGGGCCACTCGTAGCGCTCGAGGAGCTTCTGGGCCTCCGGCGAGAGCGAGTGGTGGTAGATGCCGTGCCGCTTCGCGAGGTCCTCCCAGAAGATCCGGATCAGCTCCGGGATGTCCTCCCGGCGCTCACGCAGCGGCGGAATCCGGATCGGGATGACGGAGAGGCGGTAGTAGAGGTCCCTGCGGAACCGCCCATCCTCGGCCTGCCTGGCGAGGTCCTGGTTCGTGGCCGCCACGACGCGGACGTCTACCTTCATCAGCTGCTCGGAGCCGACCTTCTCGATCTCGCGCTCCTGCAGGACCCTCAGGAGCTTGGCCTGGACCGTGAGCGGCATGTCGCCGATCTCGTCGAGGAAGATCGTGCCGCCATCGGCCATCTCGAACTTCCCCTGCTTCCCCCCCTTGCGTGCCCCGGTGAAGGCGCCGTCCTCGTAGCCGAAGAGCTCCGACTCGAATAGCGTCTCCTGGATCGCCGAGCAGTTCACGCGGACGAACGGCCCGGAGGCGCGCGGCGAGAAGGCGTGGATCGCGTGCGCGAAGACTTCCTTGCCGACTCCGCTCTCGCCGAGGAGAAGAACGGTCGAGTCCTGCGGGGCCGCCCTCATGGCGCTCTCCCGGGCCTCGCGGCCCGCGGGCGAGAGAGCCACGACGTCGGAGAAGCTGAACCTCACATCGGGCGCCACGCCCCCCTTCTGGCTCCGGAGCGTCTCGAGCTCTTTCTTCAGGAGCTCGACCTTGCGGGCGAGGCGGTTCACCTCGCCGAGGTCGGTGAAGTCGATCTTCCCGGCGGCGCCGACGCACCTGCCGTCCCTGTAGAGGGGAATGCGCGAGACGACGACGCGCCGCTCGCCGATCTTCTGGATCTCGCCGAGCTCGGCGATCCCCGTCTGCGCCACGATGTGCATCCGGGTGTTCTCGATCACGTCCGTGACCCGCCGGCCCACCGCCCGCTCTGGAGGGATGCCGTGGATCTCCTCGAAGCTCCGGTTGATCATCGTGATCACGCCATCACGGTTGACGACCATCAGGCCGTCCACGGAAACGTCGAGGATCCTCCTGAGGCCGTCGAGATCCTCGTGCGCCTGCACCAGCTGCTCTCCCACGAGGGCCGAGACATCGTGGATCGCCAGCAAGACGTACCGAGGAGAGCTCTCCACGACGAGCGGAAATCCGAAGACGAGAAGGAGGCGGTCGCCGTGAGGATGGATACGAGGCGCCTGCCAGCCTCCGAGCGGTCCGGCCGACCCGAGAGTCCGCGGCGGAAAGAGCCGGCGAAGGACGGGCTCGTCGCCCGTCAGGGCCTCTCCGAAGAAGCTTCGCGCCTCGGCGTTGGCCAGGACGACTCGCCCCGCCGGGTCGGAGACCGCGACCATGTACGAGACGCCCTGCAGGGAGCCCTCGACGACCTGCCGGAGCCACGCGTCGATGCGATCGTGCGGCAGGGTGGGGGCGGCGGCCCCGTCGTCCCGGAAAAGGACCCCGAGGTAATGGCCGTCCTCGTCGGCGACGATCGCGGCGTCCGAGGTCCCGTCACGGGCCCAGGAGTCCTCGAGGTCTGGCGCAACGAGGGCCGGCGCCTTCTCGAGGATCGGCGACACCGGCGCGTCCAGATCGGCCCTCCCTCGCGGGGAGAGCCGGGCGAGGAAGCCGGGGAGGTCGAACACCCCGATGAACCGCCCCTCCCGGTCGACCGCCGGGAGGATCGGACGCCCCTGCCGGAGCGCCTGTGCGACGGCGCCCGCGAGGGTGCTCCCGGGGGGAAGGGGCGGGAAATCGCCAGGATCGTATCGGACCGTTTTCACCTGATCGCCTGCCGCAACGGCGGCTCTCCGCCTCGAATTATAGGGACTCGTGGGAAAGGGACGACCGTGCCCGGACGCGGGGGACGGCGGAAAGCCGGGGGGTGCCGCGGAGCCGGACACGGCCGTCACCAGGGTGGCCTCAGAAGATCTTCTTGAAGCTGTAGCTCAGCTCGAAACGCAGGAAGTACGCCGAGTCGCGGCCGACGTAGAAGTCTCCGGGCCGGAGGTACTCGTAGAGCGCGTGGCCCTTCAGAGATCCGGAGAAAGTGACGTCGGCGCGGGCCTGGAACATGTCGCCCCGCTTCTTCCCTTTCCCGAAGACTTTCGGGCTGCCGGGAAAGGTCTCCAGTGCGCTCATGTAGTAGTAGGTTCCGCGCAGGCTCAGGAACTTCGAAGGGCTGGCGAGGATCTCGGCCTGCCACATCGATAGGTTCGTCCAGTACGCGACCCCTTTCTCCGGAACCTGGCTGTAGATGTAGAGCTCGCTCCACTTCGGCCAGCGGGAGAAGAGCGGGTCCCAGCCCTCGATCTTCGACGTCGCCGGATCGTCGCCGGACATCCCGATCCAGCCGACCTGGAGGGAGGGCTTCCACGACACCGGGATCGTCTTCTTCACGTAGGCGTAGCCACCCCAGGCGGCGATGTCCTTGTCATCGCTCCCGGTTCCCGGCCTCGCCTTCTCGGTCCCCCACTCGCCCGCGGCCTCCGCCGTCAGGGAGAAACCCTCGGGCAGCTGCTGGACGACGCGCCCGCCGAAGACGTTGAGCTGCCGATCCGGCTGGAACTGTGCGTTCGAGACGGCCCGGCGGTCGTCGAACTCGCGCTTGTAGAAAACGTAACCGTCGATCGCCGTCTTCGGCAGGTCGCGGCCCGTGTAGTAGAGGCCGAAGGCCGTTTCGTCCCACTCCTGCAGGAGCTTGTTGCGGTTGTTGAAGACGGGGAGGTAATAGTCTTTCGCCGGATCGGAGATGCCGATCAGCTCGACCTTCGACTTTTTCCAGCCGAACGTCACGTCGACCGCGTTGAAATACGCCGTCCGTGAGCCATCGCCCGAGGTGCCGTCGAAAAGGACGAACCCCTCTCCCTTCATCAGGTTCTGCCGGCCCACCCGGACGGAAACCGAAGGGTCGAGCTTCCAGTCGACGTAGAGGCTCTCGAAGATCGCCTCGTCCCACTTGTAGGGCGTGTCGGGGTGGACCGTCTCGCGGCTCTCGTTATTGAGCCCCACGGAAAATTCACCCTTCTTCCCGATCGTCGCCTTCGCCCAGGCGCGCGTCCGGAACCGGTACCAGAGCCGGTGGTCATCCGCCGCGTCGTTCCAGTCGAAGGCGTTGTTGAGTGCCTCGGACCGGACGCGCTCTTCGGCGCCGACCTCCCACGTGATCTTCCACGGGTCGGGAGCGGGCGCAACCTTGGGATCTTCGGCCCGGACCGCGGGAGCCAGGAGCAGCGCCGCACAGGCCAGGGCGGTGAGTGGTTTCGTCATTCGCTTGTCCTCGTGTTCTCTTCCCTGATAACGGCTGCGAGGCGAAGGCACGCCCCGGCCGGGGAGGCTCAGAAGGGAGTCTTCCAGCCCGTGTAGCAGGTCAGCCCTTCGGCCTCGACAATCGCCTTCAGAGGGGCCAGGGCTTCGACTGGAGTCCCGGGATGGTTCTCGAAGGCGTATTGCTTCCCGAGCTGGCGATACTTCGACTCGCCGAGGCGGTGGAACGGCAGGAGGTTGATGACCTCGAGGCCAGCCTCCTTCACGAACTTCGCCGTGGCCCGGATATTCTCCTCGGAGTCGTTGCAGCCAGGGATGACCGGAATCCTCACGACGACGAATCCGGGCCAGTCCGAAGCGGCCAGCGCCTTGATGTTGCCCAGGATCAGCTCATTCGAAACACCCGTCAGCTCCTTGTGACGGACGGGATCCATCTGCTTGATGTCGACGAAGACCCAGTCGACGTGCTCGAGCGCTTCGAAGAAGTACGACTTTGAGAAGCACGCCGTCGTCTCGATGCACGTGTGGAGACGGGCCTCGCTGCAGCGGCGCAGCACCTCGAGGATGAACTCCCGTTGCAGGAGCGGCTCTCCCCCGCTGAAGGTGACGCCGCCCCGGCTGCCCCAGAACTGCCGGTCCCGCTTGAAGACCGTCATCAGGTCGTCGACGGTCATCCACTTCCCGCTCACCTCGAGCGCCTCGTGGTAGCAGTTCGCGACGCACTCGTGCGTCGTGCAGACGTCGCAGAACGCCCGATCAAATGTCGCGGCGCCTGCCTCGTCCACGGTGATGGCGTGGTGCGGGCACGCCTCGACGCACCGGCCGCAGTGCTTGCATTTGATTTCCCGGCGGACGACCACCGGTTTCGTGAAGAGCCCCTCGGGGTTGCAGCACCAGACACAGGACAGAGGACAACCGGCAAGAAAGACCGTCGTCCGCGTCCCGGGCCCGTCGTGGACCGAGTGGCCCTGGATGTCGAAGACCAGGCCCTTCGGCTCCGCCTTCGCCGGCTGTTCCGCCTTCGCCGGGCACCCAAGAGTCGCCCTGTCCGTTCCCGCTCCTGTCTCGATGCTCGACATCTCTTCCTCCGTCGCCCCTGCGGTCCTTCCGTTACCCCCCGTGCCCGGCCGGGAGAATCGGCCCTCCCGCCGCCGGACTGCGACGGGAGGGCCGGGCAGATCCAGGATCAGCTGGCGCGTCCGGCCGCGATCGCCGCGTCGGCCGGCACACGGACCTTCGGCTTCGCCTCGAGCGGAAGCGTGGTCGCGAGGACGATCGAGAGGGCGAACGAGCCGAGCGCGTAGTAGATGGAGTAGGTGTAGCTGCCGGAGACGTCCTTCAGCCACCCGCCGATGAACGAGCCGAGGAACGGCCCGATTCCCATGACGATCATGGTGGCCAGACCCCAGATCTTGCCGAGGGTCTTGCGGCCATAGACGGCGCCGGTGTAGCCGACGACTCCGCCAGGGACGATCGCCCAGTAGACGGCGAAGATGAAGCAGGCGACATAGGCGAAGACGTCACCCTGTTTGGTGCCGAGGAGGAAGAGGCAGGCCAGGACGCCCGTGCCCGGGCCGATCATCAGCATGACCTTCCGGCCCTTGACCTCGTTGCCCACGGCCGCGACGACCTTGTCGGCGACCTTGCCCATGATCGGCATCGAGAAGATGCCGATGAGGCCGATGATCGCGTAGATCTGGGTCGCCTTGCCGAGGCTGAAGCCGACGTCCTGCGTCCAGTAGCTGACGACCTGCGTCCAGATGAGGAACTCGGCCATCATGGCCGTGAGGAACGTCAGAACCGCGGCCCAGATCGCGTACTTGGAGAACGCCTCGCCGACGCCCCATTCGTACTCGGCGGCCGGAGCCGCACCGCCCGCCGGAGCCGGCATCGCGCCGAACGGCTTCATGCCGTAGGCCTCGGGCGACTGCTTGGCGACGATGACGGCGAAGACGAGCGCGACGAAGACGATCGCGCCAAGGATCATCATCTCGCCGCGCCAGGCGGCCGTTAGGCTCTCGAGAGCGGCCTTGACGGCCGGGATCTCGATCGTTCCGGCTTCCTTCAGTTTGCCGGCGATCGCCGTCGCGAGCTCCTTACCCTGGAGCGCGTCGGCATTCGGCAGGAGCGTCTTCACCGCCTCGTCGAGCCCCTTCTGGGCCGCACCGAGCTTCGGCTTGACGACCTGCGCCAGGACGAACTGCGCCATCGGGGCGCCCGCGAAGGCGAAGCCCCACATCGTGGCGTACGACTTTCCGACGTACCACTTGCGGACCGAGACCGTCGACGTGACCCAGAGCATGCCGGTGGCGATGCCGCCGAGGACGCCGAACGTGAAGAGGTAGGCCGCGTGGCTGTTGATCATCGACGTGAGGATGAAGCCGAGGCCGCCGAAGACGGCGGCGATCGCGTAGACGGGCTTCGTCCCCCACTTGTCCAAAATCATTCCCGAGAAGTAGGCCGTCACGGCGTAGACGACCATCATCAGCGAATAGCCGAGCGTCACCTGGGCCGTGGACCAGCCCATCGTCACGCCCATGGGGCCCTTCAGGATCGCGAAGGTGGCGCGGTACCCGAAAAGGCAGAAGACGGCCAGCCAGGAGGCCAGGACCACCAGGCGACCGTAGAGTGTGGCTTTCCCTTCGTCCATATTTACTCTCTTTTCGTCTCTCTCCGGCCACGTCACCCGTCCCGCCGGAGGGAAGGACGGGCCAGGGCTCGGGGGCGCCTCGCGGCGCCCCCGGCCCGGCCCGTCAGTCTCGGACTACTGCTGGCGATACATCTCGCAGGTCAGGGCGACCATGTCGGGGTAGGCGAAGAACTTCGGCGTCGCCATCGAGGCCTCGCAGACACCGAGCTCAACTCGCTTCGTGTCGGCGGTGAAGTTCTTGCAGCTCTTGCACTTCGGCGTAGCGACGCACTCGTCGCACTGGTCTCCGTCGGCCGGGACCATGTTCTTCGTGCGGTGGCAGATTCCCTTGGCAACGTCGACCGGCGCGAAGTTGCGGCAGTCACGGTGGTGCATCTTTTCCATTTCAGACCCCCTCGTATTCGGTCCGCGCGATGAGCTCGTCCTGGACCGGCTTTCCGATCTCGACCCAGTACTGGGTGAACCCGGCCACACGGACCATCAGGTCGCGGTAGTTCTGCGGGTTCTTCTGGGCGTCCTTCAGGACCTTCGAGTCGACGATGTTGTACTGGACGTGGAACCCGCCCTTGCGCATGTAGGCCCTGGTCAGGTCGAGGAGCTTCTTGGCCCCCTCGTCGCCCTGGATCGCGCTCGGGTGGATCTTGATGTTGAGCTGGGAGTTCTGCGACATGCTGTGGTCCCAGATCGCGGCCGAGTTCAGGAGCGCGTACGGGCCGTTGCGGTCCGTGCCCGGGAAGGCCGACAGCGAGGCGTCGGCGAACGTCGTCCCGGCGAGGCGGCCGTCGGCCGTCGCGATCGTCGCCGAGCCCATCGCGCCGTGCGTGGAGACCGAGATCTGGCACGCGTACATCGGCTTGGCGTTGAGCGACTCGTAGTTGTAGCAGTCCTTGCAGAAGAAGTTTTCCCAGTCGAGCAGGATGTTGTCGACGTACGCGTCGTCGTTGCCGTACTTCGGGGCCTGCAGGGCCATGAAGTGGAGCTTGTCCCACTTGCCGGGGCCGTCCTCCCGCTTCTCCTGGTCGGCGAGCGAGAAGGAGTTGACCTCCTTGGCGGTCTTGAATCCGAAGTTGTCCTTCAGGGCAACCCGGTACTCTTCGAGCGAGATCTTCTTGTCGTCGTAGACGATCTGCTTGAGCGCCGCGAGCGAGTTGATCGTGGTGATCGTGCCGGCGGACTCGACGTTGTACGTGGCGTTGTAGCGATAGCCGAGCTCGTTGATGAGGTGGCCCTTGTCGAGGCAGTCGGGCTTCATGTACGAGTTGATGATCGCCATGTTGTTCTTGCGCCAGATGTCGTGCTGGATGTTGTTCGTCAGGGCGAGCACGTGGACGGCTTCCTGCCAGTAGAGCTTGAACTGGGCCCAGAGCTCGTCGAACGTCGCGAGCTTCTTGCCGTGAGCCTTGAAGACGCGCTCTCCGGTCCGCTGGTCGACGCCGTCCCAGAGGGTCAGCTCGAGGATCTTCGGCATCGAGATGAAGTGGACGCCGACGGACGTCGGCTGGCCCGCGCCGCCCGGGATCCAGTAGGTCGTCCCGTTCAGAGTGATCGGCTTCCAGGTGCAGCCGGAGGTCTCGAGGCAGCCGCCGATCGCCCAGGCGCGCGCGTCCTCGATGTCCATTCCCTCGGGGCCGTAGTGGTGCTTGAGGAACTCCATCCCGACCTGGTTGTTCATGAACGCCGGGTACCCGCCGCCGGTCTTGATGCACTCCGTGGCGAGGAGGAGGTAGTCCTCGGGAAGCTTTTCGTCATAGAGGACCGCCAGGGTCGACTGCGGCATCACGTTCCGCATCCCGGCCTCGAGGAGGAGGTACTCCAGCCGGTTGCAGGCGTGGTTCCCGTTCTTCTGGAGGCCGCCGCACGAAACCGTGTTGAACGTGTTGCCGGAGAGGACGCCGCCGACGACGCCCATCGAGGCGAAGCAGTCGATGGAGGTCTTCACGACGCGGTCGAGCTCGAGGAGCTCGACGACCTGGTCCTCGGTGATCCGGCCGGCCTTGATGTCCTGGTCGAACCAGGGGAAGAGGATCTGCGCGATGCGGCCCGGGGACATGCCCGAGATGGCGTCCTCGTTCAGGACGGCCAGGTGCATCGTCTCGATCATCTGGAAGGCTTCGATGAAGGTCCGCGGAGAGTTGTGCTCGAGCCACTCGAGGCGCTCGGCGATCCCCTTGTACTCGGCCTTCTGGACGGCGTCCTTCTCCATCGACTCGAGGCGGCGCGCCTCCTTGGCGTAGTTGCGCACCCAGGCCTGGAGGCCCTCGGTGGCGAGGATGACCGCCTCGTAGTTGTAGAGGCGGTTCATGCCGACGAGGCCGTCACCGTCGGCGCGGCCCGCGACCTTGTCCTTCATCTCCCTGGCGAGCGCGATGATGCCGTCGAAGCCGAGGTGGAGCGGGTAGTAGTAGTTGATGACCTCGCGTCCCTGCGGAAGCGTGTAGCCGGAGTCGAACATGCAGACGATGTTCCGCATGATCGCTTCCTTGGTCTCGTAGCCGGGGACCATCTGCTCGTACTTGTGTCCCAGGTCGTCGACCGACTTGCCGACCCACATCCTGGCGACCTCGAGGAGGCCGGGGATCTCTTCCTGGCGCATCCCGAACTTCCCGGCGATGGAGACGACCTTGCCGAAGCTCTTGACGACGTTGCCGCCGCCCTGGCCGAACTTGGAGTGCTCGTCGACGGACGTCGACCCGCGCTTGAGCGCGTCCTGGTAGAGCTCGTCTTCCTTCGCCATGTAGAAGCCCTCGGAGAGCCACGGCATCGGGAAGGAGCCGCGGAAGAAGGCCGTCTTGTGCATGACGAGGAGCTCGCCGGGGAAGATCACGGGCGTCGCGTGCGAGAAAGCGGCCTTCAGCGCCATCGCGCGGCGGACGACCGGGACCTCGTTGTCGTGCTGGAAGTACTCGCGGGTGTACCAGTACGGGAACTCGTTGTTGGCCGAGGAGAGCGTCTGCATGAAGACGTCCCGCAGCTTCTCGACGCGCGGGTGCGGGGCCAGCTTCACTTCGCGGTCGACGAGGGTTTTCGGCGCGTGCCCGCCGACCTCGTTCTCCATCGAGACTCCGGCGTCTGCCAGAACTTCTTTCAGTTTCTTCGGCATTTTGAGCCCTCCTGACTCGTTCGTTGGTTCGGGTTCGTGTTCTCAGGGCCGACTGGGTCCATTTCGTTCCGCCTCGGTTAACGCAAGGTCATTGCCACCCATTTGCAAATCGGACAATGCAGCGCAAACCACTCATTCCAAATGACTTGAACTGTATTTGCTTATCCGGACTGGAATGGTCCCGATGTCTCGTCTCGTGACATGTCCCGAGAGCCCGTTCCTGGCAAAATCCGCGCTTCCTGTACCTGGTGACTGACCGCCGACCGCATGGAGTCAACGTTCCCGCCACCGGGGTGCGTTCCCGAACGAGCTCGTCTCCATTCGTGACATCCATGTCACGAACGAATACACAGAGAAGGACCCTTGCGGAATGCCGATTGCGGCCCCACCTTCTCCAGCGGGCTGACTGGGCCCGAGGACAACGAAGATGACGACTGCACCGACGGTGAAACGTCTGGTGGCGGCGATCGTCCTCGACCGCGAGGCCCTCGAGTGCCAGAAGGGGCTCTGCTCCGGCGGCATCGATTCGAACGCGTTCGCCGACGACGTCCGCTCCGCCTACTACCAGCTCCTGGGCGCACTCCGCGCTCTCGAGCCCCACGACCTCGCCGCGAGCCGGATCCTCTCCGCTCTCGGTGAGCTCCCGAACCCCGACGCCTGACCGCGGTCCCTGCCGCGACGGAGAAGCCACATGCAAGTGACCCCGATTCCCGGCCGAGAGTCCCTCGTCGAGGAGATCGTCGAACGCGAGTGGGAGATGATGAAAAACGTCGTCTCCGACGGCCGCTCGCTCTGCCAGGAGAGGCCCGGCACGTTCCGTGCGATGCGGGAGATGACCCACTCGGTCCTCTCCCGCGACACGCTCGCCTCGTACGTGGGCGACCTCCGGAACGCCGCCTTCGAGGGCCGCAACCTCGTCACCGAGAAGTACGCCCGGATGGAGGAGCAGATTCCCCCGGTCTCCGAGTGTCCGCTCATCCCCAGGATCGTCGCGATCGAGTCGGCGTGGATGAAGGAGCTCTGCAGGGCCTTCCCCCTCACGTTTCAGTCCGCGGTGACCTATTTCGAGCGGTACGAGTCGTGCGAGCTGGAGACCTGGTCCGACGCGACGCTCACGCTTCTCTACCGCGACGTCCTCGCGGCGAAGGAGAGCGGCCGGAACCTGGTCCGCGAACGATACGAGAACCTCTTTGCGAAACTCGGCCAGGGGACCCTCGCCGAGATCGAGGAGAAGGCACGTGAGAAGTCCGCGGCGCCCGCCTGACCCCGCCCGCGGCACCGGGCCGAGTCTCGGCCGGCCCGTTCCCCGCGAGGGAGTCACCTCATGACCCTGCCGCCGATTCCAGGGCCGAAGCCCCTCGTCGAGGAGATCGTCCAGCACGAGTGGGAAATGATGATGGAGGTCGTCGCCGGTCGTCCCGAGCTTTGCCAGGAGAGACCCGGAGGCTTCCGGATGATGCGGGAGATCACGAACTCCGTCCTCTCGCCGGATACGCTCCGTTCGTACCTCGGCGAGCTGCGCCAGGCGCGCCTCGCCGGCCGCAACCTCCTCGAGGAGAAGCTCGCGCTCATCTCGGCTCACGCCCCCGCGATCCGGCACCCCTTCGTGTCACGGATCGTCGCGGTCGAGACGGCGTGGATGGCCGAGCTGAGCGAGCGGTTCCCCTTCACCTTCCCGGGCGCACTCTCCGACTTCGCGCGCTCCCTGGAGTGCGAGCTCGCGACCCTCTCGGACGCGACGGTCACGCTTCTCTACCGGGACGTCCTCATTGCGCGGGAGGCGGGCCGCAACCTCGAGCGGGAACGCTACGAAACGCTCTTTCGGCGACTCGCCAGGGGGACGCTCGAGGAGGTCGAGGCGGAAGAGCGGGCGAGGGTTCCGGACACGATCTGATGTCAGCCGGGAAGGAGGCCCCGCTCCCGGAGGATCACGTCGAGCTTCGACGCGTAACGCTCGTCCAGCTCGCGCACGACCGCGGCGTGGGCGAGCGCCCCCGCCTCGTCACCTTGCTCGAGGAGCGTGAGTGCGAGCTGGAACCGGGGCGCGGCAAAGCGCGGAGCCATCCCGACGGCCTGCCCGAGCATCTCCGCGGCCCCCTCCGTGTCTCCCTGCATCCCGCGAGAGAGGCCGAGGCCCCAGAGCGCCCCGACGTGCCACCGGTTCAGGGCGAGGGCCTTCCCGTAGGCGGCGTCGGCTTCCTCCCACCGGCTGCAGGAGCGGTACGTCGTCCCGAGGTAGGCCCAGTGGTCGGCCGTCGGCTCGTCGTCGACGACGAGCTTCATCTTCACGATCGCCTCGTCCCAGCGGTCTGCCTTCCCGAGCTCCAGCGCTTCGCGAATCTCGTCTCTCACGACCGGCGATCGTACGCCCTCGCAGCGGGAGGCCCTGCGTGACGGGCCTTCTGCTCTCGCGGGCCCACTGGGACGGCGTCGTCGCACCGGCCCTCGCCGTTCGCTTCCCGGTGCTCCTGCCACGGATCGCCTCCGGGCTCGTCGGCGAGGGCTCCGAGTGTTTCGGCTTCGACGACGAGCTCTCGCGAGACCACGACTTCGACCCGACTCCGTGCCTCTGGCTCCGTGCCGACGACGTCGCCGCGCACGGAGCGGCCCTCGCCTCGCTCCTCGATTCGCTCCCTCCTCCCCCGCGCTCGGAGCGACTCACTCCCGAGGGAAGCGGCCGGCGCGGGGTCCACGAGGCCGGCGCCTTCTACCGCCGCTTTCTCGGCCTCCCGCGCGCGCCGCTCACGCTCGACGAGTGGCGCGCGATGCCCGAGGCCGGGCTCGCCGCCGCGACGAACGGGGAGGTCTTTGCCGATCCCTCCGGCGCCTTCTCGGCCGTCCGCCGCGAGCTCCTCGCGTTCTACCCTGAAGGGCTCCGCCTCGCCAGACTCGCACGCCGCCTCCACGCCGCCGGTCAGGCAGGCCAGTACAACTGGGCGCGATGCCTGAGCCGCGGCGAGCACGTCGCGGCCGCTCTCGCCGTCGCCGAGTTCGTCGACGCGGCTCTCGCCGCCGCGTTCTTCCTCGCCCGCCGCTACCGCCCCTTCTCGAAGTGGGCCCACCGCGCCCTCGCCGGCCTCCCGCCGCCGGGCCCGCGCCTCCACGCGCTTCTCGCGGACCTCGTCGAGACCTCTCCGACCGCGCCCTCGCGCGGACTTGCGCTCGTCGAGGAGATCTCCTCCCTTCTCGCGGACTCGCTCCGCGCCGAAGGCCTCTCGTCGACGTCGTCGGACTTCCTCGTCGACCACGCGCGGCAGATCGCCGAACGGATCGAGGATCCTCTCCTGCGCCGGATGGCAGGCGCCGCGTGAGCGACACAGGACCCGCCCGGGCCATGGATCCCGGCAAGCCCGTCACCCTCCCGATCGCCACCCACGCAAGGAGCTCGTCTTGAAGAAGAAACCGAACGTCAAAGTGGCCTGCGTGCAGGCCGCACCGGTCTACTTCGACCTGGAAAAGACCGTCGAGAAGGGGATTCGCCTCATCGCCGAGGCCGCCCGCAACGGCGCGCGGTACGTCGGTTTTCCGGAGGTCTGGATTCCCGGCTACCCGCTGTTCGCCTGGCTGAATGCGCCGATCGTGTCGCTGCTCCACATGCCGGCCTACCGCGACAACGCCCTCGTCGTCGGCGGCGAGCACGATCTCGCGCTCCGCCGCGCCGCCCGCGAGCATGGGATTTACGTCTGCATGGGCTACGCCGAGCTCTCCGGCGGCAGCCTCTACATGGGTCAGATGCTCATCTCACCTGAGGGGGAGCCTCTCATCGTGCGCCGCAAGGTGAAGCCAACGCTCGCCGAGCGCTGCGTCTTCGGCGAAGGCGACGGGACGCATCTGAAAGTCGTCGACACGGAAATCGGCCGCCTCGGTGCGCTCAACTGCTGGGAGCACCTCCAGCCGCTCCTCAAGTACGCCATGTACGCGCAGAACGAGCAGATCCACACCGCGAGCTGGCCGGCCCTCGCGCTCTACAAGGAGCAGTCGTACGCGCTCGGGAAGGAGGCGACCTGGGCGGTGAGCCAGACCTACGCGCTCGAGGGCCAGTGCTACGTCCTCGCGTCGACGATGAACGCCACGCCCGAGGTCGTCGAGATGCTCTGCGACACGGCGGAGAAGAGGGCGTACCTGGCTCCAGGGGGCGGCGCCTCGATGATCTTCGGACCCGACGGCGCACCGCTCTGCGAGCCGATTCCGCACGATCAGGAGGGAATCCTCTACGCCGAGGTGAGCTTCGACGCGATCGGCATCGCCAAGACGACGGCCGACCCGGCGGGCCACTACGCCAGGCCCGACGTCGCGCGCCTCCTCCTGAACACGGCGCCCGCCCGAAGGGTGGTCTTCATGGATTGTGGCGGCTCCCCGGACAGTGACGGCGGGGGAGCGGACGAGTGCGAGGCCTGTGAGTCGTGCGGCGCCCTCCCGGAACCGCCCGCGGCCTCGGAGTGAAGGAGGCACACGATGGGAACCGAAGAGCAGAAAGGCCCCCTTCCCTTCGCCGAGGGGCGCTGCCACGCCTGCGGCGAGCCGGTGGAGCCCGTCCCGACGTGAGGCAGGATCTACATCTGGCGTTGCCAGAGCTGCTGGCGGCAATACCGCACCGAACAGGTCTTCCCCGGAAGCATCCCGGCGGATGCCTTGCGGGACCTCAGCCGCGGATGTTGAGCCTCCCGCGCGAATCCTGACTCCCCCGCCGGCCGTCCGCGGCGCGGTCCCGCTGGGCTACGCCCGCTTCCAGGCCTCGATCGACTCGATGAGCCCTTCGTCTCCGAGGAACGACACCCGGTCTCCGACCTTGCGGCCGAGCAGCCCCTTGGAGACGTCGGCGAGGTAGGAGTAGACGTCGGCCTCGGGCCTGGAGTCCCACGGGCCGAGCAGCGTCACGGCCCGCGTCCCCCCGAGCAGCCGGAGCGTGACGCGCGTGCCGGGCCTCACCTCGGAAAGGTCGACCGTGGCCGGGTCGAGGACGCTCGCCTTGCGGAGCTCCTCCCGGAGGCGCGCGACGCGGACGTCGAGGTCCTGCTGGCGCTGCTTGCGGGCCTGGTACTCGAAGTTCTCGGAGAGGTCGCCCTCGGCGCGGGCGAGCGCGAGGCCCTTCGTGTTCTCGGGAATGTCCACGTGGACGAGCTTCTCGAGCTCCTTCTGCTTCCCTTCGAGGGCCTCCTCCGTCACGAAGAAGTTCTCGTCGCCCCCCCTGCGCAGGTCGGGGAACCGCATCTCGGCGGCGGAGAAGAGGGCCGCACGGCGGTGCGGCTCGAGGTCGTTGTGGCGGTCGAGCGCCTGCAGAAACTGCTGCGCGTCCTCGAGCGTCGCCTGCTTCACGAGCCACGCGGCGGCCATGCCGGTCCGGTCAAAGAGCTCGCGGATCTTCGCCCGGCCGCCCCCGAGGTCCTCCCAAGAAGCGGCGTCGAGGAGCCGGCCCAGGACGGTCGGAGTGAGGCGGGAGCGGAAGGACTCGTCCTGCGCGGCCCGAAGTCCGAACCAGAGGAACGCTTTCGGCCCGCTGCGGGGCGACTTCAGGAGCTTGTCGAGCGTCGCATCCCTCGTCTCGGGGTCGACCTCGGCGAGCCGGCGGTCGATGAGGTCGAGCGTCCGCGCGTCCTCCTCCCGGAAGAACCACTCCGCCACGAGCCTCGGACCGTCCTCGGGGCGCGAGGAAAGAAGCCCTTCGATGAAGCGCTCTCGCGTGAGGCGATCCTCGATGTGGCCGAGCATCGGGAGCGGCGACTCGGGAACGAGCTCCTCCGGGGTGAAGCCGAGGGAGACCCCTTCGACCTTCTCGGCCGCCACCGCGAGCTCGTAGGCGAGGGGAGCATTCGTGGCCCGGACCGCCCTCGCGTCTTCGGCGAGCCTCACGGCCATCCGGGAGGTGAGCGTGGCATCGCGCCGGGAGTTCTTCCGGTAGAAGTCGAGGCGCGCCTCGGGAGAGTGGGCCTTCTCGAACTTCGCGAGGATGGCGGCATCCGCAGCCTCGGTCGTGTGCGTCCACTCCACCGTGGCGGTCTTGCCCGCGCCGTGCAGGACGACGTGCGCGTCCTTGCGCGCAGCCGTCCACCAGGACGTCCAGCGCTCGTCGGGGACGAGACCCGCGACGGCCTCCTTCACGTCGGCCAGCGGGAGCGGCCTTCCGAACGAGTCGAGGAGCCGGCGGAGGCCTTCGGAGGGGTCCGAAAGCACGACCGCGCAGAGCGCTTCGCGCGAGGTCAGCTTCTCGTGGAGGAAGTGCCCATCCGGAAGCGGCGTCAGACTCTTGGCGGCGACGCCGATCGGGATCGAGACACCCACCGTCTTCTCGAAGTCGACGCGGACGGCGTCGAGAGCGAAGTTCATCTCGACGACCTTCCCCGCTCCGCGGCCCGCCATGAAAAAGCACCGGCCGACCTCGAACGGGAGCCACTTCTCCGCCCGCTCCATCCGCGCGAGCCCGTCGCCGGGCTCTTTGGCCTCACGGAACCGGAATCTCCCGAGGAGCGTCGTGAGAGACGGCGAATCGGGGTAGGCCGCCCGGAGCGCTTCCTCGAAGTGCTTGTGGAAGCCGTCCTGCGTCGAGGGCGTAGCCCCGGCACGGACGGCCTCCTTCAGGAGCGCCCACCGCAGGCGGTTCGCTTCGGGAGACGTTCCGGGCCCCCTCAGCGTCGCGTCGGCGAGGGTGGCGAGGTTCTGGAGACGGCCCTTCTGACCGGAGGCGCGGGCCAGCCCGCGGAAGGCGGCCAGGAGCAGCTCGCCGTTGGCCTCGGAATCGAGGAGGGCATCCTTGACGACATTCTCGACGACGTCGAGTTTCTTTTCGGAGAGGAGCGACGAG
>DIAY01000104.1:3130-5086 GCA_002414905.1 Holophagales bacterium UBA5066 | reverse complement strand
CTGCTCGATCTGGCTCCCCAGGAACTGGCTCGCCTGCCCCACCACCCGGAACCGCCGCTCGAGGTTCCAGTCGATGTACGAGTCGGCCAGGGCGTTCGTCACGTCGGCCGCGAGCTTCGCGCTCGGCGCCGTGTACGAAAGCTCCACGAGGCTCGTCCCGCGGATGGGCGTCGCGTCGACACCCTTGCGAATCCTCTCAGCCATCGCCACCCGTGCCGCGTCAGCCTCCTTCTCCAGCTCCGGGCTCGCCGGCCCCTGGATCGTCCGTACGAGGCCCGACTTCTTCGGGTTCAGGTCGGCGTTCTCCACCAGGTTCAGCCGCGCCACTACCCGTTCGGCAATCTCCCGGCTCTTCATCAGCCGCGTCTGCGTGGGGAGGAACTCCGGGTTGTAGCTCTCGATCATCGGCCCGGCCGACGAGATGTCGAGGACGCTCGCCCTCTCCTTCTCCACGGTCAGAACGATCGTCGCCTTCCACATCGGCTTGCTGAAGAGGCTGACGAGAATCGCCGCCGCGAGCACGACGGCCACCGTGAGTCCGATGATTCGCCGTCTCTTGACGACGACCTTCCAATATTCCGAAAGGTGTACCTCGCGCGGGGCTTCGTCGCCCCCGATCGGGGCGTCGTCCCAGGCGTCCTGCACCCTCTGTTCGCGTGCCTCGTTCATCAGAAGAACGACTCCTTTACGATGACGACGTCATCGGCCATCAGGTCCGGGTCGGGGTCCTTCCCCGACACGATCCTCCCGTAGTCCGCCGTCAGCTCCATGTCTTTCCTGTCGGGCCCCCGCCGCTTGATGCGGATGCTCCCCTTCGCCGCCCGGCTCGTGAAACCCCCGGCCTTGGCGATCGCCGAGAGAAGCGTGATCCGGTCGTCACTGTCGAACTCCAGCGCGCCCGGGCTCCTCACCTCGCCGAGGCAGAAGATCTTCACCGGCGTCCGGGGCGGAATGTTCACGACGTCGGATGGGTAGATCGTCACGTTCCACCGCTCCGAGCTCCTGATAAACAGCTCGTCACGGTCGATCTCGAGCCTGTCGGAGAGGCCGTTGTCTCCCCTTCTCAGCACGTAGATCTTCCGCCCCGCGTCGGGCCGAAGCCCCCCCGCCGCCGAAATCGCCTGGAGCAGGTCCCACTTCCCGGCGATGCTCAGCGACCCGGGACGCTGCACCGCCCCGATGATCGAGACCGGCTTGTTCGCGTAATCCTTGATGACGACCGTGACGTTCGCGCGGTTCACGTACTTCGCCGTCAGCACCGCCTGGAGACGGTCTCCCACCTCGCTTGCGGTCAGCCCCGCGACCGGCACCTTCCCCACGAGGGGCAGGTCGATCGAGCCGTCGTCGCCCACGCGCCGCTCGCCGTTCATCTCCGTCAGCTCGAGCACCTTGATCTCGATCAGGTCCTTCGGCCCGAGCCTGTATTCCTGCGAATCCGCCTCCTGCGCCACCGCGGGAGCCGCCGCGAGAAGCGCCAGGAACGCGCACGCCAGGAACGCCCCGATTCGTTTCATCACCCCTCCGTTGTCGTCAGCTCGAACGCGAGCCGCGCTTCCCCGGTTCGAACGGATCCAGAATGGTAGCCCCTGTTCCCGACACGTCCCTGACGTTTCGCGTCACAAGGGTCAGACCGTGTACCAGCGCCGTGGCCGCCATCAACCCGTCCACGACCGGAAGCGAACGCCGCGACGCCAGCCGGCCCCACTCCTCGGCCACGCGCAGGTCCACCGGGAGAATTCGCTCCCCGTGGGTCGCCACGAGCGCGCCCAGCCATCCCTCCAGCGTCGCAGCCGCCGCCGGCTCTCGCCGCCGGAGCTTCTCGACGCCGCTTCGGATCTCGGCGATCACGAGGACGCTCAGGTAAAGGTCATCACCCTCCACCGTCGCGATCCACGCGGCGAGGGCCGGATCGCGTCGTTCCCGTTTCCGAAGCTCGGAGACGACGTTCGTGTCGAG
>DIAY01000104.1:0-2941 GCA_002414905.1 Holophagales bacterium UBA5066 | reverse complement strand
GACGAGCGCGGGCCAGCCAGGGCCTCCCGGAGGATCTCCCGGTGCTCCGCTTCGGCCGACCGCCCCCTCGCGGCCGCGCGTAGCCTCAGCGCTTTCACAACCGCCGGGTCGACGTTCCGGACGACGAGCTGGCTCATGGCGACCTCCGCCAGAATGATATCATTGCTATCAAGTTCATGCCAAATGGGGTCTGGTCTACGTTCTACACTCTACGCCGAGAGGCTGGAATGCACGCGGGACCCACGAGAAACACGGAAAACGGACCTGACCCTGAGCCCCTCTATATGAGCCGTGCCACGGTTCGGAAAGAAACGGAAGGTCTCGATGAGGCTCTCGAGCGGGCCGGTCACGGCGAGCGGGTCGTCCTGCGGCGAAGCCGCACTGCGGTCGTCGCGGCGATCCCGATGGAAGACTTCAAGCTCCTGAGGGAGATGGAAGACCGCCGGGACGTAGCCACATCGCGCCAGAGGCTCGCCGACCCGAAAGAGAAGAGGATCCCCTACCTCGAGATCCGCAAGCAGGCAGGGCTATGAGACCTCTTCCGGATTCGCGTCGGGGAGTACCGGGTGGTGTACGAGATCGACGACGCAGCTCGTGTCGTAACGGTGACCCGGGTGCGGCTGCGGGCGCGGGCGTACCGGGACCTGTAGCTCCCCCTGTTACGTCTTTCGGCTCCGGCCGCAGGCTGTGGGTAACTCCCCCGTACAGGCCCGTAGAGTGTAGAACGTAGACCAGACCCCCCTCGCCGGACCCCCAACCCCCTAGTGCAGACCACACCCCGTGGCCACGGGCTGGCCGCCCCGGAAGAGCTCGTACGCGGCGATATCGATATCGTCATTCCAGACGACAGCGTGGCCGTTCAGTTCGACGACGAACGCTCGAAAGAAGGCCGGCTCTCTCAGAAGCGTGAATGGACCTCGCGAGAGAAGCGGTTTGACGTCGTAGGCCCTGGTTTCCCCGCCCTCGAACTCGACGCGGAGAACGAAGTCGACCAGGACGCGTGCGGAAACGATGCGCGGCACGTTCACAGCAGGCTCACTTCAGGGGAGGGAGCTTTCGGAACTCCTGCGTCTGCCAAATGGCGAGGAGGTCCTTTTGGTACAGCGTCGCCCATTCGGTCACGAGCCCCCGAGCCCGCTCGGGTAAGTCGCCCTCGATGAGCTCCAGGGTCTCGATCGAGAACACGCCCAAGTGCTCGCCATAAACCGCGTGAAAGTGCGGCGGAGGGTGGTCCCCGAAGAAGATCTTGATGATGATCCCGTAGAAGCGAGCTACTTCCGGCACTTCGGACGCCTCCCTTTCAATGTACCGTCCTCGCCGACGGCGAGGACGTCTTCCCCCGACGCCGTCTCGATCTTCGAGACCAGGCGCTCCCGGCTGACTGCCCGGACCTGGTCGATGACGGCGACAGCTCGCTTTCCTCGGCACTGAACCGATACCGTCACCGAAGGATGAGCGGCGGCCGCTGTCGCCAGCGGAACGACGACGACCGTCTGCCGCAACCCGATCAATGGGGTCTGGTTCACGTTCTGGTACGAAATAGCCCGATTTCGTGGCTCGGTACCAGCCGCAGGCTGGTGCGTAACTACACTCTGCGCCGGAAGTCAGGAGCGCCCGCGGGATCCACGGAAACACGGAAAACGGAACTGACCCCGAGTGTCCTGACCCCGAGTGTCCCCGAGTGTCCCCGGACGACGAGCCGGCTCATGTCACCTCCCGATTCCAAGAGAGAGCATCACCGCCACCTCGGCCCGTTTCAGGTCTTCCGGAGCCACTCGACCCAGGGGACGATTCCCGACGAACCAACTCTTCGAAATCGTCAGGATCTGCTCGCATTTCACCCAGGTGGTCTCCCGCAGGCCCGTCTCTGGGCCGGGCGCGATCCGCACGTGGAAGGGAATCTCCTTTCCCTTCGTGGTCATTGCCAGGACGATCGTGTTCGGGTATCGCTCGCTCGCGTTTCCCGCGTCGTTCTGAATCACCAGAGCCGGCCGCGTCCCGCCCTGCTCGGAACCGCGAGCCGGATCGAAGTCCACAGACCAGATCTCGCCGCGCCGGGGTGCCGGCCGGTCAGCCGTCAAGCAACGCCTCGGCCTGGATCCCGATGTAGGTCTCGACATCGGCCTCGGTCTCGTCCCGGCCGAGCACCTCGTAGGCCTCCACCAGGCGTCGCTCCGTAGACTGCCGGGCTCTTTCCCCGAGCGCCTGAACCACGAGCAGATTCAGGCTGACGCCCTCCCGCTCCGCCAGCTTCCGTGCAGCGCGATATACCGAATCGGGAAGGCGGACGGTCAGAGAGTGGGACGCTGACATCGGGTCACCTCGCCAAGCATGGTATCAAAGTCTGATACCACTTTCCTCCGACGAACGGCTGATCGCTCGGACTCGTCTGGACAGAAAGCTGGTTTTCCGTAAAACTGGTCGCGTGAAAACCACCATCGACTTTCCGGAAGATCTCCTCATCGAGATCAAGATCGAGGCGGCCCGTCAACACAAGAAGCTCAAGGAGCTGGTGCCTGATCTCGTCCGTGCGGGCCTGAAGGTACGGCGGACGCCGGCGGCCGCCGGGAGCCGCGCCATGGCGCGCTGGCTGGAGGAATGGGTGGAGATGGGCGAGGCCGCGACGAAGGACCTCCCCGCCGGGCCGACGGCCACGGAGATCCTCGCTTCGGATCGCGGGCGCCTCGAGAGGCTCTGAGCCGTGCTGGCACTCGACGCGAGCATCTGGGTCGCCGCCTTCGACGTATCCGACAGGTTCCACGACTCCAGCGTGGCGGTCTTCGCCGAGGCAGCGCGGCGCTCCCTGCGGTTGACCGGACCCTCGTTCGTCGTCCTGGAGTCGGTATGCGCCCTCGCTCGACGGTTGGGTAACCCGCGTGTCGCGCGAGACGCTGGCGCGAAGATGGCCGGTCATCCTGCGCTTCACCTGGAGCCGATCACC
>DIAY01000263.1:23391-23566 GCA_002414905.1 Holophagales bacterium UBA5066 | reverse complement strand
GACGTCCTTCCCCACGGAGGCCGCGACGGCACTCACCTCGACGCGCAGATCCTTCGTGAGGGTCTCGATGAGGATCCACTCGGCCCCGACCATGAGGGCGAGAAGGCCGCCGATCAAGACGAAGAGCTTCAGTCGGAGCGTCACCCAGACGCGACGTTACAAGATTCGTGCCCGG
>DIAY01000263.1:22794-23283 GCA_002414905.1 Holophagales bacterium UBA5066 | reverse complement strand
GGGCCCCGGCCGGAGGGAGGACGCAATGGAGACGACGAGGCCGGCGGGCTCTCAGGTGATCGGGCTGGTCGCGGGGATCGTGGGGCGCGCGCGCGCCGGCGCGCTCGTGACGGCGGTCGAGGTAGACGCCGCCCTCTTCCGGCCGCCGTCCGACACGGTCTCTCGTGCCGAGCTGGCGCAGGCGCTGAATCTCCTCCTCTTCGACGATGTGCTGCGGCGCGTTCCCGCGGGCGCGCTTTACGTCCTCGACCGCGTCCGCCGCGGCGGAAAGGTCGTCCACGACCACGGGGCCGTCCGCACGATTCTCGGCGAGACCGGGGCGCTGCCGGCGGGGGAGCGCGCGCTGACCCGCGTCCTTGCACCGCTCGGCTACGAGGTCGACGAGGTCTATCCGCTCGACCGCCTCGGGATGACCGGCCGAGCCTGGCGCCATCGCGACTTCCCTGAGACGATCGCCCAGTTCTTCGTGAGCGAGCTCCACGTCGACCG
>DIAY01000263.1:0-22605 GCA_002414905.1 Holophagales bacterium UBA5066 | reverse complement strand
TGCCCGACGCGACGCTGGCCGCCCTCGAGCAGCTCGCGACGGCGGGGGAGCTCCCCGCCGAGACCGCCCGGCGCGTCCTCCCGGACCTCGCTGCCGCCTTCGACCGCGCGCATCCGGTCCCGTCCCTCGTCGACTACGAGCAGCTTCTCGAGGAGAGCGCCGAGGCCGCCTGGATCGCGACCGAGGGGAACGCCTTCAACCACGCCACGGACCGCGTGACCGACGTGGCCGGCCTCGCCGAGGAGGAACAGGCCCTGGGGCGCCCGATCAAGGACTGCGTCGAGGTCTCGGCCAGCGGGCGCGTGCTCCAGACGGCCTACCGTGCCGCCCGCGTCGAGCGCCCGTTCGTCGGACCTGCGGGCAGGCTCGTCCTCAGGGCGGTGCCCGGCTCGTTCTTCGAGTTCATCACGCGGCACCGTCACGCCGACGGCCGGCTCGACCTCCGCTTCGACACGAGCAACGCCCAGGCGATTTTCAAGATGACCGCGCCGGTCCTCGCGTGAGCGTGACGCACGAAGAGGTCTTCGCGGGGCTCCGCGCACTCCTCGGCGACGGCGCCGTGCTCGTCGAGCCGCACGAGCTCGAGCGCTACGAGAAGGGGTGGCGCTACGGCCGGGGGAAGGCGCTGGCGGCAGTGCGGCCTTCGGGCACGGAAGAGGTCTCGCGCCTCCTGAGCTACGCTTCCTCGCTCGGCTTGCGCGTCGTGGCCCAGGGGGGCAACACGGGCCTCGTCGGTGCATCCACGCCGGACGAGAGCGGCGAGATGCTCGTCCTCAGTCTCGAGAGGCTCAGCCGGACGGTCGAGGTCGACCCGGTGGACCGGACGGTCACCGCGGACGGCGGAGTACTTCTCAGCCAGCTCGACGCCGCTCTCGTCGAGCACGGCCTCCTCTTCCCGATCGACCTCGGGGCCGATCCCTCGATCGGCGGCATGGTCGCGACGAACACGGGCGGCACGAGGCTCCTCCGCTACGGCGACGTTCGGCAGAACCTCCTCGGCCTCGAGGTGGTCCTCGCCGATGGCACGGTCCTCGACCTGATGCGGCCGCTTCGCAAGAACAACACGGGGCTGGACGCGCGCCAGCTCTTCGTCGGCACTTCGGGGGTCTTCGGCGTCGTGACGAAGGCGGTGATGCGCGTCGTCCCGCGCCCCGTCCAGAGGGTCACGGCGCTCGTCGGGCTCTCTTCGGGGGCTGCGGTCCTCGGTCTTCTCGCGCACCTCGAGACGCGGCTCGGCGAGGTGCTCACCGCTTTCGAGGCGATCGGCGCCGAGGCGCTCGTCCCGGTCTTCCGCCACCAGCCGCGCCTGCGCGACCCGTTCGGCGGACGGCCTCCGGCCTACACGGTCCTCGTGGAGCTCTCCTCGACGCTCGACCCGGGGCGGCTCGCGCTCGACGACCTTCTCGAGACAGCCCTGGCCGAGCGGCTCGAGGCCGCGGACGGCGCCGGGATCACGGACGTCTTCCCGGGGAAGCCTTCGGAGCTCTGGGAGATCCGCCACCACGTCTCCGAGAGCCTCCGGCAGGAGGGCGAGGTCCTCGCCTTCGACATCTCCGTCCCGCGCTCCTCGCTGGCCGCCTTCGTCGAGGCGGCACGCGAGTCGGTCGCCACCGGATGGCCCTTCGTCCGCTTCTGCGACTACGGCCACTGGGGGGACGGCGGCGTCCACGTGAACCTCGTCTGGACTCCCGACGAGTCGCGACCGGCCGCTGCGTTGAAAGCCGAGCTGCAGCCGCGGCTCTACGACCTCGCCGTCACCCGTTTCCACGGCAGCTACAGTGCCGAGCACGGAGTCGGCCCTCACAACCAGGCCTTCTACGACCTCTACACGCCGGAGCTCGTGAGGGAGGTCTGCCGCCTGCTCAGGCAGCGGCTCGACCCGGCGGGGCTCCTCGGGACGGTCCGGCTGGGCTGACGGCGGGCGGGCGAACCGGCTCCGACGCAGGTCCAGCCCTTCCGAAGGCCCGACAGCACGCTCGTAAAGACCGGTCTCAGCTGCGTCCATTCCGGATTTCGGAGGTCGAGGTCCTTCGTCGCCGTGGCCCGCCCTTCCCCGTCGAAGGGATGCGCGGCGCCACGCTCCGGGGCACGCCTCCTGCGAACGCGTCAGCGGAGACGCCTCGTACTTCCTGGCCGATAATCCCCTGTTGCGCCCGACGGCGCGTGGAGGTGCGGCATGTGGCTTGACGGCAGGGTAGCCCTCGTGACGGGAGCGAGCCGCGGGATCGGTGCGGCGACGGCGAAGCTCCTCGCGCGAGAGGGGGCGAAAGTCTGCGTGAACTACCACTCGAACGAGGCCGCCGCGCGCGACGTCGTCGCCGGGATCGAAAAGGCCGGCGGGTGCGCAGTCGCTGTTCGGGCCGACGTCACCCAGCGCGAGGAGGTCGAGTCCCTCGTCCGGACGGCGGAAGAGAAGCTCGGCCCGGTCAACGTCCTCGTCGCGAACGCCGGGATGCCCATCCACCTCGCCTCGTTCCTCGTCTACCCGTGGGAGGAGTTCGAGAGAAAGATCGTCGGCGAGACTCGGGCGGTCTTCTTCGTGACGCAAGCCGTGGCACGCTCGATGACCTCTCGGGGCGGCGGGGCAATCGTCGTCGTGTCGAGCGGCCTGTCCCGGCTTCCGGGCGATGGATTCTGCGCCCACAGCGCGGCGAAGTCGGCCCTCGACGGGCTCGTCCGCTCCCTCGCGCTCGAGCTCGGGCCCTACGGCGTCCGTGTCAACACGGTCGCGCCCGGCCTCACGATCACCGACGCGACGGCGTTCCTCCCGGAGGCGGCCAGAGCCGCCTCGGCGCAGCGGAGCTGTCTCAGGCGAAATGCCGAACCGGAGGACGTTGCGGGAGCGATCCTGGCGCTCGTCGCCGACACGGCGCGCCACGTCACGGGAGCCTGGATTCCGGTCGACGGCGGCGTCGTCATGCTCTGAGCCTCTTCGTTCGTCGGCCGGTGCAAGACGGCTGGTCAGCTTCCCGTGCGCTCGGCCTCGCGCCCTCGCCTTCCGGCAGCCGGACCTTGCGGAACGACCACCAGACCAGGAGGTCGTAGACGATCTTGAGCCCGCCGCTGATGAAGAAGGGAAGGCTGGAAAGGGCGGCACTCGCGTATAGCGGGCTTGCGAAGAGCGGTGCAAGAGAAGCCCCGGCGGTACGCGCGATTCCCGTCACGCCCGCGGCGGCGGAGCGCTCGCCCGGGGTGACGAGCGCCATCGTGTAGGCCTGGCGGGTCGGGACATCCATCTGCGAGATGCTGAAGCGCAGGAGGAGCACTGTGACCGCCAGTGTCAGGTTCGGCATCAGCGGCACGAGGAGGAGAAGCACGTTCGACGGAAGGTGCGTCACGACCATCGTGTTGAGGAGCCCGATCTTTCGCGCGATACGCGTGGCGCTCAGGGCCGAGATGCCTGCAAGGATGTTCGCGCCGAAGAAGATGCTTCCGAGCGTCGCCGGCGCGACGCCGAACCGGGTGTGGAACCAGTAGGCGACGAACGACTGCACGACGAAGCCCCCCGCGAACGAGTCGATGCTGAAGATGCCCGCGAGGCGAAGGACGACGCTGCGGGACGGTCCGAGGCCGAGGTCGGCGTGAAGGAACGCCGGGCGTTCCTTCACGGGGGTCAGCGGCAGCGGCTCGATCGCGGGCGACAGGTGAAAGAAGACCGGGACGAGGAACACGCCGACGAGCGCGTAGCCGAGGACCACGGCGCGGTAGCTTGCGAGCGGGGCGGTGCCGCCCGCCTGGAGAGCCTGCGCCAGCCCGCCTCCCGCCAGAGCCCCGAGCGCCGTCGCGAAGGACCCGACCAGGGTGAACCAGGCGAAGGTCCAGGTCCTTCGGCTGGCGGGGACGCTGTCGGCGAGGGCGGCCTGCTCGATGGCCAGGAATGGCCCGACCTCGTTTCCGCTCGGGCTGATGACGCCGAACGTGGCTCCGATGAGGAGCGGCAGGAAGGATCGCGTCGTGGCGAAGAGGACGCCGGCGAAGACCATCAACGCTGCTCCGACGAGGAGCATCCGCCTTCGGCCGACGCGGTCGGCGCTGGTCGTGATGTAGAGGGAGACCGCGGCGTCTCCCACCAGCGTCAGGGTGAGGAGCAGGCCGATCTCGCGCTCCGAGAGGCCGCTCGCGGCGAGATAGAGGACGAGGACGACGGAGAGGAACCCGTAGGCGAAGAGCCGAAGAATCCGGCTCGCGAAGAGGATGTGAACGTCGTCCTTCAGCGGACCGAGGGCCATGAGTGGATTCTGCCCGAGGCCGACGACGTTGTGTCCTTCCGCGGCGGGCGCTCGCGCTCTTCAGCGGCTGACGCCGGAATAGACCGCCCCGTCACCCGAGCCCTGGCCCACCTCCGCGCCGTCGTTGACTGTGGCGTAGGAGACGACGGGTGCGGAGGGGGAACCGTTCCCGACGTGGATCCAGCCCTGGGTGAGCCCCGGCGCGAGGCTCGCGAAGAGCGAGCTCAGCTGCGTCCATTCCGACGTTCTGAGGTCGAGGTCCTTCGTCGCCGCGACCCGTCCTTCCGCGTCGAAGAGACGGACGCGGACCCCGGCGCGAATCCCCGGGTCGTTCTCGGGGACGACGAGCGTCAGGTTCGTGCGTGAAGCGCCGTCCTGAAACGCCGGGGCGAGGAGGCGTGCCGTCCGTATCCACCCGTTCGACGTCGAGGCAACCATCGCGACCCCGTAGCGTCCTCCGGGGCCGCGGGTCCTCGTTCGGGCAACGGCGACGACGCCGGCCAGAGTGCTGCCCGAGACCAGCGGCCGCCGGACCTCGAGCCCTCCCGGCCCCCCTTCGGCGGGCGCACCGACGTATTCCAGGACGTTCGGGATCCTCACCGCGCCCTGCGCGGGGAGGTCGACGGTCCTGCGCCGCTCCTCGCCGCCCGTCCCGCCCCGGAAGAACCGCAGGTCGACGGTGCGCGGAGAGGTGGCCGCGTTGAAGAGGAGAAGCTCCGTTTCGTAGCGGTCAATCGAGAGTGCGACCGGGACCAGCAGCGTGGTTCGGTAGGGGTCCGAGACCCACTCGTCGGGCAGGGCCGCCAGGAACGATCCGTCCGAGGAGACGGCGTCGTTCAGGACGGCGTAGCCATCGTAGCGCCCGGCCGCGGAAACGCGTTCGAGCCTCGCGAAGCCGCTCCGGGCCGCGAGGCCGGCGGCGCGAAGCACCCGGTTCCATTGATGGAAGCCGCCGGGGGAGAGCGTGAGGTCGTCGAGCGTGGCCTCGCCCGGCGCCTCGGGGTCCGTCGAAACGACGGTGACGCGCACGGTGACGTCGCCCTCCGAGGGCAACCCCGGGTTCAGGACCGCCAGGTTCGAGCGGTCGTCGTCGTCCTCGACGAGCCACGGAACCCACGAGACCCCCAGAGGTGAGGCGCTCGGCTCGTATGCCTCGATGCCGAGGGTGCCGCGCCCCGAAAGGCCCGGCGTCTGGGAGACGACCCGAGCGGCGGCGAGGAGCTGCTTCGCGGGGATGCCGCGGACGCTCAGGCTGAGCGGTCCTGCGGCGCTGGCGAGCGGGAGGAGCTTTTCTCCCTCTCCCGAAGTCGACAGGGTCACGACCTTTGCGGCGGCGACGACGACCGTCCGCAGGGGCTCTCCCGACCACGAGGTACCGTCCCGAATCTCGACGCGCGCCTCGCCGGCCCCCGTGTTGAGGAGCGTCAGCTCCGTGTCGAACCGGGCCCCCGTCACCCCGACGGCCCGGACGGCCACGGGGAGGACGAGCGACGTCGGCTCGTCGTCGCAGACGCTCCGGTTGAAGACGAGGCGGTCCTCAGCTCCTTCGCGAAGGACGAGGACGACGCCAGCTCGCCCCGAGCCCGTAAGGTCCGCGAGGGCGAACGGCCCCGAGACGGGGAGATCGTCCCCGGCCCGCGGAAGGTCTCCCGCGGGCGTCGCCAGGACGACGCGGAGGCGCCCGCTCGGCTGCGGCGCGTGAGCGTCCGTGAAGCGCATTGCGAGGTCTGGCCATCCGTCGCCGTTGAAGTCGGCCGACAGGACGGCGAACAGGCCGGGGCCCGTCTCGAGGAAGGATGTCGTTCGGAAGCCCTCGACGGAACCCGACCTCACGCGGACGAGTCCGCCGCCGACCCGGAACGTCTCACCACCGACGATCTCCGGATATCCGTCCCGATCGAGGTCGACGGCACGGAGGCCGACCGGGCTCCCTCCCTGGCCGAACGTCGCCCCACTGACCAGGCCACCCCTCCCGTCTCCCTTGAAGAGCCGAAGGAAGCCTGTGGGCGAGAAGCCGAACGACAGGCCGACGAGGACGTCCGCGTGGCCGTCCCGGTCGAAGTCCGCGACGACCGGCAGTCCGCCGTCGTTCGCGTCGACGCCGGTCTCCCAGACGATCTCCTTCTCCGGGCCGAACCCGCCTCGGCCATCGCCCGCGGCGACGTAGAGCCGGGCACGCCGCGGGTCTGCCGGATTCCGCGCTCCCGTCCAGACGAGGTCGGCCCGGCCGTCCCCGTCGAGATCCCCCAGCGCGGCGGGACCCGGCGCCGGACCCTCCGGAGGCTCAGCCGTGAAGACGCCGTGGCCGTCGTTGAGGAGGACCTGCCTCCCGGCCGGAGTTCTCGCGAGGAGGTCGACGTCGGAGTCGCCATCCAGGTCGGCGAGGAGTGCGATGCTCGCACCCGGGTCCAGCGGGAGCGAGCTCTCCTCGAACGACCCGTCGGACCGGCTCTTCCAGAGCCTCCACGCTCCGGGGCCACCTTCCGGGAACTGAAGGACGAGGTCGTCCCGCCCGTCCCCGTCGACGTCGGCGGCGCCGAGTCCGAGCGGTACGAGGCCGCCGGGAAGGGTCCACGAGCCCGCCCGCTCGAAGCGCACCGAGCCGCAGCCGGGTCCCGAAGGTTCCGCCACGGCAGCGAAGGGCAGGAGGAGCGCGAAGGCGAGGGCGAGAGCCTTCATGCTCCGGAGTGCCCGATGCGGAGGAAACCCCACGAGCCGATCCGCCGGAGGTACCCGCCGTGCGATGCAAAGGCGTGACGGATCGGCTGGATTCCCGGGGCCCGAGCCCGCGAATCAGCCGAGGGACAGCACCTGGAGCGCCGCCCTCGCGACCGACTCCGGATCGCCGTCAGCATCGAGCCGCGTCCACGCGATCCCGCCGCTCTCGCGCACGAGTTGTCGGAACAGGACGGCTTCGGTGGCATCCGAGGCGTCACCGACCCGGCGTCTCAGGCGGTCGACGAGGTGCTCTGGCGGTGCTTCGAGCCACAGACCGGTAAAGGGTACGCCCGCGTGTCGTGCCACGTCGGCGATGGCGTGTCGCCACCGGGCATCGAGGAACGTCGCATCGACGATGACCGGCCAGCCTTCGTTCAGGACGTCGGCTGCCCGCACCAGGGCAGACCGGTACACCTCCCCGGTAACCGCCGCCGTGTAGCCGTCGGGACCGAGACGCTCGACGAGAGGCCGCTGCAGCAGCACTTTCCTCTGGACGTCGCTGCGCACGACAACGGCTCCCGGGGCGCTACCGAGGCGAGGAGCCAGAAGGGCCGCAAGGGTGGATTTGCCCGTGCCCGAGAGCCCGCCGATGGCAATCACGCGGCAGGGGCCGGGTGCCAGCACCTGCGCAGCCAGCTCGAGATAATCGCGCGCCCGTGTCATCAGATCGCGTCGGCGGCCATCGTCGGTTTGCAGGCTCGCCGACGCCAGGCTGGTCTTGGCCCGGACGGCAGCCCGGCAACCCAGGAAGAACGGCACCAGCGGCAGGCCGCCGACATCACTCGTGCGCAGCAGGTACTGGTTGAAGAGCGCATTCGCTTCGGCCGGCAGTGAGCGCGCCAGCAGGTCCATCAACAGGAACGCCGTGTCGTACCAGACGTCGATGCACGCGAAGTCCTCGTTGAACTCGATGGCGTCGAACAGGGTGGGCGCGTCGTCGAGCAGCACGATATTGCGAAGATGGAGGTCCCCATGGCACTGCCGGACGAAGCCGCCGGCCCGCCTGGCTTCGAGCCTGCATCCATGGGCCGCGAGTGCCTGCGCGCACGCCTCGGTGACCGTCGAGACCGTCGAGACCGTCGCCGCCGAAAGTCGACCCGTCGCGTCTGCGAGGGCCCGCGCATTGTCGGTTATGACCTCGCTCATGCCCCTCACGCCGCCCCGGTGCGGTGTCGGTGTAGCCCCGGCATGGAACGACGCGATGGCATCCGCCAGCGCGGAGACGACGGCCGGCGTGACGCGGCCAGCCTGGGCCACGCGATCCAGCAGGCAGTCCTGCGGGAAGCGGTCCATCACGACCAGCCACTCGACGGGCGTGCCTTCCCCACCCAGGGCCAGCTGGCCCGAGGGCTCCCGCGTGACGGGCGTGACGCCGCGGTAGAGGCCAGGCGCCGTCCGCCGGTTCAGGCGAACCTCGGCCTTGCACGCCTGTCGCCGCAGGTCGAGCGTGGAGAAATCCAGGAAGGAATAGCGGACGGCGCGCTTCATCTTGTAGGCGAGGGCGCCGGCAAGGAAAACGCTGGCGCTGTGGGTGTCGATCCGCTCGACCGTGGCGGGTCGCCCGGCGTGGCTGGAGGCGTCTGCAAGCCACGTGGCCACTTCGGCCTGGTCTTCGGTCAGTACATCCATCGGTCCCTCCTCAGCCGGCTGAAGCCGGTGACCTCGGTGGGACGGCCACAGTAAGAAAGTCGCGGCAGCGGCACAAGGAGCCGCTCGGCCCGGCCCGCCGCAAGGCAGCAGGGCCGGGCCGGGTCCGGGCGAGGTCAACGGGGCAGCAGCGTCCTTGGGTCTGCCGTCCCGGCGTCGATGACGGAGGCGTATGCGCCGATGCGAGCGCCGGACGTGGACGAGGAGATGACGAAGACGGCGTCGGAGAGGTTCGTGTAGCCGAAGTCGGCTCCGACGTTGTACTGGGCGCGCGAGAGCGGCCCGAGGGAGACGTTCAGCGTCTTCAGGACGCCGCCCCCGGTCGACACGAGCTGGACGGTGACGGTGGCCGTCGATTCCGTCGCATTCGCGAGCATCAGGTTCGTCCGGAAGAAGTTGTCCTGCCGGACTCCGAGAATCGACCTTGGCGTGCTCGAGATCAGCTCGTCCATCGAAAGAACCGGGACGCTCTGCCCGTAGGTGCCAGCGCCGCCCGCGGTCCAGGTCTGCCCGAGGACGGCGAGGTTCGCGGTGGTCGAGCGAACGAGGATCGGCCCGTAGTCGTTCGAGAGGCCGAAGAGGCTCCCCAGGACGTCTCGCCACGTCGCGGTCTGGCCGGCCGGGATCGTGGCGTAGCGCTCGGGGCCGCCGCGGCCGTCTGAGGAGTGGCCGAGGAACTTGATCGTGACGTTGGCGGTGGACGTGCCGGTGTTGCGGATCGAAAGGTCGGTCTGCCAGAACGCGCCGGCGCCTGGGGCTCGCGCACTCGAGGTGAGGAGCCAGGTCCCGACGATGGTCCCTCCGCCGCCCCCTCCCGAGGCGATCGTGAAGGTCCTGTCGACGTACGGGACGTCGAAGATCTGGTCGGAGAAGACCTGGACGCGCCACGTTCCGGGCTTGGTCGCGGGGGCCGAGCCGGCGATGTTGATGTAGGCCCACTTACAGTACTCGCCGCCCGCGGGGAGCGGGTCCCACTGGCCGGTGGCGTAGACCTGCCCGTCAGGCGAGTACCAGACTCGTGAGAGCCGTTCGCCGGTGGCGTGCCCGCTGATCCGGAAGAAGACATAGACCCCCGCGTCGGTCGTGAGGAACGAGGTCGTCGCGGACGGGACAGGCGTGCAGGCCGAGCCCGCCGGCACCGCCTTCGTCGTCATCGCGTTCGAAATCGTCGGGAAGCTGCCGCCACCTCCGGACGAGATCGTGAACGCCAGATCGAGGTAGGGGACATCGAAGATCATGTCGGAAAAGACCTTCACGCGCCAGGTCCCCGGCGTGCTCGCGACCACGGTGCCGGCGATCTGCAGGCTGGCTGCCAGGCAGTAGGCCGTCCCGCCCGTCAGTGGGCTGAAGCTCCCGGAGGCGAAGATCTCGCCGTTCGGTGCGTACCAGACGCGAGTCAGCATTTCGCCGCTGGCGTGGCCGCTGATGTTGAAGAAGACGTAGACCCGATCGTCAGTTGGGGCGAAAGTCGTCACCGGGGTCGGCAGCGGTGTGCAGGAGCCCTGGGGAACCGCCTTTGCGGTCCTGGCGTTCGTGATGGTCGGGAACCCGGAGCCTCCTCCGCTGGCCGTCACGGTGAACGTCAGGTCGACGTACGGGACGTCGAAGATCTTGTCGGAGAAGACCTGGACGCGCCAGGTCCCTGGCTTGGCCGCAGCACTCGTCCCGGCGATGGAGATGTGGGCCTCGAGGCAGTAGTACGAGTACTGCGTCGTCGAGAGCGGGGTCCACGAGCCCCGATGGTGAAGCTGTCCACTCGGGTCCCACCAGACGACCGAAAGCCCCTCGCCGTTCTCGTATCCGGTGATGCGGAAATAGAGGTAGGCGGTTGCGTCCGTGGAGGCGAACGAGGTCGTCGCCGTGGGGACCGACGCACAGAGGCTCGACGGGACCGACTTCGTCATCCTCTGGTAGGTGATCGACGGGAAGGAGAGGGTGGCGTCGGCCTCTCCGAGGCCCGCAGCCTCTTCGCCGGCCGCCGCCGAGTGAGACTGGGAGTTCGTGACCGGGCACGGCGGCAGAGCGGAGTCCTGGCCTCGCGCGATCCCATGGAAGCAAAAGGCGGCGAGGAAGAGCAGGGCAAGGGCCGGGGTTTTTCTCATCGTCTCCTCCCAGGTGGACGAGACGCGAGACCTTCCCTCTCGTGAGACTGGAGGCGGCCGCGGTCCCGCGTCGATCCTCCACCGGCCATCCTACACTGCAATGCAGCAGAAAGTCTCGAGGAGAGCGCCCGCCAGGCAATGACTACGCCCGGGCAGCCGTCAGGGCCAGGGTCCCCCGCTGAAGGGGACGTACGAGCCGTCGGAGGTCACCGCGTCGTTCAGGACGCCGTACGCGACGAACTTCGAGCTCCCCGACATCCGCTCGATCCGGACGTAGCCGGAGGTCTGGCCGAGCGCCTCGAGCGGCCGGTTGAACTGGAGCCGCTCGCCCGCGGCGAGGGCTCTTTCCACGGGCGTGCCGAGCTCCGCGCCCGCCGCAACCCTTCTTGTCCCCGGGAACAGGGCGGTCAGGCCGCGTCGTCGCGGTCGCTCGTGATCCGGCGCAGGTGGCGGACCGTCTCCACGACGGCCGTGACAGTGGCGTCGATGTCCTCCTCGCGCGTCGCGTGGCCGAGCGAGAGCCGGACGGTCCCCTGCGCCTGGCGAGCGGAGAGCCCCATTGCCCGGAGCACGTGGGACGGCTCCGGCTCGCCCGTCGAGCAGGCGGACCCGGTCGAGGCGCAGATGCCGCGCAGATCGAGCCCGAGAACGACCGACTCGCCGTCGACGCCACGGAACGAGAGGCTCGACGTGTTCGGCATACGGGCAGCCCCCGCTCCGTTCACGCGCGATTCGGGCATCGCCGCCAGGACCTGCTCCTCCAGCCGGTCCCGAAGCACGCGGAGGCGAGCGCCTTCCTGCTCGAGCGCTTCGTAGCTGCGAACGACGGCCTCGGCGAAGCCGACGAATCCCGGGACGTTCTCCGTCCCGGCGCGAAGCCCGTGCTCGTGCCCCCCGCCGGTCGTTACGGCGTGCAGGGGAGTCCCCGCCCGGACGAGGAGCGCGCCGACTCCCTTGGGTCCGTAGAGCTTGTGGGCAGAAAAAGTGACGAGCCCGGCGCCGATCTCGCCCGGGTGCGTGGGATGTTTCCCGGCGGTCTGCACCGCATCGACGTGGAAGACGATCCCGCGGGCACGGAGAATTGCGCCGATCTCCTCGACGGGTTGCACGACCCCGGTCTCGTTGTTGGCGTGCATGACGGAGACGAGAACCGTCTCGGCGCAGAGGCTCGCTTCGAGCGCTGCGACGTCCACGGTGCCGTCTGGCCGGGGCGGAACGAAGGTGACGCGAATGCCCTCCTGTTCCAGCGCCTTGGCCGTGTGGAGCACGGCGTGGTGCTCGACGGCCGTCGTGACGACGTGACTCCCGCGGCTGCCGAGGGCTCTCACCGTTCCCCTCAATGCGAGGTTGTCCGACTCGGTGCCGCTCGAGCAGAAGACGAGCTCGGACGGGCGACACCCGACGGCATCCGCGATCCGCCCGCGCGCCGCCTCGACGGCCGACCGGGCCTCGTGCCCGAGGCGGTGCGGGCTGGAGGGGTTCCCGTAGCGTTCCCCCAGCCACGGGAGCATCGCCTCGAGGACCCGCGGGTCGAGAGGAGTCGTCGCGTTGTGGTCCAGGTAGATCACGGGCGCTCCAACGCCGTCCGCTGCCGCTGGACATAGTCGCCCAGGGCCTCCCGGAGGGCGCGGACGCCGAGAAGCGAGCAATGCCGCTTCATCTCCGGGATCCCGCCGAGGGCCTCGATGACGTCGTCGTCCGTGATCAGCGCGGCATCGGCGAGCGATCGCCCGTCGGCCAGAGCGGTCAGCATGCTGCTCGTGGCGATCGCTCCCGGGCAGCCGTAGGAGAGGAACCCGATCCGCGCGATCCGCTGGTCCCTTACGGAGATCCAGAGCTTCATCTGGTCGCCGCACGAGGGGTCGCCGACGAGCCCGAATCCGTCGGTCTCCGAGGCGGGGAGCTCGCCCACGTTTCGTGGGTTGGCGAAGTGATCTACGACCTTCTCGTTGTAGAAAAGGACCGGTGCGCTCGGGGCTTCGGTCCGGCTTTCGTCGATCTGTCCTGCCATCAGCGGCCTCCTCGGGGTCGGGAGGGGAGAGACCCCGGTGATTCTCATTCAGCCCCCGTGTCTACGATGCGCCGGCCGGCGCGCCTCGGCCTCCCTAAAGAGCGAGGCTCTCCCAGACGCGCCGCACGTCCCCGGCGCTCGGGGCGTCCGTTTCCACGACGGCCCGCTGTTCCAGCTGGGCAGCCGTGACACCCCGGTCATAGCGGACCCGCCCGGCAAGGCGGGCGCCCGCCTTCGAGGCCCGCTCTTCGATCCGGCGGGTCATCTCCGGGTCGAGGTCCCATTTGTTCACGCAGATGGCCGTGGGGACGTTGAAGTGCCTGGCGAGGGAGAGGACCCTCTCGACGTCGTGCTCTCCGGAAACCGTCGGCTCTGTCACCGCCAGGACGAGAGACGCGCCCGTCACCGACGCAATCACGGGACAGCCGATTCCCGGAGGACCGTCGACGAGGACGAGGGAGCGACCGCTTCCCTCGGCGATCCGGCGCGCCTCCTGCCTCACCGTCGAGACGAGCTTGCCGGAGTTGCCGGCCGCGGTGGCGAGCCGGGCGTGGACCATCGGGCCACAACGGGTCGAAGAGGCCATCCATTCGCCGGAACGCTTCTCGGGGAAGTCGATGGCGTGCTCCGGACAGAAGCGGACGCACACGCCGCACCCCTCGCACGCCGTCGGATCGACGGTACAGACGGTCCGCCCCGCGGCCGTCTCGATCCGCCTCACGGCGTCGAACCGGCAGTATTCGAGACAGATCCCGCAGTCGAGGCAGTCCGCCTCGCGGATGACCGCCTGCCGGCCGCTCCAGAAGTCGTGGCGTTCCTTCACCACCGGCGAGAGGACGAGGTGCAGGTCGGCCGCGTCCACGTCGCAGTCGGCAACGACGGGGCGTTCGGCCAGGACCGCGAAGGAGGCGGTGAGGCTCGTCTTGCCCGTCCCACCCTTGCCACTGATGACGACGAGCTCCCTCATCCTTCGTGCCTTTCCCGCGATGAAGGCTCGCTCCTTCCCGCTCATGCCACACACACTCCCCTCTCCGCCAGCGAGCCGGCCAGGGAGCGGAAGAGCCCGGCGTACTCGGGCAGGACGTCGACCAGGAGGCGGCCGCGGGCATACCCCTCGGCGATCCGCCGGTCGTCCGGAATCTCGAGGAGGATCTCGATCCCTTCCTTTTGGCACCAGACATGGACCCGGCCGTCGCCGGTCCCGACGCGGTTCACGACGACGCCGAAGGGGAGGCGCAGCTCCCGCACGAGGTCGACGGCGAGCGTGAGGTCGTGGAGACCGAACGGCGTCGGCTCGGTGACGAGGACGACGAAGTCCGTTTCTCGGAGCGTCGCCACGACCGAGCACGAAGTCCCCGCCGGGGCGTCGAGGATCACCGGGACTCCGTCCTCGATCCTCTCCCGCACAGCGGCGATGAGCGGCGGTGCCATGCTCACGCCGACGTCCATCCGCCCGAGGGTCAGCGAGACGTTTCCGGAACGCCGCGTCTCGACGACACCGATACGCTCGTCGACCTCGCGGATCGCGCCTTGCGGGCAGACTCTCGCGCAGCCGCCGCAGGCGTGGCACATGCCGGGGAAGACGATGGGCGCCTTCCCGACGCAGACGATCGCGTGGAATTCGCAGAAACGTCCGCACTCGCCGCACCCGTCGCAGAGAGTCTCGTCCACGGACGGGATTCTGATGAAAACGGGGACCTCCTCGCCCGGGTCGCCACCGAGGAAGAGGTGGGCATTCGGCTCCTCGACGTCACAGTCGAGGAGCTGAACGGGAGCGCCCCAGGCCCGGGCCAGGTTCACGGCGACCGTCGTCTTGCCGGTCCCCCCCTTTCCCGAGGCGATCGCAATCCTCATGCGTGGTGACCCGCCACGTCCGCTCCGGTCTGCTCGAGAAGGGCCCCGGACTGGAACTGCTGAAGCGCTTCCCCGACCGTGGGGGCGTGGCAGGTGAAGACCTTGATGCCGGCTTCCGAGAGGACCCGAAAGGCCTTCGGACCACAGTGGCCCGTGACGACGACCCCGGCTCCGGCCCGCGCGACGGTGTCCGCGGCCTGGATCCCCGCCCCCTGGCTCAGGTTGCAGCTCACGTCGTTTTCCACGAGGCTCGCCGAGCTGGAGTCGAGGTCGTAGAGGAGGAACCGCGGCGCCCGGCCGAAGCGGCTGTCCAGGGCGGAGTCGAGACTCTCTCCGGAAGTCGAGATCGCAATTTTCATGACACTCCTTTCGTTCAGTCGTAGGCCGCCTGGATCTCCGGCGCCTCCGCGAAGAGCGGCCCTGCGAGCTCGGCCATTCCGGAGTCCTTCCAGAACGGAAGCTTCTCGTGGACCTTCCTGTACTTCTCGGGGATGGGGTGGGTTCCGACGACCACCGGAAGGCCGTACGCGGTCTCGATGTAGGACTTGAACCTGCGGATGTTCGGGCACGGCGGATACCCGACGACGAGGCCGGTGGCGAGGTGGATCGCCTCGGCGCCGTTCTTCTTCATCTCGGCGGGGACGTACTCCACGTTTCCGCCGGGGCAGCCGCCGCAGGTCGAGTAGCCGACGACCTCCAGCGGTTCGTCGGCCGGATACGAGGAGAACGCCCCGCGGCGCTCTCGCATCG
The DNA here is from genome assembly GCA_002414905.1 of Holophagales bacterium UBA5066. Taxonomy (GTDB): domain Bacteria; phylum Acidobacteriota; class Thermoanaerobaculia; order UBA5066; family UBA5066; genus UBA5066. Next base: position 7,294 of record DIAY01000263.1, on the reverse strand, counting down.
ACCGGAGGCACTTGCCGCCCCCGCAGTCCTTGTATCGCGCGCAGATGATGATTCCGATCTTCGCCATTACCGATCTCCCGCCGGTGAGGTCGGCGGAGCGCCGCCGCCTCTGCCGCCCCGCCACCGGAGCCGGTTGCCACCGAGGCCGGCGCCTCCGCCCGGACCGCGTCCTCTCCCGAGCCCGCGGCCCATTCCGAGCCCGAGGCCTCTCCCGGGCGCAGCGTTGGCGGGCGCAACGGGCGAAAGGACGTCGCGGGCTCCAGGTCCGGTTCCGACTCCGGCTTCGGGTCCGACTCCAGCCCCGGGTCCGAATCCATTGCAGCAACCCCGGCCTCGGCCGCTCCCCATCCCTCGTCCCATCGGTCCTGTTCCATCTCTTCTCGGCATGATTCCTTCTCCTTTCAAGAGGCCCGCGTCATCGCGGTGCCACACTTCGGGCACTGCTGCTGAACGCAGGGAATTCCACGCTCATGCGGCTCCACGTGCCCGCAACCCGGGCAGAGGCACGAACTCGTGTCGCCTCCCCCGAAACGTCCTCGAACCCGCGCCCGGTGGCGTCCGCCGCAACCGGGCATTGCGAATTCAGGCCTGTCCAAGCCGTCCTGAAGCCACGCCTGAATCACCTCGTCCCGTTCTCCGGAGACGAACGAGATGACCCGGATGCCCAGGCAGTCCACCGTCTCCCGCGTCGACCGCGATATCGCTCCGCAGACGAGGGTCCCGACGCCGAGGTCTGCCAGGCGGATTGCCTTTCGGCCCGCCGGACCCGAGGGAAGAGCCTCTTCCGTCACGGAAAGAACTCGCCCGGACTCGGCCTCGATGACGTGAAGATCCCGCGCCGTGTCGAAGACGGGCGCGATCCGGCCGTCCCAGCAGGGGAAGGCCGCCTTCGATCGTCCGGGAGCTCGGTCTCGATCCACGATGGAGACGTTGCAAGGGCCTCGCCAGCTTCTGGCGCTGAGGTGGACTCCAACGGAAACCACTCCACGTGAGTGAGATACGTGGTTCGGGCTGAAGCGTTTCTCAGGTTATTCGGTAGCGAACGGGCTACTCTGCGCAACGACTACAGAAGCCCCGTCGCTACTCTGTCCGCCCCGAACTGACCGTCTTCGGCCTGGCGGGGGAGGCTCGTTTCCCGAGGCTCCCCTCGCCGGCCGCGCCGGTCAGGGAATCGGCTTCAGCGTGAGCGGGTCACGGAGCGGCACGCGCGCGAGCGGGAGCTTTGCGGCGTCCTTCAGGGCGCCCGGGTGGTCGGGATCGCCCGTCTCGATCTCGGACGCCTTGCCGACGGCGAGGATGACCATCTTCTCCGTGTCGAGGAGCCGCTTCGCCATCTTCTGGACGTCGGCGGCTGTGACCGCCTTCACCTTCTCGCGGTAGTCGACCCACCAGTCCTCGGGCCAGCCGGTGAGCTGCTCCTCGGCGAAGCGGTTCGCAATCGCCTGGCGGCTCGCCCATTGGGCCGGGAACGACTCGACGAGCCCGTCCTTCAGCGATGTCAGCTCGGCTTCGGTGAGGGGCTCGTCCTTCAGCCTCTGCATCTCGGCGAGGGCGAGGCGGAGGGCATAGGCGACGGAGCGGTTTTTCGTCTGCAGGCCGCCGGTGAGGTCGCCGCGCCAGTAGGCGCCTTCCTCGAGTCTCGTCCTCACGCCGTAGGTGAGTCCCTCGTCGGAGCGGATCTTCTTCATGAGGCGCGCGGTGAAGCCGCCGCCGCCCAGGACGTGATTCATGACCATGGCGGGGTACCAGTCGGGGTCCCCGCGGCGCATGCCGGGGAACGCCCACTGCAACATCGCCTGCGGGGCGTCCTTGTCGCAGACGTAGAGGCCCGGTGTGCGGGCGAAGTCGGGGGTGGGGACCTTCGGGCTCGGGCGGGCCGCCTTGCCCGCAGAGATCGCGCCGACGGTCCTGTTCAGGAGGTCGGCCATCGCCTTCTTCTCGAACTTCCCGGAGACGGCGACCACGAGGTTCGCGGGATGGAGAAGGGCCGTGTGGAGGGCGAGGAGGTCCTCGCGCGTGATCGCGTCGAGACTCGCGGCCGTCGTCTTCTCCGAGGCGAAGAAGTGATCGCCGAAGAGGAGGTACGGCATCTGGATCCGGGCGATGGACGTCACGGCGTCGTTGCGGCGCTCGAGCGACTGGCGGGCGCTCTTCCTGGCGAGGTCGAGCCGGTCCTCTGCGAACGCCGGTTGCGTGAGCGCCTGGACGAGGAGGTCCATTCCCTCGGCAAGGTCCTTCTCCTGGACCTGCAGGTAGAGGCTGCCGCTCGTGCTGCCGCAGCTCGACGAGAGGGTCGCGGCGAGAGAGTCGAGGCGGTCCTCGACGGCTGCGGCGTCCCTCTTCTGGGTCCCGCCGACGGCGAGCTGAGAGCCGAAGAGGCTCGCCAGGCCCTCCTTGCCGACAGGCTCCATGTAGGCGCCGCCCCGCCACCAGACGGTGATGCGGACGAGCGGGACTCCCGTCGGGTCGGCGACGAGATACGCCGGGACCTCGTTCTTCAGGAGGACCTTCGCGTCCCTCGCCTTCGGCACCTGGAAGGTGAGCGGCGGGTAGGCCAGCTTCTCGGGACGCTCGGGGATTACCTGCCCGAGAGCGGTCGTCGCTGCGAGGGCGAGAAGGAGGGGCGTCGTCGCGAGGCGGTTCATCTCTTCACCTCCGGGGCGGGGACAGCGGCGGGAGGCGGGCCGCCGGGGCGCCGGCGCGGCATCCCCTCGCCTCCCCCCTTGCGCGTCGTCAGAAGGACGCTCCGGCTCTCCTTGACGAGGTACTGCTTTGCGACGCGCTGGACGTCGTCGCGGGTGACGGCCTCGAGCCTCTTCGGGGCATCGAGAAGGTCCTTGTAGGTGCCGCTGCTCTCGGCCTGCGCGAGCGACTCGCGGATCCCGGAGTTGCTCTCGAGCCGCGAGTACCAGGCGACGCGGATTCCGTTCTTTGCGCGGGCGATCTCGTCGTCGGAGACCCCCTCCTTCACGACCTTCTCGATTTCCGCATAGAGGAGCGGCTCGATCTCGGCGGGTCGCTTGCCGGGGGCCGGAGTGGCGGAAAGGTAGAAGAGGCCGCCGTACTTCTGGCCGCGGAAGGAGGCCGAGGCGCGGGTGGCGACCTTCTGGTCGAGGACGAGAGCTTTGTGGAGCCTGCCTGACGGCGGGCGCATCGGCCCGCCCATGCCGGGGCGACCCATCATGGGAGGCCCTCCGAGGACGACGCCGAGAACCTGGAGCGCCGCAGCGTCGCGATGGACGGCGGGTACGGCCTTGTAGTCCGCCTCGACCGAGGGCGTCATCTCGACCTCGGCGACCATCCGCTGCTCGGCGGGTTGCACCGGCTCGAGCGTGATCACCTCGGGAACGCCCTTCGGGTTCGTGGGGATCCGGCCGAAGTATTTCTGCAGGAGAACCCAGGTCTTCTCCGGGTCGAGGTCGCCGACGAGGATTGCGGTGAGGTTGTTCGGCGCGTAGTACGTGGCGAAGAAATCGTTCGCTTGCTCGCGCGTCACCTGGGCGATGTCGCTTGGCCAGCCGATGACCTCCCAGCTGTACGGGTGGGCCATCCAGGTCATCGCATTGAACGCTTCGTCGACCGTCCCGCCGGGGCGCGACTCGAGCGTCTGGCGCCGCTCCTCGAGAATGACGTTCCGCTCGCTGTAGAACTCGCGGAAGACCGGGTTTGCGATGCGGTCGGACTCGAGCCAGGCCCAGAGCTCGAGCTTGTTCGACGGGATGCCGACGATGTAGAAGGTCCGGTCCTGGCTCGTCGACGCGTTGAGCCCGGTCGAGCCCTGCTCCTGGTAGAGCTTGTCCATCTCGTCCTTGACGACGAGGGCGCGCTGCTCCTTCACGAGAGCGTCGAACCTTGCGAGAAGCTCGATCAGGCGCGGAGTCCGGGCGGCGGGATCCATCATGTCGGCGATCTCGCCCCGGCGCTGCTTCTCGCGGAGGATCGACATCTCCTCGCGGACCCCGGCCTGAACCTCGTCCTGGAGCTTGTTCAGCTCGAGGTCACGGGCGATGTCCTTCGTGCCGATCGTCCGTGTCCCCTTGAACATCATGTGCTCGAAGAGGTGTGCAAGGCCGGTGATGCCGGGGCGCTCGTTCGCGCTGCCGACGCGGGCGAGCCACCCGCAGGAGATGGTCGGCTGGTCGTGGCGGGGAACCATCAGGACCTTCATGCCGTTCGGCAGGGTCCGCTCGATGACCTCGAGCTCCTGGGCGAAGGCGGGGGCCGCGAGGGCCGCCGCGCAGAGCAGGGCAGCGAGGACGCGGCCTCGGAAAACGGTCATGGCTCCTCCTCCTGGTCCGGCAGGCACGACGTGGTCGTGATCACCGGACCCTTCGAAGCAGGATAGGCTCCATCGCCCATGCGCTTCACCCGGCTCCCCCTGTTCCTCCTACCGGCCCTCCTTCTGGCGTCCCTCGCCTTCGGCGCAGAACCCACGCCCTGGGCGCGCAACGCCGTACTCGTGATCGGCGACGGAATGGGTGTCACCCACCTCACCGCCGGGCTCGTCTCCGCCGGAGGGAATCTCGCGGTCGAGCGCTTCGGGGTCGTGGGCCTGTCGCGAACGAGCTCGGCGGACAAGCTCGTCACCGACTCCGCCGCGGCGGCCACCGCCATGGCGTGCGGGGTGAAGACGCGCAACGGCGCCATCGGCGTCGACGTGGACGGGCGTAGCGTGCCGTCGCTCGTCGAGCTCGCCCGGGCGCGTTCCCTCCGCACGGGAGTCGTCGTGACCAGCCGCATCACGGACGCCACGCCGGCCGCATTCCTGGCCCACCGGCCGTTACGGGCCCAGGAAGAAGAGATCGCCCTCGACATCGCCGCCTCCGGGGCCGATCTCCTCATCGGAGGGGGACGGTGCTTCTTCACCGCACGCCCCGACCGGCGTTACCTCCTGGGCGAGCTCGCCGCCAACGGCTACGAGATCGTCGAAGACCGCTCGCGGCTCGCGACCGCTGGCGGCGAGAAGCTCGTGGCCCTCCTCGCCCAGGACGACCTGCCGCGAGTGACCCAGGGGCGGGGAGATGTCCTGCCGGCCGCGGTCTCCGTCGCTCTCCAGCGCCTGTCCGGCGAAAGGGGCTTCTTCCTGCTCGTCGAGGGTTCTCAGATCGACGTGGCCGCGCACGAGCAGGATGGCCGCGGCGTGACGGCGGAGGTCGTCGACCTGGACCGCGCGGTGGCTCGGCTTCTCGACTTCGCCGCGAGCGACGGCCAGACTCTCGTCATCCTGACCGCCGATCACGAGACGGGAGGGATGGCGCTCACGGGTGGCTCGATCGCCGGGCGCGACGTCGAGGCGGGCTTCGTCTCGAAGAAGCACACCGCGACGATGGTGCCCGTTTTCGCCTTCGGCCCCGGTGCCGAGGCGTTTGCCGGGATCTACGAAAACACCGAAATCTTTACGAAGATCAGGGCCGCGCTGGGGCTCTGAAGGTGAGCGCGGAGTCTCGGAAGAGACCGGCCGGCGCGCCTACTTGAGGACGCTCCCGAGGAGCTTGCCGACCGTGTCGCCCCCCTTCTTCTGGGCGTAGTCGACGACGACCGGCGCGAACTTCGCAACCATGTCGCCCTTCAGGCCGAGCTTGCTGAAGACCGGGGCGAGGCCCGCGAGCCCGGCCTGACTGCCCAATGCGCCGGCAGCCGCCCCGAGGGCGCCGCCGCTCTTCGGAGCGTCCGCAACCGGAGCAGAGGCGATCAGCTTGTCCGTGCCGGGCATGGCGGTTGCCACCTTCGTGAAATCGTCGACCTTGAGCTTTCCCTTGGCGAGCCCGAGGAGCGCTCCTGCGCCTCCTTCGGCCTGCGTGGGCGTCACGCCGAGCTTGCTCACGAGGGAGCCGACCAGGTCCGGATTGGCGGAGTTCTCGACGGTGAGGGCCGGGGCGGCGACCGCTTCGGCCGCAGCCGGAACGGCCGGAGTGGCTGGCGCAGCCGGAGCCGCTGGAGCCGCCGGAATGGCGACGGGCAGCTGGGCGAGGGACGTGGAGGCGGCGAAAGCCGCGGCGGAAAGGAGGCAAAGCAGAAGTTTCATCGAGTCTCTCCTTCGGTGACGGATTCCAGGACGACCGTCGTGATGAGTCGGTGAAGAACGTCAGTGTCGACTTTGGGGTCGAGCCCGGCGGGGCCTCTCCTACCAGCGCAGGATCGCGGCCGCGGCCGCCCCCTCCGGCATCTTCCCGGCGGGGAGCTCGAGGACGTCGCCGCCCCTCGCGAGGACGGCCTCGCTGAGATCGTCCAGGACGTCGTCGTCGGTGATTCCCTCCTGCCGGCCGTGAAGGAGCACTTCCCCCGTCGCCGTGTTCAGGCTGCCGAAGAGGACCTTTCCCTCCTGGACGAAGAGCCTCCGCACCCGGCCGCAGATGGCCGCGGTGGCGACCTCGGTGAGGATGCTGGTGGCGAGGTGTGATGCCGACAGCTGCTCGTACTCGTTGCGTGCGGCGTCCTCTTCCGCCTGGAAGACGGCGCGGGCGACGGGCCACGCCCGCCCGTGCAGCTCCTCCGGCGTCGCGGAGTCGACGTTGCCTTCGACGCTTTCCGGCGCGAGGTAGGAATACCGGCTGATGTCGCGGTAGATCGGGAAGTAGGCCGCCGGGCCTGCGAGGATGAGCGGGACCCGCTCGTCCCTCAGCCGCTCCCAGAGCGCCTTGTCGATGACGCGGAAGAACCTCGCCAGATCCTCCCTGCGATTCTCGTCGGGAGCGCCGCGCCCGTGGAAGATCGGACTCTCCCCGGCGGCATGGAGCTGAAGCCCCGGTCTTTGCTCCGCGACGCCGAGAACGTCCCTCATCGACGTGGGGAGGTCCCGGAGGTCGACCGGGCCGAGCCCGGTCGGGCTCCCCTCGTAGAAGGTGACGCTCTTCTGGCTCACCGCGAGGACGTAGAACCTGCGATTCGCCCTGAGGGCTCCGAGGATCGGGCGGATGTGGAAGCTGTCGGCCACGATCGAGCGTTCCGGGAGAGGCATTGGGAGCCGGTAGACGGCCTGGAATCCGGGACAGGCGAAGACGGCCAGTCCGTCGAGCTGGTCCCTCCAGAACGCGGGCTCCGAAAGCGCTTCCAGCGGCGCCAGGATCTCCTCGGCGGCGGCCTTAGGCACTCCGTCCGTGAGGAGCTTCCGGGCCGTCTTCAGGAGATTCCTGAATCGGATCGGGTCCTGTGCGCTGTCGGGCGCGTAGCGGTGAGTCGGCAGGAGCAGGGACACGCACGGGCGCCCGAGCGGAGCGAGAAGCCGGAGAAGTTCTTCCCTCGTGATCATGCGTCCTCCTCGTCCGGAGCGCCGGATCGACAGCGTAGGCGGAAC